>JAYTSX010000052.1:0-9420 GCA_043745445.1 Elusimicrobiota bacterium
CGGCGACGCGACCGCCGAATTATGGGAGAGCGCCGCGCGTCTCAACCCGTTTCTGATCCCGGCCGCGTCCGCGTGGGCCGCGCAATGGAATTTCCAGCGCGGCCAGCTCATCTCGCTCGCCGCGAAAGACGCCGGAGCCATGATGCGTGCCGATCTGAAGGAGCCGTGGGACAAAGCCGTCGACCACATCCGAAAGGCCTTCCTCAAGGACCTCGCCGCCGACACGAAAGACGCCGGTTGGCAGGAAGCCCTTCTGCGCCGCTCGAGCGACATGTTCCGCCTTGAATTTTCTCTTGAGGACGCGGCCCGCATCCGCCAGCTCGGCATCAACCTCGAGCTCGTGCACGCCGACGGCGACAAGCTCCTGAATTGGGAGAGCGCTAAAGTCCTCTTTGAGCGCCTGGGCATCGAGGCCCCGAAGTCAGCGCCGCCCTCGGGCACCGTGCTGACCGACAAGACGGGCCGCTTCCGCGCCCGCATCGTGACCGGCGATCACTACTTCCCGCTCAAACGCCGCGACGAGCTGGCGGCCCTCCTCAAGCCGTGAGCCTCCCCCGTGCCTTCGCCTTTCGCGTGGACCTGCCGCGCGTTCCCGGCATCGCCGAATCGGATGTCGCCGACTTAACCACGGCGCCTCAGCGCGCGGCCGGCACGCTCCCCCTCGACGCCCTGCACATCGCGCCCCCGAAGGCGTTGTGGACACCCTTGCTCAAGCCGGTCCCGGGGATGCTCGTGACCGGCACCCTCCCGCCCGAAAACCGCGCGCGGTTTCTTCTGCGCGTGCCGCGGGACTGGAACGGGAGACTCGTCGTCGCCGCCGCCTCCGGTGTCACCGACGAAAATACCTACGACTTGTACTTTTCCGATTACCTCGTCTCCAAGGGCTACGCGTTCGCCGCGACCGACAAGGGCGTGCGCCGCGCCCTCCTCGACGCCGACACCATGGTCATGCCGATGACCCCCGAGAGCTCCGTGCGCCGCTGGACCGGGCGCCTCGAGATGCTGGTCGAGACCTGCCGGGAGATCATTCTGCGCCGTCACGGGACCTCGCCCGAGAAAGTCTACGCGGTCGGCCTCTCCAACGGCGGCTTCATCGCGCGCCGCGCCGCCGAAATGGGCTTCGTGGACGGGGCGGTCGAGATCTCGGGCGTGCTGTGGCGCGCGGACAAGGGGAACCTACTGCGCGAGCTCCCCGCTATCCTGCGCTTGGGCTTCCCGGGCGTAGAACCAAAATGGAAGCCGCTCTGCGATCTCTACCAGTTGGTCTACTGGGAATCGTCGCTCGGCCTGTTCGTCAGCGACCTCGACCCGACATACGCCGGCCCTCTCGAGGACTACGATCTCGACAAACGCGCAGGCGCGTTGGCCGCCATCCGCGAGTTCGAAAACACCGGCGACCTCAAGGTCCCTCTGATCTCAATCGCCGGGCGTCACGACTTCCTGATCCCCTTCGCGGGCCATGCCGAGTCCTATCAAGAGCTCGTACGCTCCCGCGGCAAGACCGCCCTGCACCGGATGATCGTCGAGGACGACGCCGGGCACATCGACACGAACGCCGAGCTATTCCCCTTCGTCACGCCCCTCATGCCCCGCGCCCACGCCGCCTTCGACGACCTCGTCGCCTGGGTCGAGACCCCGACAGTATAGGTGTCAGGCCTCCCGGTAGTTGCAGTATTTCGGGGCTGAGGACTACTGGGCGGTCCAGCCGCCGTCCACCGTAATCGAGCCTCCTCGCATCTGGGCCGCGGAATCCGAACACAGGAACACGGCGATGCCGCCGATCTGCTCGGGCGTCGCAAAATCGCGCGACGGCTGCTTCTCGGCGAGGAGCTTCGCCTTCGCTTCGTCGATCGTCATACGGTCGCGGGTCGCGAGCGCGTCGATCTGCTTCTGAACGAGCGGCGTCAGCACCCAGCCGGGGCAGATTGCGTTGCAGGTAATCCCGCTCGCCGCCGTCTCGAGAGCGACGGTCTTCGTCAGGCCGATAAGGCCGTGCTTTGCCGCGACATAGGCGGCCTTGTTGACCGAGGCCACGAGGCCGTGCGACGAGGCGATGTTGATGATGCGACCCCAGCCCCGCTTGCGCATGCCGGGAAGGGCGGCGCGGATCGTGTGGAAGCTCGAGGTCAGGTTGATCGCGAGCACCATGTCCCACTTGTCCGCCGGGAACTCCTCGACCGGAGCGACATGCTGAATGCCCGCGTTATTGACAAGGATGTCGACCTTGCCGAAAACCCTCTCCGCGTCGAGCACGAGCGCGGCGACCTCGCCCGGCTTACTCATGTCCGCATCGTGATAGGCGGCGCGTCCGCCCGAAAGCCGCTCGAGCCCGAGCCGCAGCTTCTCGATCTCCGCGCGTTCGCCGAAGCCGTTGAGCATCACATCGGCGCCCTGCTGAGCGAGCGCATTCGCGATCCCCAGCCCGATTCCGCTGGTCGAGCCCGTGATGACCGCGACTTTTCCTTTGAGCATGGCCTATTGTATCAGATGGTGTCAGGCCTCCCGGTAGTCGCAGTATGTCCCAGGGAATAACGCGCAACGGAGGATTTCGTCGATTGCAACCATCGGGCGATGGAGTTCAGCGCATGCCCGTTCCGGATCGCCTCAAGAGTCAGGGCGCGCCGCGCCGCTACGACAACCCTCCTCCGACCCGGGGACTGCATTTCAATTAGACCGATTCCCGTTTGCGCTTGGATTCGCAGACCCAGTTCCGCGATTTCAAATTTCGGCCTGTCGATGAATCGGCTCATGGATATCGCGTTTTGAGGCTTACCCCAAGGCTCGAAACCGTCGGGCACCGCTTCATCGCTCCCTTCGATCTGTTTATAGCTCGACCAATGCCAATCGCCGGCAGTCGCCACCAAGCCGGCTCGAACCGGATTCTGATGGATGTATCGGATAAGAACGGAGAGATAGGCATCGTCCGTGCATAAATTCGAGTGATAGCGTCCTTCAAAGAGATGCCCTGAACGGCCGTGACGACCGTTGAAAGCGGTGGCATATCCGGTCTCGAGTCGCTGCATGACGACAGACAATGGAATCGCTCCAACTTGAAGCGCGAGGTGGAAATGGTTGCCCATCAGGCAGTACGCGAGCCGGTCAACGGAAGTCTGTCCGCATAGCCGGTTGAGCGAATCCAGAAAATGCCGACGATCATGATCATCGATGAAGATGGAACGACGGTCTACGCCTCGGCTCATAACATGATAGACGGCGCCCGAAAAATGAATTCGTGGTCTTCTTCCCATACATATCAGACGATTGAACCCCTCGAAAAGTTGCATCATTCAATACTGCAACTACCGGGAGGCCTGACACCATTTAGGTGGGTTTGCTAGAATTAGGGTATGGCCAAGAAAGGGAAAGCCCATGCCTCGGAGCAGCCGTTCCAGTACCCGCTGAAGCGCGAGTTCAAGGAGCCGGATTGGACGCGCCTTCCCGGCTATAAGGGCGTCACCAAGGAGCAGTGGGAGTCGGCGCTGTGGCAGCGTCAGCATTCGGCCAAGAATCTGAAGGATTTGAAGGATGTGTTCGGACCGTTCCTTACGGACGCTCTTGCCGAGGAAATCGTCACGGACCAGAAGGAAAAGGCGACGATGTCCTTGCTCATCCCCCCGCAGATGCTGAACACCATGGATGAGAAGGATCTCAAGAATGATCCTGTCCGCAAATATATGATCCCGATGGGTTCCGACCGTCACGCGGAGTGGCCCAACCATCCCAAGGCGAGCCGCGACAGCCTGCATGAGTCCGAGATGTGGGCCAGCGAAGGCCTCACGCACCGCTACCCCACCAAGGTGTTGGCCGAGATGATCGCCACCTGCCCGCAGTACTGCGGCCATTGCACCCGCATGGACCTTGTGGGCAACTCCGTCCCTCAGGTCGTGAAGCACAAGTTCGAGGCCGCGCCCAAGGATCGTTACGAAGCGATGCTCGACTACCTGCGCAAGACGCCGAGCGTGCGCGATGTGGTCGTCTCCGGCGGCGACATCGCCAATGTTCCGATCGCCCAGCTCGAGGCCTTTCTCATGTCCTTGATGGACATCCCGAATATCCGCGACATTCGGCTCGCGACGAAGGGTCTCCAAGGCCTGCCCCAACATTTCCTGCAGGACGACGTGCTCAAGGCCTTTGAGCGCATCGCCAAGCGCTCCCACGAGCGCAACATCGACATCGCCGTGCACACGCATGTCAACCACGCCAACCAAGTGACGCCGCTCGTGGGCAAGGCCGTGCGCAAAATACTCGACATGGGCTTTCGTGACGTGCGCAACCAGGGCGTCTTATTGCGCGGCGTGAATACCACGCAAAAAGATCTTCTCGAGCTGTGCTTCATGCTCCTCGACCACGCGAAGATCATGCCCTACTACTTCTACATGGCCGACCTCATCCCCAACTCCGAGCACTGGCGCCTGTCCATCGCCGAGGGCATGAAGCTCCAGCACGACATCATGGGCTACCTGCCCGGGTTCGCGACGCCGCGCGTGACGGTAGACGTGCCGTATGTCGGCAAGCGCTGGATTCATCAGCTCGCCGACTACGACAAAGTCAAAGGCATCTCCTACTGGACAAAAGGGTACCGCACCGGCATCGAGGCAGAGGACGCGGACGCGCTCACACGCCGCTACGAATACCTGGACCCGGTGTACACCTTGCCTCCCGAGGGACAGGCGTACTGGAAGAAAGAAGCCTGCGCCCCAAATCGGTAGGATAGGCAAATGCCCCTCACCTTCAAACCGTACGGCGGCCTCGACGGCCTGCTTCTCATCGAAGGCGCTTTTTTCCCCGACGAGCGCGGCTATTTCTTCGAGTCGTTCCGTGCCGACGAGTGGGCCAAGGCCGGCCTGCCGCCGCTCCTGCAGGACAATCTCTCCCGTTCGAAGAAGGGCGTCGTGCGCGGCATGCACTACCAGGTTCCGCCGAAGGCGATCGGCAAGCTCGTGCGCTGCGCGCGCGGTCGCATCCTCGACGCGGTCGTCGATCTCCGCCGAAAGTCGCCGACCTTCGGCAAGTCCGCCACGATCGAGCTCGATGACGCGGGCAACCGCATGTTCTGGGTGCCGCCGGGCTTCGCGCACGGCTTCTGCGCGCTGTCGGAGACCGCCGATGTCTCCTACAAAGTCACCGATTACTGGACCAAGGATGTGGACCGGGGCCTCCGCTGGAGCGACCCCGCGCTCGGCATCCAATGGCCGGTGACTGCGGCAGAGGCCATCGTCACCGCGAAGGACGCGGCGCTCCCCCTCCTGGCCGACGCCGACAACCCTTTCTAGTGTCGATCGTCCCGACGCTTCTCATCGAGCAGGTCCGCATGGCGGCCCCGTTCCTTTTTACCGGCCCCGAGCCCGTGGGTCCCGCGCATCGCTACCTTCGCGTGCTGCGCGCCTACGGCGGCCGGGAGCTCAACGCCCTGGAGTATTACGAGCTGTGCCTAAGCGCGCACTGGGCGACCGCGGGCAGCTTCGTGCCCACCGATGTGGACAACGGCATCCGCTGGAAGCACTGGCAGAGCGTCCAGCCGGGGCTCGTCGAGGAGCAGACCAAGCTCGTGCTTGAGGCGGGCGCCTGGGACTACGCGCCCGTCACCGCCAAGATCGCCGGCGCGGGCGTACGCCGCCTGTCCACTCACGAAGGCACCTGGTTCTCAGTCGCAGTCGGCGCCTACGCCGCGTGCCTGGAGGCGAAGCCCGCCTTGTCGACCGTGGTGCTCGACGCCATGCGCGCCGAGGCCGAGCGTGAGGACCGCGCCTACGCGGACTGCGGCGAGGGCATCGAGCGGCTGAAGTCCTCGGCGCTGATCGCTCACAACTTCGGGGACTTGGACCGCGTCGCCGATCAATGGGAGCTCAAGCCGTCCGATGCGCTTCGCGCCTGCCTTTATGATGCCGCCAAGCCGGGCTCGCCGCTATTTGGCGGCCGACTGGGACGGGCGGGCCTCATCCATCAGAAGCACATGGGCGCCGACAATCATCGTCATTATCCTCTGCGCGCCGCGAAAGGCCTAAGAAAATCCGCCGACCTGCTCCTTCCCATCGGGCCGTTCTTCGATGATTGGGGCCGCCGCGTCGGACGCCATCCGCTCCTCGCTCCCGACGAAATCGCCGAGATCGTCCGTTGCCTGACCGACGGCTGGGTGCGCATGCACGAGCCCGCGGGCTACGCCCGCGCTCTCTCAGGCATACTCGAGGTATTCCCGGGCGGGCGCCGCGCGCTCGGCAAGCTTCTTCCGGCGAAGGATCAGCGCATGCTGGAATCAGGGCCGCTCAAAGCGGCGATGGATATTCCCCAGGAACGCTTCGAGGCCCAGTGGGCTAACCGCCTTCGCGGGCCTGCAGGCGACAGGAAAAGATAAAATACGCGCAGGACCAGGAGACGACGACATGGGACAGGACCTGAAGGCCGCGAAGGAAAAATCCGCGTACGTGCTCGACCTCATCGGCAAGAAGACGCTCACCGCCGTCGAGAAGAAGACCGTGATCGAGGAGTCGGTCAAGTACTGGATCGACCATGTCAACGAGGGCTTTCTTAAATATCGCAAGTCGGTCAGCACGGACTACACGGCCGTGGAGTGGGAAGACGAAGGCGCGGTCTTTCGGGACATCAACGGTAAAGAATTCATCGACATGCTCGGCGGCTTCGGCGTCTATGTCACCGGGCATCGTCATCCCAAGGTGCTCAAGGCCGTCATCGACCAGCTCAACCGCCAGGGAATTCATTCTCAGGAGCTCATCGACCCTCTGCGCACCTATCTCGCCCATCTCGTCTCGCTGATTACGCCCGGCGACCTCAAGTACGCTTTCCTGACCAACTCCGGCACCGAGTCCATCGAGGGCTGCCTAAAGATGGCCGTGCTCACCACCGGCCGTCATAAGTTCATCGGCGCCATCGGAGGCTTCCACGGCAAAAGCATGGGCGCCCTCGGCGGCACCTCCAAGGCCATCTTCCGCGAGCCGTTCCTCCCTCTGCTCAACTGGTCGCATGTCCCCTTTGGCAATGTCGAGGCCCTGAAGACGATGATGGAGTCTTGTGACTTTTCGGGCGACCGGGTCGCGGCCGTCGTCCTCGAGCCGATCTTGGGCGAGGGCGGCATCGTCGTCGCTCCCCCCGGCTACCTCGCCGCGGCGCGCGAGCTGTGCGACAAGTTCGGCGCGATGCTTGTCTTCGACGAAATTCAGTCCGGCATGGGCCGCACCGGCAAGATGTTCGCCTGCGAGCACGATGGCGTCGTGCCCGACCTGATGGCTCTGGGCAAGGGCTTTGGCGGCGGCATCATGCCCATCGGCGCGGTCGTCGGCACGGCCAAAACCTGGGAAAAATACATCGACAATCCGTTCCTCCATACGACCACCTTCGGCGGCAATCCCCCCGCCTGCGCGGCCGCCATCGCGACGATCAATGTTCTGCTCGACGAGGATCTCCCTCGGCAAGCCGCCGAGAAGGGCGAGTACATGCTCAAGCAGCTTAACGCTCTCGCGGCAAAATACCCCCAAATACTTAAGCTCGCGCGCGGGCGCGGCCTCATGCTCGGCATGGAGTTCATGGACAACGACCTCGGCTATGAGGTCTCGAAGCAACTCTTCGGCCGCAACATCCTGATCAGCGGCACCTACATCAACGCCCGCGTCCTCCGCCTGGAACCCGCGTTGACGATCAGCCGCGCTCAGCTCGACATTTTCCTGGGCGCGCTCGAGGAATCCCTCAAGGCCGTGTCCACGGCCCGCGGCCTCTAATAGCCGGCCAACTCGCACCGGTGCGAGTTGGCCGGGTGCGGTTGACGCCAGTGGAATGAAGCGGTAGACTCGCCTCATGATCTCCCTACTGCTTCTCCTCCTGGCCACGCCCGCGGGCGCCGAAAACCTGGTCCAGTCGCGTCCCGCTAAGGCCGTGCTCAACGAACGCATCGAGCTCAAGCCGATCGCGGGACATCACTTTAATGTGGAAGCGCCGCAGAAGTGCGGCAAAAACAAAGCCGACGAGGTCACGCCGCGCGTGTTCCGCTGCCGGTTGGCGTCGTCGGGCGATGTCGAAGTCGTCGCTAGCGTCTGCGACGACGCCAAGACCTTCTGCCGCCAGGAGCGTTTCACCGTCGCGGTCTCCGGCAAGAAAAAGGACGCCGAACGCGCCAAGCTCACGCCCAAGCCTCATCCTTTCGCCGCGGGTTTTCTCGTCAACGAGCCCGGAAAGGCCGTGACCTTCGCGCGCCGCGCGCACGAACCGATCTTCGTCCACTTCTACGGCATCTGGTGCCCCCCCTGTAACATGCTTGAGGAGGGCGTTTATCCGACCGAGATTTTCCAGAAGGCCGCCGAAGGCTTTACTTTGCTCGCGCTCGACGCGGATGCGGAGCTGTCCTGGGACTGGAAGGCCCGCTTTAAGATCGGAGGCTATCCGACCTTGCTCGTGCTCGATGAGCGCGGCCAGGAAATCTCCCGCGCCGTCGGCTATCGTTCGCCGGAGTCGCTCGCCGCGTTCCTGAAAGAATCCAAGACCTTGCTGAACGAGCCCATCGAGATCGCGGCCCAGGCCGTGGCGGTGTCGAGCCCGACCGAAGACGGCACTCGCCGCGCGCGCGTAGCCCGCTGGCGCCTTGAGCGCGCGGAGTACGCCGAGGCCGCGGCGGCCGCGGGCACGGCTCCCGCCTCCCGGCGCGAGGCCCTGCTCGCGGCCAAAGAGATTGCGTCGAAAAACGACGACGCGCCCGGCGTACGCGCCGCGCTCAGCGCGCTGGTCGCCGAGTTTGAGAATGAGGCGGAGTTCACGGACTGGGTCTCCGATCTCGTTGAGCGTGACCGCCCCACCGCTGCGGCGCTCGAAGGAGCCGTTCACGCCTCCGTCACCAAATGGGTTGCCGATCCAAAGCTCAGCGAGCATGGCCTCGTGCCCGGCGACATGCGCGCCTCCGAAGCCGCGTTCCTTGAATCTCTCGAAAAAACCGCGGAGGCCAAGGCCGCCTGGTCCGTCGCGGCGGACGCCTACGGCGCGGACGCCAAGGCCTCCACCCTCAAAATTCCCCGCGGCGCCAACCTCGAGCGTGCCTACTGCCTTCAAAAGGCCGGCCGCCTCGCGCAAGCGCGCGCCCTTTACGATTCGCTCGTCGGCGCCTATCCCGCGGAGTTCACCTTCCAGTACGGCTATGCGCGCCTCTTGCTTGAGCAGAAGGAATACCCCTCCGCCCTTATTTCCGCGCGCGCCGCGGTCAAGGCCGGCTACGGCGACAATTGGCTGAGAGCAGTCGCCCTCGAATCGAAAATCCTCAAAGCGATGGGGCTAATGGAAGAGGCCGCGAAATCCCTCGACGCCGCCCTCGCCGAAGCCGCCGCCCCCAAATCCGCCGCGGTGCGCACCCACCGCTACCTCGCCGAGCTCCGCCGCCTCCGCGCCGAACTCTGACAGCTGCCGTATAAATGGTGTCAGGCTTAG
>JAYTSX010000053.1:0-9404 GCA_043745445.1 Elusimicrobiota bacterium
TCCGCCACGCCGTCGAGCGCCAGCTCACGACCGCCCGCCTGAACCTGAGCGAAATGAACTACCGCCATTCTGCCGAGCAGCTCGCGGTGGAAAGAATGCGACTCATCGAGGCACAGGCCGTCGCCAAAGTCGGCAGTTGGGAAACGAATCTGGCCACCATGGAGGTGATCTGGTCTGAAGAGACGCACCGAATTTTCGAGACCAACCCGGCCGCGTTCACTCCCTCCCACGCCAAGTTTCTGGACCTCGTCCATCCCGAGGACCGCGCGCGGGTCGACGCGGCCTTCACCTCCTCGCTTAAGCGCGACGGCCGCTTCGCCGTGGAGCATCGCTTAAAGCTTCCGAGCGGCCATGTCAAAGCGGTGGAAGAACGATGGCGCGTCCACCCAGCGAAGGACGGCAAGCCCCCGCGTGCAATCGGGACCTGCCAAGATGTCACCGAACGGACGGTGGGCCAACGCCTAATCGAGGAGTCACATCAGCGTTTCCAGCGCATGGCGGAGAGCATCAGCCAGGTCTTCTGGATGACCGACATCGACAATAACACCATGCTCTATGTCAGTCCGGCCTATGAGAAGATCTGGGGCCGAACCTGTGAAAGCCTTTACAAGTCCCCGGTGACTTGGCTCGACGCAATTCTGCCCGACGACCGGGCGAAAGTCGTCGCCGCGCTGCCCGGTCAAGCCACCGGCGGCTACGACCAAACCTACCGCATCCGCCGTCCCGATGGCGCGATCCGCTGGATCCGGGACCGGGCCTTCCCCGTCACCGATATGAGCGGGAGGATCCACCAAGTGACCGGAGTCGCGCAGGACATCACAGATCAGGTCCTGGCGGAGACGGCGAAGCATGAAAGCCAGGAGTTCCTGGAAAAAGCCCAGGAGGTGGCCAACACCGGCAGTTGGGTGAACCCGCTGAACGACCGCGACGAACTGATCTGGTCGAAGCAGTGCCGGCTCATCTTCGGTGTCGAGCACGACCGCCCGCTCGTTTTTGCCGACCTCATCGCCTTGATTCATCCCGACGACCGAGCCGTGCTCCTCTCCGCGCGCAAGAAGGCCATCACTGACGGCTCGCCATACACGATTGAGTACCGCATCATCCGCCCCGACGGCGTTGTGCGCTCACTCAGAACAAAGGCGGAGGTCATCCGCGACAAAGGCGATGGAACGCTGAAGGTCATGGGTGTCGTCTGGGACATCACTGAGCGTATGGATGGTGAACGCCGCCTCAAGGAGACCGAGGGGATGCTCGCTCAGGCCCAAAAAATGGAGAGCATGGGTCGTCTCGCCGGCGGTGTGGCGCACGATTTTAATAACATCCTGACCGCGATCCTGGGGCTGGCGGAGATGTCCATTCTGACCTTGCCCAAGGGTAATGCGCTCCGCGAAGACCTCGAAGAAATTCGCCTCGCGGGCTTGCGGGCCGCCAACCTCACTCAACAGCTTCTGGCCTTTTCGCGCCGGCAGGTGACCTCCCCGAGGCTCATCGAACTCGACGCGACCGTCGCCGGCTTGACCAAGATGCTGGGCCGCATCATTGGGGAACATGTTGAACTCGCCATCCAACCCGGCGCGGCCGGAACGATCATCAAGGCCGACCCGGGGCAGATCGAGCAGATCATCGTGAATCTGTGCGTCAACGCCCGGGACGCCATGCCCCAAGGCGGCACGATCACGATTCGAACCAGCGTCGAGGAGCTCGGCGGAGAGGAAGCCGAGCGGGCAGCCCTGCCCGAAGGGCGATACCTCAGCATGAGCGTCTGCGATACCGGAAAGGGCATGTCACCTGAGATCCAGAGCCACCTGTTCGAACCCTTCTTCACCACGAAGGAGAGAGGCAAAGGCACCGGTCTCGGTCTTGCCACCTGCTACGGCGTGGTCAAGCAAAGTGGCGGGGCTATTCGCTGCATCAGCACCGTCGGCGCCGGGACAACCTTCCAAGTGCTCCTGCCCTGCGCGACGGGCAAGCCGTCGGTCGAGGCCGCCCCCATCCCCTCGAACCTGCCCAAGGGCGGCGAGACCATCCTGGTGGTAGAAGATGAAGAGTCCGTGCGCCGCCTGACCACGCGCATACTTCGCGGCCTGGGATACACCGTGCTTGAGGCTGCCAATGGGGCGCAGGCCCTCGCCATTCTCGAGAATGACCGCAAAGGCGATATCCGTCTGCTGCTCACCGACATGGTGATGCCCAAGATGAGCGGCTGGGACCTCTTCGCGCGCGCAGACGCCGCGCGCCCCGGACTAGCGGTACTCTTCGTCTCCGGTTACACGGACGACACTTTCGATGGGATGTGCGTCCTCGAAGGGATGGACATTCTCGCCAAGCCGTTCAGTTCCGAAGAACTCGCCGCGCGAGTCCGCCGCGCCATCGACAAACGCGCCGCAGTCTAACCGTCAGGCCGACAAGACCTCACGCAGCTTTATTCCCAACGCGCGCGGCGAAAAGGGCTTTTGCAGGAACGGCGTGCCGGGCTCCAACACGCCGTGGTGGGCGATGACATCGTCCGTATAGCCCGACATATAAAGCACGCGAAGCCCTGGCTTAAGCGCCCCCAGCCGTTCAGCCAGGACCCGGCCATTCATTCCCGGCATAATAATATCGGTTACGATGGCGTCGATAGGCTTGGGATAGGCCTGGAACAGACGCAGCGCCTCATGCCCGTCGGCCGCGGCCAATACTTCATAGCCCTGCTGTCGCAGCGCGCGCGAGATCATGGCCCGCACGCCCGATTCATCTTCTACAAGCAAGACGGTCTCGTTGCCTTGCGCCCTTGTCGGTCCCAACACCGACCCGGACGCCTTGATTTCGACAAGCTCATCGAATCGAGGCAGATGGATGGTGAACTGAGATCCTTTTCCGGGAACGCTGACGGCTTCGATGTGCCCCCCGCTTTGCTGAACAATTCCGTAAACCGTCGAGAGCCCTAAGCCCGTCCCCTTCCCCTGCTCTTTGGTCGTGAAAAAAGGCTCAAAGACGCGCGCCAGAACCGCAGGTTCCATCCCCGCGCCGTCATCGGTCACCGTAAGCCTGACCGTCCCCGCGGCTTCCCCGGTCTCTATGATGAGCGTGCCGCCATTGGGCATCGCGTCACGGCCGTTTACGATCAGATTCATGATGACTTGGGAAATTTGGCCGGGGTCCGCTTTGATCCGGCCGAGTCCCGGGCGCAGGCGCGTGACGAGTTTGATGTCCTCGCGAATGAGGCAGCGCATCATGCTCTCGAGCCCCGCCACGACCGCGTTGACATCGAGCACCTCAGGCTTGAGCACCTGTTTGCGGCTGAACGCCAAAAGCTGGTAGGTGAGCGCCGCGGCGCGATCCGCCGCCTTCTCGATCTCCTCCACATCCTGGAACGCTTCGCCGTTCTCGTCCACGGTGAGCTTAAGAAATGCACTGTACCCCTTGATCGCAGTCAGGATGTTATTGAAGTCGTGCGCGATGCCCCCCGCGAGCCGCCCGACGGCCTCCATTTTCTGCGACTGTCGCAGCCGGTCCTCGAGTTCGCGGTGCTCGGTGATGTCCTGGATAATGCCGATCAGCTTGAGCGGCGCCCCGGCCGGGTCCCGGATCACATCAGCCCTGACATGCACCCAGCGCATCGCGCCGTCGGCGCGACGAATTCGATAGTCGATTGTATAGGGCTGCGCGCCGCTGATCGCTGCCTCGCGCGCGTGTTGCACGCGCTCACGATCATCCGGATGAACTAACTGCAAGTAACCCGCGAAGCTGAGGGAAGAATTTTCATCGAGCCCGAAGATCCGGAAGCACTCCTTGGACCATATGAGTTCCCCCCCTCCGCTGATCGGCGCCACCCAGCTGCCGAGGTTAGCCACTTCCTGCGCTTTCTCAAGGAAAGCGCGGCTCTGCGACAGCGCCGCCTTCGCGCGGCGAAGCTCGTCGAGATCGCGGAGCATTTCCTGAGAAGTCAGCTCGAGCGATCTCTCCAGGAGTTGACGCTCGTCGTCGGCCTGACGGTAGGCCGCGTCGATCGCCCGCAGGAACGCCTCGTCCGCGGCGCCGGAAGGCGCGGCACCGCGCTTCTTGAGTTGCCGGGCTAAAAGCCGGTGTCTGGTGTCCATTTCAGATTTCCGTGAGCGTCGTCACTGTCATCGTTTGATTATGAAGCTCGCAGCGAGCTTCAGGCGTGAACGGGGAAATCTCGCCGTAGGAGTAAAATCCGGTCATCACGGTCTTTTCACCGAGGATCTCGCGTACGCCCTCGACTTCTTCTTCCACGCGCTGACCCAAAATCAGCTTGCGCCCGACGCAACTGATGAGAATGGCGAGGTCCGGGCTCGAACCGAAAGGCGTCCGCGCGCTGGTGCGCGCGGCATCCATCGCGCCGTCGATCAGCCGGTCGAAGTTGGCTTTCATGAACCGCACATAGGAACCCTGCGGGATGTCGCCCGCGAAAATCATGCTTTTACTCGACTCGTCGACCGACAACACCGTACGAACGACGCTTTCGTCCCCTTCGCGCGTGCGCAGCGCAAGAGGGAAGAGGAGCGCCGTCGAGGGCAGTCCCTCGGCATGCTTGCCGAGATATTTTTTATACAGATCGAGCGCGGATTCCTCATTGAGCCTGTATAAGACATTGCCCTTCGATTCGGTCACGAGCCGCTCCGGGCCGAAAGGATCCCAACCGCCGACCGAGCCGTAGCCTACGCGCAGGCGCTCGCCGTACAGTCCCATGATGGCGACCGCCCCGCTCTCCGGCTGCCCCCCATCCCAAATGACGCATGTTTCTTTAAACTGGGCACCGTCGCCGGAGAGTCCTCCCGTGACGGTGACCCCGGCGGGCAGTCCGGCAATTAGTCCGCGGACCAACTCGCTTCCGTTGGTTTTGATGCCGTCGCTTAACACGAAAGCGTGGACCAAGCCCTTGGGTTCCAGGGCGACAGCCAGCAAGCGGCCGGCCTCAAAACTGTCGCCCGCTTCATCCAAGCGCACGCTGTGCCCCTGGACGCGTGAATGTTCGAAGTGGACGGCCGTGAAAACGAGAGTTCCGTCGCTGACGCGCGTGCCCTTGATCTCTCCAGCTGTCGAACAGCCCATGAGGTGCGCACGCGGGTACAGAGTGCGAAGTTCGGCGATTTTGTCGCGATCACCAATCACGGCGGTCCCGCCGAAAACGAAGACGAGTTCCGCCGTGTCGGACAGCTCCTGCGTCGCCGGTGTCCACCCGCCGCTGGCGCTCCACTGCCCTTGCTCAGTCTTCATACTTGCAGGATACTTCCCCCTCCTGGAAAAACGATTATTTACAACTTAAGCTTCGCTTAAGTCGCGGCAAACGAGGATTTCCTCGCTAAGCCTTTCGCCGCCGACGACCGCGTCAAGAAGGTACGCCAGATTCTCGACGCCCCGCCCGACTCGAGCCGGCGAAAACTTCATGGATTCGCGCGGCCAACTGGCTTACATCGAAAGGCTTGAGCATGAAATCGGACGCACCGCGTTTCATCGCATAGACCGCCATTTCGACTGTTCCAAATCCCGTCATCACGATCACGGGCGTCGCAGGAAAGGTACGCGCCGCGGCCTCAAGCACGCCGAAGCCGCTCAAACGCGGCATGGTGATGTCCGTGACCGCCAAGTCGACGCCGCCTGCCGCGAGAAGTGCGGCGGCCTCGACGCCATCTCGCGCGGTCACGACCTCAAACTCGGATTCCCCCAGAGACCAGCGCAGCATCTCACGCATGCCCGTCTCGTCATCCACGATGAGCACGACCTTCTTTAATTCACCCATGAGAGATGCTCCCCTTGACGCCCGCGGCGACAGCCCGTTCCTGCTCCCGTCCCGTGCGCACAGGCAGCTTGACGGTAAATTCCGTACGACCCGGCCGGCTCTCGACGGAAATTTCTCCGGAGTGCTTCTGCACGATCTCACTCACGAGGCTCAAGCCGAGGCCCGTGCCTTGCCCGATCGGCTTGGTCGTGAAGAACGGATCAAAGATCTTCGACAGGACATCAGGCGGGATGCCCGCCCCGTCATCGAGGAATTTGAGGCGGACCCAAGAATGCGGTGCCGACTCGAACAGCTCAGATGACAATTCCAGAGTGCCGCCATTGGGCATCGCATCGATGGCATTCTTAGCCAGGTTCATGATTATCTGCTCGACCTGGTTCTTGTTGCCGAGCACCGGCGGCAAGCCCGCGGCGAGCTTCGTCGTCACGGCGACCCGATTGACCTTGGCATGAGGCGCGATTAACGACAGCGCCTGCTCCATGGCAGAGTTGACATCCATCGCGGCGCGCTCTGACTGTGAGGTCCGGGCGAAAGTCAGCAGGTTCTGCACGAGCGCCTTGCAGCGCAGAGCCTCCCGTTCGATGGATTTGATCGGCATTTCAAGAGCGTCGCCCGGCTTTAACTGGCGCGCCATGCCCTGCGCGAAGCCCAGTATCACGCCAAGCGGATTGTTGATCTCGTGGGCCACGCCGGCGGCGAGTTGGCCGACCGCCGACAGCTTTTCGGACTGCTGCATGCGTGCTTCAAGCTTACGCAGGTCGCTGACATCCTTGGCCACCCCGATGTAGCCGGTGACGCGCCCGTCTTGATCCACGATCGACGACGAAGAAAACAACACCGGGACCTTTTCATTTGACTTGGCAACGAACTGAGCCGTGGCGCTGCGTGTAGGCGCGGCAAAGGAAATCTCCGAGCCGCCGAGCAGCGTCGCGGCGGGGCGTCCGCAGAGCTCCTCACGGGTCCAGCCCAGAAGCTTGACGACCGCAGGGTTAACGAGCACGATCATGCCTGCGGCATCGGTCACGATCACCTGATCTTGAATGCTGTTGAGGATGTCAGTGAAAAATTCTTTGGAGATCGTGGTCTCCCCCAGCTCGCGACTCATCGCGTTGAAGCTGCGAGCGAGGTCGCCAATCTCGTCGTTTGATGTGACTGGGATTATGCCGCAGTAGTCGCCGCCGCGGATTTTGGCCGTCGCGGCCGCGAGCAGACCGATGGGCGCCAGGACATGCCTCATGAACGCGAACAATAGAAGTCCCGTAACGCCGCCCAGGATCAAAACCACGCGCAAAATACGCGCGGAGATGAGATGCTCGCTCGCCAGCACGGCATCCAGGGGCAGGCCGATGCGCAGGGTCCCGATTCGTTTCACCGCTGACGCGGTCCTCGCGTCCGCGAGCAGGAAGTCGTCGGCGGGTTCCTTTGCCGCCTCGCGGAAGATCGGCACGGCCATATCCAACACCGCCTTTCCCTTGCGGTCGAGCTCGACTGCCAGCGTCCGTTCAGAGGTCAACCCGGCGATGGTGTGGTCGTCCTGATACATTTGCCCGACCTCCGCGACATTGCTGTGAGCCAGGACTCGCCCGTCGCGATCGAGGACGAAAGTGTAGGCGGCGCCGTTGGCTTGCAACAAGGTGTGGAGCAGCGGCAAAATGAGGCGCTCGTCAGCCGAGGCAACCGCCGTCGCGAGCGCCGTGGTGGATTCATGGACATTCTGTTTACCCGCCTGCTCAAGACGCGCCACGAGCGCGCCGTGCACAGCGGCGCGGGAGTAAGTGACGATCCCCATTCCCGCGAACGACGCAGCGAGCCCCATTCCGATCAGGACTTTAGTATGGATTTTCACGGGAAGACCTTGTCCGCCGCCTTGAGGGCCTCCGGAGAAACGGAGAGTTCCGATTCGGCGGCCGCCGTGCGGTTGACGCTCAAGCGCGTACGCGCCACGAAGATCTGGGAGGCCGGATGATCTCCGGCCAAAACAGCTTTCGCCGCGTCGGCCATGGCGCGTCCCATCTCCGTATAGCTCACGGACACCGCGCCCGTCGCTCCTTGCTCGGCGAGCCCCTCGGTCGGCGCGTAGAAAGGGATATCGTTGTCGTAGGAGAAGTGCTTGATGATCTCGAAATTATGGGCGTTGATGAGAATGGGATCAGGCGGAAGCCAGATCGCGTCGACCCTGCCCTTGAGCCAACGCAGTCGCGCGGGGAGGTCATCCGGGTCTTCCAGTCGCTCCGCAGTCACGGTCACACCGCGCGTTTCTCCGGCCTTGATCACATGCTCGGCGCTTCCCGCCACATTCGGACATGACCAAAGCATCGCCAGTTGCTTGAGCCCGGGCTGAATAACTTTAAGACGGGAGATAAGCACGCCGGCATCAGACATCATCATGATCTTGACCGACGGTCCGTCGTGCGTTTTTTTCTCCACGAGGATGCCGGGAGCAATTCCATAGATCAAGGTCACTCGTCCAGGATAGCGGGCGAAGGCCGCTTTGCCTCCGAAGGCGAGGACGATCTTGGTCTCGGCGGGGATCGGCTCGCCCAGCGCCAGCACGGGGGCCGCTTTGCCGAAGGCGGCCAAGAAGCTCTTGTATGTCTCACTATAGGCGGACTGATCGGAACTTAGCACCGCCACGACCTCTTGGGCGAGCACCGCGCCGGGAAGGGCCGCGACCAGCACGGCGGCAAGTAGGCGCTTGAAGGCTCTTTTTATCATCATTAGAATTTATAAGTAACGGTGTAGTCGATGCGGCGGCCCGTGACCAACGGCATGGATTCCACCGCACGCTGACGGACATACTCCGGAACGACGACAGAGCTCCCAGTCGCGTTATGGATCGCCAAGGTATGCCGGAAGGCGTCCTTTTTGAAGCCCACGCTGACATCCGCCCACGCCTGCGCGGGGAGTCCGGTGCGCAAAGTCTCCATTGAGGAATAGTGATTGGCCACCAGGCTGGCGAAAAAATGGCCGGCGCCTAGTGGATTAGCCAAATTTCCTGATGCCCCCGCGGACAGGGTGTAGCGCGGTACGTATTTGAAATTCGAGGATTGCCCCCCCGACAAACCGAACACGCCCGGGGCCGGGACATCGTCAGCGTCCCCGCGGCTTCCGTGAATGTAATTAAACGAGGCGAAGACTCCGAAACGCCGGGCCGTGTAACGTCCCTCGAGCTCCACACCCTTGGCGTTGTAGCGCTTGGCGTTATCGTAGAAGCTCGTATTGACGAAGGTTTGCCCGTCCCGCGTGAAATCGCCCCGTTCGCGCCGGATGGTGTTGATGTAATCCGTATAGTAAACCGTCGCCTGCCCAAAGAAGCGGTCCCAGGAAGTCAGGTAGGACACCTCGACGGTGCCGGTCTTCTCGGGGCGTAGGCCGGGATTGCCGAGAACGGTTACCGGCGAATTTTGGAAGTACAGCTCGAAAGGCGTGGGCGCGCGGAACGACTGCCCCGCCATTAGCTTTACGCTATTTTTCTCGTTGATCATGTACACCGCGGAAAGTCGCGAGGATAAGTCGTCGCCGAAGGTCTGATTATGGGTGTACCGGGTGCCCGCCACCAGCTTGAGGTCGTCGAGGCCATAGACAAGCTGGCTGAACAACGAACCTTCCCACACCACGCGATGATTCATTTTATTGTCGGAGACGACCGCCTGCGAAG
>JAYTSX010000054.1:0-33553 GCA_043745445.1 Elusimicrobiota bacterium
TCCGGTGAACAAGACCATCGCCACCGCCGCTGAAGCGGCCTCACGCGTCAAAGACGGCGACACGATCCTTCTCGGAGGCTTCGGCGTGTGCGGCCTTCCCGAGAACCTCATCCCCGCGTTGCTCGACTGCGGCGCCAAGGGTCTCACTTTGGTTTCAAACAACGCCGGCCTTGACGACTTCGGCATCGGCACCTTGCTGCGCGCCGGACGCGTTTGCAAGATGATCATGTCATACGGCGGCGAATGCAAAGCCTTTGAGGAGATGACGCTCACTCAGCAGATCGAGGTCGAGTGGAACCCGCAAGGAACATTGGCCGAGCGGCTGCGCGCCGGCGGCGCCGGCATCGGAGGCTTCTTCACGCCGACCGGCTACGGCACCCCCGTCGCGGATGGCAAGGAGACTCGTCAGATCGACGGACGCTGGATGGTGTTTGAAAAACCTCTCAAAGGCGACTTCGCTTTCATCAAGGCCTACAAAGGCGACGTGCTCGGAAATCTTGAGTACCGCAAGACCGCGCGTAATTTCAATCAGGTGATGGCCACCGCCGCGAACTACGTGGTCGCGGAGGTCGAGCATCTCGCCGAAATCGGCGGGCTTCATCCCGAACACATTCACACTCCCGGCATTTACGTCGACGCGATCCTCATGGGCTTGTCGTACAAGAAACCGATTGAGAAACTCACTGTGAGGAAGGCCGCCGCCCATGTCTGAGCCCAAGGATAGCCGTGTCGTCATCGCTCGCCAAGCCGCCGCCTTGCTTCAGGACGGCTCCTACGTCAATCTCGGCATTGGAATACCGACGCTCATTCCCAGCTATCTGAAGCCCGGCATCGAAGTCACCCTTCACACTGAAAACGGAATGCTCGGCTACGGCCCCTATCCGCATGAGGGCGAGCAGGACCCCGATCTCATCAACGCCGGCAAGGAAACCGTCACCGAGCTTCCCGGTTGCTCGTACTTCGGTTCGCACGACTCCTTTGCGATCGTCCGCGGCGGCCACCTCGACGCCACCGTCCTCGGCGCCATGGAGGTCTCCGCCGACGGCGACCTCGCCAACTGGATGATCCCGGGTAAAAAGGTCAAGGGCATGGGCGGCGCCATGGACATGGTCGCGGGTGCTAAGCGCGTCATCGTCGCGATGGAGCACGCCACCAAGGACGGCAAACCCAAGATCCTCGCCAAGTGCACCTTACCGCTCACCGGGAAAGGCGTCGTCAATTCAATAGTGACCGAACTCGCCACGTTCGAAGTGACGAAGGACGGTCTCCTCCTCACGGCGCTCTCATCCGAGACCACCATCGACGCCGTAAAAGCTTTGACAGGCGCGCCCTTCAAGGTCGCAGCAGGCGTCAAGGCGTACTCTCGCTAGAGAACATCGTGCCCGCCCCAGGGTCGTATCAACCGGTGTCCGAACAGGAATTCCTGGAAAAACACTCAGATCTTGTTTTCAATCTTGCTCTGCGCTTGACCGGAAACCGCTCCGACGCGGAAGACCTAGCCCAAGACGCGCTAATTCGTGCTCTCAGGGCCCTGCCGAACTTCCGCGGCGACAGCAAGCTTTCGACGTGGGTGTACCGAATCACGGTCAATGCGTGGAAGAACCGGGTCCGGGCGGAAAAGAGCCGTGGTTTTTGGAAGACGGTTTCATTCGGAGCATTCGGGAACGATAAGGACGACGACGAACCCGATTTCGAGCCTGTCGGCCACGATGCGCCGCTCGACACGGAGCTGCAAAAGGAGGGGACGGCCGCCATGGTGCAAAATGCCCTGCTTCAGCTCGAAGCGGACGACCGGGCCATCGTCGTCCTTCGCGAGATTGATGAACGCTCCTACGGCGAGATCGGCGAGGTTCTCGGGCTGGCTGAGGGCACCGTCAAGTCGCGTTTGTTTCGCGCCCGTGCCAAGCTGAAAATTTTTCTCGACAAGGTATCCGCATGAACGACGACATCCGCGAAAAACTATCCGCCTATCTCGACGGCGCGCTTAACGAGCAAGATCGCCGGGCCGTCGAGGTGGAGATCTCTCGCTCCGAAGAGATGCGCCTTGAACTTGAGGCTCTGCGCGCCGTTTCGGGCGCGGTCAAGGGACTGCCTAAGGAGAAGCTGCCCGCCGGCTTCATGGCCCGCCTAGAAGCCCGGCGCGCACGAGAGAATTCGAAGCCTCAACGGGACTACTTCATTCTCCCGCCCAGTTACCGTCCGCTCGCCTTCGCGCTGTCGACCGCGGTCGTCGCACTCGTCATTTGGGATAGAACGCATACCCCGACGGAGTACGTCTCCCCGAGGGCCGGCTGGGACAGCGAAAAGGTCGCCGTGAAAACCGCAGCCGACGCCCCCCCCTCGATCGATGTCAGCGGCCAGGTCGCGGCGCTCGGCGAGCAGACCAAGAGTCTCGACGCCGCGGTTCAAACCGCGAAGAAAGAGGCCTCGGCCGACAAGGCCGCCGCGTCGTCGACTTTCGGCAAGCACATCAGCGCTCCCGGCAAGCCCCTTGAGATCGCGGAGTCGAATGCCTCTTCGTTTTCCGGAGCCGGCGGCGCAAAACTCGCAGCTGCCCCCGCGCCGGCCGCTGCCGCCACCGCCGAGGCTGATCAGCTTGAGCCCGCCGAGGCTCCGAAAGGCGCCTTCCTTGCCCGGAATGAGGAAGAACGCTCCGCAATCAATGAACGCCTCTACAAGGGATTCGAGGAAGAAAAGAAACGCATGGGCATCACTCGAATCATGGATAAGGATGATGAAATCCAAAATCTCCCGACCGGCGGACGCGAGCTGATGACGTTGCAAGCTTCTCCCGAAGCGGCCCGAGTGGACGGCGGGCGCCCGGTCGCCGCCGCACGCGGCGCCAAGGCCAAGCGACAGTCGGCTCCGATTGTCAGGGCCATTACGCTGAAAAGTTCCGATGCTCTCCAAGCCGCCTGGGCCGCCGCCGGCCTCCCGGGCGAACCGCCAGCCGTCAACTTCCCAGATCAGATGGCGATTTTCCTCACCGGTCCACAGGGCTGCGGGATCGTCGATGTGCAGAGTCGAAAGAAGTTCATCGTGGTCCTTTATAAAAACGCAGGCTTGGACGACGCCGCCTCGCGCGTGCGGGCCGTGGCGCTCTCCCCAAAACCGGTCGTCATCAAACTCGCGGAATAGCTAGAATCAACGGGTGAAGGTTTCCATCCTCATCCCTGTCTTCAACGAGCGTTTCACCCTGCGTGAAATCATCCGCCGCGTCTACACTCAGTCGGAACAGCTCCATGAAGTCGTCATCGTAGATGACGGCTCCACAGACGGCAGCCGCGAGCAGCTTAAGGAGCTCGCTGCGCGTTACGGCTCGCACCGCTGCCCGATGCGGGTTATTTACAAGGACTTAAACGAGGGCAAGGGTTCGGCCATCGCCGCTGGCGCAAAGGCGATCACGGGGGACGTGATCATCATCCAGGACGCGGACCTGGAGTACAACCCCAAAGACTATCCAGCGCTCCTGGCGCCCATCCTGAATGGCGGGGCCGACATCGTTTATGGCAGCCGCTTCACCAGCTCCTCGAGAAATGCGCTGTTCTTTTGGCATATGGTGGCCAACCGAATTTTAACGCTGATGTGCAACGTTCTCTCCAATCTCAATCTTACCGACGTCTGGACCGGCTATAAGGTCTTTCGAGCCAGCATTCTGTGCCAGCTCCCGCTGAGCTCCCGCGGTTTCGGATTCGAGCCGGAGGTCACGATCAAGGTCTCCAAGCTCGGCTGCCGCATCTCCGAGGTCCCCATCAGCTATGCGGGACGCAGCTACGCTGAGGGAAAAAAGATCGGGATCAAAGACGCCTTCACCGGAACCCTGGCTATGCTTCGCGCTTGGCTCTCAAATGACCTCGGCCCTTTGGCTGTCGGAGAACAGACACTTCGCGTCATGTCTCGCGCGCAGAACTACAACCTCTTTCTATACGACCAGATCAGACCTTTCCTCGGACGGGAGCTCATCGAGGTCGGCGCGGGCGTGGGAAACATCTCGCGCATGCTGTTAGATCGCCAGCGCGTCGTTCTGACAGACGAAAGCCAAAACTATGTCGACCAACTCACGCAAACCTATCAAGGCTGGGAGTATGTTCACGCGCAGCGCCTCGATCTGATCAACCCTCAAGCCGATGCCGCCACCGGCTCGCTTTGGGGAAACTTCGATACCGCCGTCTCGTTCCAGGTCATCGAACATATCGAGGATGACGCGACCGCTCTTAAAAACACTTTGCGGCTGCTCAAGCCAGGCGGGCGTTTATTGCTGATGGTACCCGCCCATCAAGCTCTGTTTGGCGATATGGATGAAGCCCTCGGGCACTTCCGCCGCTACGAAGAGGAGGACCTCCGCAAGAAACTAACGCAGGCGGGATTTGAGATCGAGTCCTTCCGATTTTTAAACCCCATCGCCATCCCGGGCTGGTGGCTCAACGGCAAAATCTTCAAACAGCGGATCATCCCCGTATTCCAGCTCTGGGTGTTCGATAAGCTGAATTTCCTGACGCGCTGGCTGGCCGGTTTTAATCTGCGTTTCGGGCTCATCATCTTCGCCGTCGCGCGCAGGCCCGCCTAGAAGGAACTTTTTCACGGGACCGGGGGTCGCACTCCTCGATACGGAGGAGCCCCCATGAAACGCAACACCCTGTCGGTCCTGCTTGTTCTCGGCCTCGCCACTCCCGCACCCGCGCAGCAACTTCTCGCCTGGCCCATCGGCGCCGCCAACGCCGCAATGCGAATTTTCCTGCCAGGGATGCCGATGCCCCATCCAATTTTCCCAGGCCCCGGCCCAAGACCCCTTCCCATGCCCGGCCCACGACCGACGCCGACGCTTCCCGTCGAATCTTCGCCGGTTACGATGACCGGCTATCATGTCGAAGGCACGATAACCGACCAGGTCGCGGAGCTTTCCTATCGCATCGTCTTCCGCAACCCCACCGATCGGAGGCTCGAGGGCGTGCTGATGGTTCCACTTCCCGCCGATGCGTCACTGTCGGGATTTTCGATGGTGATCGGCGGCAAGGAAACCAAGGGTGAGCTCTTAGAGGCGTCTCAGGCTTCCGCCATCTATCAGAGCATCGTCAGCCGCGCGATCGATCCGGGCCTGCTCGAGCTTGTCGGTGAACGCATGTTCCGCGCGAAGGTATTTCCCATTGAACCCCGCGGCGAGATCGTGGCGACGCTCAAGATGACCCAGACCTTGGCCAAGAACGGCGGCCTCGTCACGCTGTCTGTGCCGATGCGCTCCGCGCGTTTTACCCAAGGCGAGGGCGGCCGTGCGTCGGCGCACATTGCGCTTAAAACAACGCGACCCCTGCGCACGATACTTTCCTCCAACGCCGACACACGCGTCGTCCGCGACGGCGATCACGGCGCGCTGGTTACTTATGAAGAAGGTGCGGCGGGACCACAGGACCTGGCGCTGACCTTTTCCATGCGAGAAGACCCGCTGGCCGCCGGCGTGCTTGCCTATCGCGAGGGCGGCGAGGACGGGACCTTCCTACTGACGCTGTCGCCGAAGATCGAAATCGAGGCCGCAGCCGCGCCGAAGGCCGTCGTGTTCGTCGTGGATCGCTCCGGCTCTATGACGGAAGGCGGCAAGATGGATCAGGCAAAAAAAGCTCTCACCTGGTGCGTCGACCGGTTGAATCCGCAGGATCGCTTCGGCGTCGTGGATTTCGCGACCGACTGGAATGCGCTCGAGGAAGGCGCATTGCTCGCGGCCACGCCGGAAAATAAGGCCCGCGCCAAACGCTACATCGAGCACATCGAAGCCGCCGGCGGCACTAACATCGAGGCGGGCCTCGACCAAGGCCTGAAACTTCTTAATTCGGCGGGCGGAATCACGCCGATGCTTTTCTTCATGACCGACGGCGTACCGACGATCGGTCAGACCGATCCCGGCGCCTTGCTGCGCAAAGCGGCCCAAGACAACACGGCCCTGCGCGCGCGCATCTTCTCATTCGGAGTGGGATCCGACGTGAATACCTTGCTTCTGGATAAATTAGCCGAGGCCGGTCGCGGCGCTCGCGACTATGTGGCTCCCAATGAGGATATCGAAGCCAAGGTCTCTTCTCTTTATCAAAAGGTTTCACACCCGGCCCTGACGGACGTCAAGCTTGAATGGAACGGCGTCGAAGTGGACCAAGTCTTTCCGAAACCGGTCCCCGATCTGTTTCATGGCGGCGAACTGGCGATATACGGCCGGTTCCGCGCCGCCGGCAAGGGGACGCTTGTCGTAACGGGCAAGGCGAACGGCAAGCCCGCGCGTTTCGAGTTCCCTGTCGAACTTCCGTCTGAGAACTCGCACAACGCCTTCCTGCCGCGCCTATGGGCCTCGCAGAAGATTGGCCATGAACTCGATCTGATCCGGCTTTCGGGCCGCCCTGCTGATCCGGAAGTCGTGTCCTCCATCGTGCGGCTCGCAAAGAAGCACGGTATCGTGACTCCATACACTTCGTTCCTCGTCACCGAGGAAGGCACAGACCTACGCCGGGCCGAGAACGAGGGCCGGCGCCGGTTCGATGCACTGTCGATGAACGCGGCCCGCAGCGGCTTCTTTGGAGGAGCGGGCGCCGCGGCGCAGGCGCAGGCCGACTCGATGACCTTTCGTGAAATGAGCGCGCCCTCTTCCGTTGCCGCCGTTCGCGGGGCGGGGGCAAAAGCTGGTTCGTATGACGCACCCTCGATGATGCTGGCCAAGCTTGAGAAAAAAGCCCGCGACGACAACAAGGACAAGGGCTACACCTCTATCGAGACACGCACGCTCGGGGGCAAGACCTTCTACGACCGGGGCGGAACTTGGGTCGACGCCGATGCTGAAACGCCGAATGCATCCTCGTTGCGCACGGTTCAGGTCGTCGCGCGCAGCGCCGCGTACTTCGAGCTGCTATCGAAAGATGCCGGACTCGCACGCTACTTCGCGCTCGGCTCCGAGGTGACGGTAGTGCACCGCGGGACCCTCTACAAAGTCAGCGCGAAGTAAGGTTTATCGTTGCGAGGGGAGGTTCGGGGAAGCCCGGATCTCTCCTCGCGGCGTTTCCTCGAGGCGTCCCTCCGGGTAATGATAAACAAGGGAACGGTAATTCGGAATCGGCGCCCCGGGCTCAAGGCGACCCAAGAGGTCCGAGCGACGAGCCCACACACGAAGCGCGCACCCCAGCTCCCAGTCCGCATGAAACATCGCCGCGCGTCCCGTCGTTTGCGGCAAACCGTCCAGCGCCACGACGGCCGCTCCCGGAGGGAGCTGAGACACGATGGAGGCGAGGACGCGCTGCTGAATATCCCACGAACGCATATAGTCGATGCCGGCGATCCAATCGATTCCGGAAGACAGCATGATGAAAAGGGAGAAAAGCAGTCCGGCCAAACGCGGCCTCGAACGGCCGATCCACACGAGCGCGCTCGCGGCGAGCATTGATGCTCCGACCGTTCCCGCCGCGTTAAGACGATTCTGCTCATCGAAGACATGGGGCACATAGCCCTGGGCCGAGATAGCCACAGGGGCATACGAAGCGGCCCAGGCTGCGACGCCGCCTAAAATCCACTCGCGTCCGCCGGTCCCTCCCGAAGCCTCCGCGCCTGAGCGGCGCCACAGCCAGTAACCCGCGACCGCCGCAAACACAACGGCGGGAATGAGGAGCCAGAGACCGGTCATGTATGCATTGCGCGCGGAATCGGCGGCGAGCGCAAAAATGCCGGTCGTGGTGCACTCAACAGAGCGTCCGAATATTTTAAAAAGGCGAGATGCGACAAATTCCATCGGGCGTGTCTGGCCTGCCGGAAATAGACGCGGAATCAACACTTGCTGGTACAGCAGCGCAGCGAACGAGGCGATTATCAAGGGGATGCAGGAGACGACCGCATCGATACGCGCTTTATAAATCGGCCACCCATCTAATCTTAGCCGTACAGAAACCAGAACCGGGAAGAGAATTGCCAAGGGAAGCACCGCTTCATAGGTCAGGATGGCGACGACGAACAACGCCGCCGCGCCAACGGCAAAAACTATTTTTTTGCGTCTGGCCGCTTCAAGCTGAAGAAGAACCGCACCGGCGAATAGGCTTGCGGCCGCCGCGAACGGCGACGACAGCCAGTGATGCGTGGCCGAATGGTTCGGATAAACGGTGAAGAGCGCGGCCGCCACGAACGCGAGTACCGCGTCGTCTGTCGCCCGGCGCCAGGCCGCATGCAGAAGTAAAACCGCGGAGGCGTCGAAGACCAACTGTAGCGCCTGATAAGCCCAACCCGCGCGGCCGAACAACCAAAACTGAATCGTGAAATAGGGGATGTCGAAAGGCCGGTAAAAACAAAAGCCCTTCACATTGAAAGCCGTCATCATATCCCAGAGCGATCGAGACCGGGCGGATTCCCATAGCTCAATGAAACGCCAATCGTCCATATAGAAGCCCTTCCACGGAAAAAACACTCCGTGAACGATGACGGTTAAGGCGAGGAGGAGATACGACGCTTCAGGGAGCGAAAGAGTGCGGCGACGGCTCATCCCGGCTTGCGCCCCGAGAACAGGACGAGGCCGCCCTGGTCCCGGAGCCAGGGAATGCGGCGCATGATGGCGTCGCTCTTAATCAGAAGCGACTCAGCGCCCTTCACGCTCAGCATGTTGAAGAGGTGCGGCGGGAAGAAGACGCTCGTCCAGGTCTGCGTCTCGCTGCCCGCGCCCGCGTCAAGAAGCCACTGGCGGATCTCGCGGGCCGACATGATGAAATGATCCTCGTGAGCCTTCTCATTCCAGATCGTGCTGACCTTCATCAGGAGATCGAAGAACGGACGGAAAGCGGAGCGGTTGTTCTCGAGACCCCAATAGACTCCGCCGGGCTTGAGCACGCGCAGGGCCTCGGCGATCACACGGCCCGGATTCTCGACATGATGGAGAATGCCGGAGAAGACGACCGCGTCAGCAACTCCGTCGCGCAATGGAATGTTCTCCGCATCGCCGACGAGGTAGCGCATGTGCGCGCCGTCAGGCAGCTCCCTGCGCTTGCGCTCTGCGGTCCGGACCATGGCTTCGGAGATGTCGAAGCCGACGATCGCCTGGAAGCGGTCCCGGCAAGGCACGGAGATGCGGCCGGTGCCGCAGCCAACCTCGACGAGAAGGCCGCCGCCCGACGAGCGGATCAGGCCGCGGAAGGTGAGGTCGAAGGCCTGCCAGAACGACAGCTTAAGCATGCTGGTCTCGTAGGCGAGGGCGTCTTCGTCATAAAAACTTTTCTGCTCCAGCTTATGGTGATCGTCGGCGCGTGAGGGATCCTGGGGGCCCTTGCTCCAGCCGGTCCAGTCGCCCGCATGGCGCTTTTTAAAATCCTCGCGACGCGCCGCGTCCTGCAAACGGGGCGGAAGCAACTCGGCCACGCCGCCTTCGACACGGTACCAAGCCCCGCACGAACGACACAATGCGGCACCGGAGTCGGTCGACCCGAACGCGGCCAACTCCAGCTCACCCCGGCAACAGGGGCAGGAGAACAGGCGGGTCACAGAGTCCGACAAGGGAGCGGCGGTGGTGGTCACTGGAAGGACCATTATAGCAAGTGCTTGCCTCGTTCTGGTAGAATGACCTTTCTCGATGGGCGCCAACTCCGACACGCGTTTTTCCGGCAGCCGCGTCCTCGTCACGGGCGGGGCGGGCTTTATCGGCAGCACGCTCGCTCTCCGGCTGGCGGACGCCGGCGCCGAGGTCACGGTCGTCGACGCCCTGATCCCGGGCTACGGCGGGAATCTCTTCAACCTAGGGCCCGCCCGGCCTACCATCCGGGTCAATATCTCCGATATCCGGGACGCCCACGGCATGAACCACCTCGTCCAGGGCGCCGATTTCGTCTTTCATCTGGCCGCGCAGGTCTCCCATGTTCAAAGCCTCAGCGATCCCTTCCCCGACATCGACATCAACATCAAAGGGACGGCTGTGCTGATGGAAGCGCTCAAGAACCACAATAAGAAGGCGATCGTCGTCCGCGGCGGCACGCGCGGCCAATACGGCCCGACCTCGAAGTGGCCGGTTGATGAAGACACGCCGATGAACCCGAAGGGGATCTACGAGATCTCACAGCTCACGGCGGAGAAAATCCTCCAGGTCTACCACGACATTCACGGCGTGCGCTGCGTCAACCTGAGACTGACCAACATCTACGGCCCGCGCTCGCAGATGCACCACCACCACTTCGGCGTCGCGAACTGGTTCGTGCGCCTGGCGCTTGAAGGTAAGGAGATCCCGATCTTTGGCGACGGCCTGATCAAGCGCGACTTCCTGTATGTGGACGACTGCGTCGACGCGATGCTGGCGGTCGCCTTCGAGCCGAAGGCGCTCGGCCGCGTGTTCAATGTCGGCTATGGCGAACCGGTGACCTTCAAGGAGTACACGGAGGCTCTCGTTAAAATCGCGGGCCAGGGCTCCTGGAAGTTCGCTCCCTTCAGCGCCGAGCGCGCCGCCCAAGAGCCGGGCGACTTCTGCAGCGACATCACCCGCATTCGGGAAGCGACCGGCTGGTCGCCGAAGATCAAGCTCGAGAGCGGCCTCAAGCGCACCGTTGATTTCTATCGCGCCCACCAGGCGCAGTACTGGCCATGAGCGACGCGCCTTTAATCGATCCGCGCGCCATCGTGGACACGAAAAAAATAGGGTCGCGCACGCGCGTCTACGAATTCACGCATATCCTCGCCGGAGCGGTGATCGGCGCCGACTGCAACTTCAACTCCCATGTGTTCGTCGAGAATGACGTGCGCGTCGGCGACCGCGTGACGGTCAAATCCGGCGTGTATCTTTGGGACGGTGTGCGTTTGGAGGACGATGTCTTCGTCGGTCCTAACGCCACCTTCACCAACGACCGTCGCCCCCGCTCGCGCCGCCCCGTCCCCCACCCCGAGACGATCGTCCGCAAGGGCGCTTCGATCGGCGCGGGCGCCGTGCTCGGCCCCGGCGTCGTAATCGGCGAATACGCGCTCGTCGGCATGGGCGCGGTCGTCACGAAAAATGTCGAGCCGCACGCGCTCGTCTATGGCAACCCCGCGAAGCGCAAAGGCTGGGCCTGCTTCTGCGGCGAACCCGCGGACGCGCCCCCAAAGACATGTCCGCATTGAAAGTCCCACAGGGCGACCTCTCTCGCGAGTACGCGGACCTGAAAATTGAGATCGACGCGGCTGTCGGGCGCGTGCTGACCCGCGGCTACTTCCTGCTCGGCCCTGAAACCGAGGCGTTCGAAAGCGAGTTCGCCTCCTGGCTCGGCCGAAAACATGTCATCACCTGCGCCAACGGCACCGAGGCAATCACGCTCGCCTTGATGGGGCTCGGTGCCGGCGCGGGTGACGAGGTCCTGGTCCCGGCGAACACCTGCGAGCCGACCGCCGCAGGCGTCCGTCTCGCGGGCGCGAAGCCGGTTCCGACTGATGTGGACGCAAAGACTTTGACGATGAGCGCTGATTGCGCGCTCGCCGCGAAGACGGCCAAGACCAAAGCCGTCATTCCGGTTCATCTGTATGGAGCGCCCGCCGATCTCGACGGACTCAAAGGCCTCGGCCTGCCGATCATCGAGGACTGCGCCCAGTCCCACGGCGCCATGTACAAAGGCCGTAAGGCCGGAACGATCGGCATCATGTCTTGCTTCAGCTTTTATCCGTCGAAGAACCTCGGCGCTTATGGCGACGCGGGCGCGATCGCGACCGACGACGACACTTTGGCCGAACGCCTCAAACGCCTGCGCAATTACGGCCAGACGAGCCGCGACCATCACGAGGACGACGGCCTCAACAGCCGCATCGACGAAATCCAGGCCGCGATCCTGCGCGTCAAGCTTGGTCGCCTTGACGGCTGGAACGCGCGCCGTGTGGCGATGGCGGCGCACCTCGACAAGGCTCTCCAAGGGCTTCCCGGCCTGTCTCGCCCCATGGTCGTCGATGGTGGACGCTCTGTTCATCACCTTTATCCCATCCTCACCGACCGGCGCGACGAGCTCGCGGACTACCTCGAAAAAAATGGAGTGCAGACGCGCGTCCACTACCCGACGCCTCTCCACCTTCAGCCCTCGCACCGCCACTGGGGCTACAAAGCCGGCGCCTTCCCTGTCGCCGAGGCCGCCTGCCGCAGGGAGCTGAGTCTGCCCTTCTTCCCCTACCTCCGTGACGAGGAACTCGACGCCGTCGCGGAACATGTGAGGCGTTTTCATGCCTGAGCTCAGCATCGTTGTTCCTGTCTTCAACAACTCCGCCAACCTTCCCGATCTGTTCCCCGCGCTCGAGAAGGCCGCCGGCCCCGACGCCGAGTTCATCTTTGTCGACGATCGCTCGCGCGACGACTCGTGGGCCCAGCTCCAGGCTTATGCGAAGAGCCGTCCGCGTACACAGGCCGTGCGCCTCTCGCGCAACTTCGGCTCGTTTACCGCCTGCGTGGCCGGCCTCTCGCGCGCCCGAGGCAAAGCCGCCGTCCTGATCTCTGCCGATCTGCAGGATCCGCCGGAGCTCATCCCGGAGCTGGCCGCCCACTGGAAGGCCGGCCGCCAAGTCGTGCTCGCCGCCCGCAAGGATCGCGAGGACAGCGGCGGGTCGAAGCTGTTCTCCGCCGTCTATTATTGGATCCTGCGCCGCTTCGTCTTCCCCGAGATGCCGAGCGGCGGCTTTGACTTCGTTCTAATCGACCGCGTTGTCATCGACGCCGTCGTCGCCGCGGCCGAAAAAAACACAACCTTAATGGGACTGATCCTTTGGCTCGGCTTCGACCGCGAGATTATTTATTACACGCGAAGACGCCGCGAGAAGGGCGCCAGCATGTGGACGCTGCGCAAGAAGGTGAAATACTTCATCGACTCGATCCTCGCCTTCTCCTACTTCCCGATTCGCGTCGTCCAAGGCTTTGGCTTCTTCGTGGCACTCGGCGGCTTCGCCTACGCCATCCTACTCGTCGCGATGAAGCTGATCAGCGGCATACCAATCCCCGGATGGACCGCGATGATGGTCGTCACGCTTCTGCTTGGCGGCGGCAACTTCCTCGTTCTCGGCGTCATCGGCGAGTATATCTGGCGCATCCTCGACGAGGTTAAGCGCCGGCCTTTGTTTGTCGTCGACACCATCGTCGAGTCGCCCCGCTAATCATGCCCCGGGCCGATCCTCACTCCTACTTCGATGACGCCCAACCGCGCACCGTCCGCTGGAGCCTGCGTCTGCGCGCGGACTTCGAACGCAAGGTTCTTCGCGGCGAAGCGACCTTGGTTTTCAAGGCGGACGCTCAAGGATGGCTCGATCTCGACACCAAAGGCCTGAACATCGAACGCGTCGTTTCGGGTGACGGCGCAACGGTGCCTTTCGAGCTTGGAGCCGATGAGCCCATCTTCGGCCGTCGCCTGCGTCTGACCTTGCCCGCGAAGACGAAGTCGGTGACCTTGACCTATGAGACCAGCCCCGCGGCCGTCGGGCTGCAGTGGCTCTCGCCTGAACAGACCGAGGGCAAGCGCCTCCCGTTTCTCTTCAGCCAATGCCAGGCCATCCACGCGCGAACCGTGCTGCCCTGCCAGGACAGCGCGATCGCGCGCGTAAGCTACGAGGCGGAAGTCACCGTGCCCGAGGGCCTGACCGCCGTCATGAGCGCTGGTCCCGCGGGCGACGCTCCCGCCGAGGCGGGGTGGCACACTTATACTTTTAAGATGCCGCAGCCGATCCCGAGCTACCTATTCGCGCTCGCAGTCGGCGAGCTCGAGGGGCGCGACCTCTCGCACCGCTGCCGGGTCTGGGCCGAGCCCGCGACCATCGCCGCGGCCGCGTGGGAGTTTGCCGAAACCGAATCGATGATCGCGCGCGCCGAGGCTTTGTTCGGTCCCTACGACTGGGACCGCTACGACATGCTGGTTCTTCCGCCGTCATTTCCGTACGGCGGAATGGAAAATCCGCGCATGACGTTTCTGACGCCGACCTTGCTCGCGGGCGATCGCAGCCTCGTCGATGTCGTGGCCCACGAGCTGGCGCACAGCTGGACCGGGAACCTGGTCTCAAACGCAACGGCTGAGCACTTCTGGCTCAATGAGGGCTTCACGGTCTGGGCCGAGCGGCGGATACTCAAGGCCCTGCATGGCGAAGAAGCGTCGGGTTTGGCCTGGGGCCTTGGCCAAAAAGAACTCGATGAGGCGCTGGAGCGTTTTCACGACAAGCCCGAGCTGACGCGACTGCGGACTCATCTCCAGGGCGTGGACCCCGACGACGCCTTCAGCGTTGTGCCCTACGAAAAAGGCGCGCGTTTCGTCGTCGCCCTCGAGCGGGCCGCCGGCGAGGCCGAGTTCGACCGTTTCGTGAAGGCCTACATGAAGCGCTTCCGCTTCCAGAGCGTCACGACCGAGCAATTCTGCGCCTTCGTTGAAACGACCTTTCCCGGCTTATTGGCCAAGGTTGATTCCCCCGCCTGGCTCGATCAGCCGGGCCTGCCCGCAAACGCCCCCCGCTTCGTCTCAACGCGACTTGAGGAACTGACCACGCTGGCTCAGTCGTGGAAAACCGGCGGGGGTCCCGACGCTTCCTTGATGGCCAAGTGGCGCCCTGGCGAAATCCTCATTTTTCTGCAACGGCTGCCGCGAGAGTTAAGCCGCGAGGACTGCTCCCGCCTCGACGCCTCTCTCAATTTGACCGGCCGCGGCAACTACGAGATCTTAACCGCGTGGCTATGCCTGGCTGTGGCCAATGGTTATGAACCTGTCTTTGAACGCGCGCGGGTACTACTGACACGGGTCGGGCGCATGAAGTATGTCCGTCCGCTCTATCAGGCCCTCGGCAAGACCACGCCGGGACGCGCGCTCGCCCGCGAGATATTCACCTCGGTCGCTGCGACCTACCACTCGCTCACGCGCCGCGCGGCCGAGGCCGTCATGGCGCAATACCCCGCTTAAACAGTGCTACATTTCCCATTATGAACAGAATCCTCGCCCTCGTTTTTCTCGCCGCCGGTCTTCCGTCGAACGCGCTCGCCGCGCCGGCCTTACCGCGCGCGGATTTCAACCGTCTGGCCGTGCGCGAGGGCATTCCGCTGTTCTGGCTGCCCGTGGCCTACGATACTGCGACATTGCGCCCGGAGGATCTCGCCGCCGTCGGCGACGGTGAGGCGCTCACGCGATTTGTCATCGGCGGGAAGTTCACCGCCGAGTTCGATCACGCCTACAAATTCCTGGTTGAAGAACGCCGCCGCGAAGCGGTGCGCAAGGAGCTCGACCAGGCGCGCCCCAACCTCATCCTCACCGATTTCCGCAAAGCGCCCGCCGCCGAGCGTGAGCTCGTGCGCCGCATCGCCGCCGCCGGCAAGCTCATCGACGAGCTTTACGCCCGTCAGAAGGGAGGCTTACGCTGGCTCTCGGCCTTGACGCCGGGTGACTCCGCCTCGCGCACCTTGTACGAGCGCAACCACGGGCCCTGGTGTGAAGCTCCCGCCACGCAAAGCGATCCCTTCTGTAACGCCGTCCCCTCCTTCCCGGCGCGCAAGTCCGACGCCTATCCGGAAAGTCTTTCGCAGGACGGCGCGATGTGCGACGAGCTCAAGGCGCGCCGCAACGGCAAGGACCTTCTCAGTCCTTTCACGGTCGTGCGCGCGAACGGAGACAAGCTCGCCGCCGTACCCCTAACCGAGGCCTACGGCCCGGAGATGAAGCTCGTCGCCGCCGAACTGCGTGCGGCCGCCACTGCACAGGGCCCTGACGAAGCGACGCTTAAGGCCTACCTCCTTGGCGCGGCCAAGGGGTTTGAGACCGGCGACTGGTCCGAGGGCGACGAGGCGTGGTCGCGCATGGGCAGCCGCAACAGCAAATGGTACCTGCGCGTGGGCCCGGACGAGGTCGAGTTCGACCCGTGCCAGGAAAAAGCCGGTTTCCATGTTTCTTTCGCGCGCATCGACGCGACCTCGCTGGCCTGGCAAGACAAGCTCACGCCCCTACGCCAGGAGATGGAGGACTCCCTGTCCAAACTCACCGGCGGAGTCTACAAATCCCGGTCGGTCGCTTTCGCGTTGCCCGACTTCATCGAGATCGTGATCAACAGCGGTGACTCCAAGCCTCCCATGGGTGCCACCATCGGTCAATCCCTGCCCAACTGGGGCAAGGTCGCCGAAGAAAACCGCCGGCGCACCGTGGTCATGACCAATCTGTACGAAGACCCCGATTCCAAGAAAACGGCACGGCTGAAAGCGGCTGAGATGTTCGACGCGGAGGTCCTCAAGAACTACCCCTCGGACAAAGAAGCCGGCCTGGTCGGCACGATCCTGCATGAGGCCACTCACAACCTCGGTCCGCACAGCGACTCGCGCATCAACGGGAAGACGGCGGCCGAAATTTTCGGCGGCCGCACGGAGGGCGTACTCGAGGAGCTCAAGGCGCAGACCGGCGCCTTGTTTTACATCGAGCTGCTCCATCGCAAGGGCCTTCTCTCGGATCATCTCGTGAGCGAGATTTACACGCATGAGCTCGTCTGGTGCATGGGCCACATTTCTAACGGCATGACGACCGACGGCGGCTCGCCCAAGCCCTACAGCCAGCTCTCCGCCGTACAGATCGGCAGCTTCGCCAAGGCCGGCGCGCTTGAGTGGAAGGCTGGGGCCGATGGGATCGAACGCTTCAGCGTAAATTACGCGAAGCTGCCCGCGGCCATCGAGACGCTGATGAAGGAAGTCGTTCGCATCAAGGCGACCGGAGATGTCGCGGGCGCCAAGGCTCTCATCGACGGCTTCGTCAGCGGCGACGGCTCGGCGCTCGTGCGTATGGCCAAGATCCAGGAAAGGCTTCGGAAGTACCCCAAGGAGAGCTACTCGTACACGGCTCTGTACTGATGCGTCCGCCCCGCCGCCAGTCCGCGAATAGACAATCAATTGGCATAAAAATTGATCTGTTTAATCGACGGCTAACTGAAGGGGGATAAACGGATGAAACGGTTCAAATTGGGCGCGGCGATTTTCTGCATGCTGGTGATTGGCTCCACGGCGGCATACGCTCAGACTTCCGAGCCCAACTCGCCCCGCAAAGCAGACGGGCAAACTCAAAAAGTGACCGAGGCGTTTGAGCGCCTGAAGAGCACTCTGTCCAACGGCGGAAGCGAGGGCGCCGCATGCGCCGGCGACGGCGTATTCACCTCTTTGGGCGACTTCACGCGCCCCGCCGGCGATGACGCGTCCGCCGTTCGCGCTCCCATGTCGAAGTCCCCTCGGAAGACGAGCTTGGTCAAAGCCGCGGCCGATTGCTGGGAGGTTTGCGTGAGCTGGGGCCCCCTCCATGTCTGCTACACCTGGGAAACGCGCTGCCGGTAAGGGCGGTTAGCGTTCGCCGGAGCCCGTCGGCATCTCTCGCTCGTTCACATCGATGCCGACGGGCACGCGCAAGGGATTGGGGTCGTCGCCCTTAAAGCGCCAGCCGACGACGGTGTCCTTAGCGGAGACGACCTTGCCGTCGAAATACCGCTCCGAGCCCAGCAGGTCCTGGGCTTCCTTAGGCGCGCCGGCGTCCTTCGATTGAAGGTAGCGCTCGACAACGGGGCTATCACGCTTGATGCCGAAGAAGAAGTAGCCTCCGCTCTTGCCCTGAGCGTTCTTGACGGAGGCGGGCTTGGAGGCATCAAGGACCTTCATCAGGACGAGCTCGTCCTCAGGGTACGGCGTGAGCAGGAAGCCGGCCTTGTTGGACATAAGCCCCAGGTTGTAGTCGTAGCCGAAGAAGTTCGTGTCCTGACCGAAGCTGAGCACCGGGAAGCCGAGGCTTTTGGCGAGCTTCATTGATTCATTGAAGGTCCGCACCGAGGGATTGATATCCTTGAGCTCGGGGCGGTACGCCGCGTAGCCGAGCACGAACATCCCCCGCTCCGGCCAGGCCTTCATGATCACGCCGCCGACGATCTTCGTTTTATCGAGAGGATCGTAATAAAACAGGCCATACCAACCGTCGAGCGTTCCCTTCTCCGCCTGCTTTCGCGCGAAATCGAGCGCGACATTGCGTTTGCCGCCGGGCTTGCCGACGACCTCGTCCTCATAGACCGGGTACCACTGCTCGTATTTCTCCACGGTGAGCGGGACCATCTCGACTGGAATTTTTTCGCTGGCGGCGAGCTGATTCTCAAACTGGCGCACGCGCTGGGCCTTGCCCAACGCGACCTTGTGCTCTTCGAGGGTGCGGGTGGTCATCACCCATCGCTGATACTCGGATTTAAAATGATAGCCGTCCTCTTCCTTGAACTTCCCCATTTCGGCGCGCGACGGCGCCTTAATGACGACGAGGTCCACGCCCAAACGACGCAAGGCCGTGTCGTACGCCGGCTTGTAGTCCCCGGACGCAAAATTCACACGCTTCATGCCGCGCGGAGTGACGACGGAGTGCGCGGCGACATAGGCCTCAAGTTCCGCCGGCGCCATGACTGGCGTCTCGCCGGCGCGCGCGAGTGAAACCAACGGCGCATGAGTCCCGCTGCCGTCGCCGGCCGCGACGGGAGAAACGCTCGTCTCGGGCTTTGTGCGGGAGTTCTCAAAGAGCACATTGAGACGCGCGCCAAGCTCCTGCACCGCGACGGGATCGCCCAGGTCCAAGCCCCGCCGCACACCGGCCAACTGCTCCTGGAGCGCGGGATTGGCATTGGCCTTAACGGCGATTCGGCTGGCGGACCGGGCCAGGCGCTCATACGCCTGGTCCCCGAACGCAGCGCGAAATTCCTCTTTGTGCTGGGCCAGTATCTGCGGCTGGGCGGCGAAGGCCGTCACCAGGCGCGCGGCCTCCGGTCGCCACGGGTCGGCGGCGGGCGCGGGCGCGACGATTGAAACGGTCAGCGGCACAAGCGACAGCGTCGCCGAGGGTTGGCCGCTCAGCGAGGAAAGTAGCTGGACCTGCTCGAGAACGGACGCCTGGAACGCGGGGACGGATTGCGCCAGGCCGAGAGCGGGGGTCAGCGAGGCCGGTCCAACGACGCCGCCGTGAACGGGCACCACGGACAGAACGGCTAATATAAGGGCAAGGGATAAGGCGGTCTTCATCGAGTGGAGTATAGACCCCGGCGCGTGAAAACGCCAGGGTTACTTGCTGAGGGCCGCGTCTAGGTTCCGGCGCGCCGCAACCAACTCAGGATGACGCGCGACAATCTGACGCAACCGCGCGACGGCCTCCTCACGATGACCGGTCAGATATTGGGCGACGGCGGCGTCGGTCTCAAGCGTCGGGTCATTGGGCGCGGCGCGCAGCAGCCTCTCCAGAATGTCAGAAGCCTCAGAGGCGAAGCCGAGGTCCTGCAGAAGGATGGCCGCGCTTCGATCGATCTCCGTTCCGGATTTTAACGCCAACGCTTTTCGGGCCGCGCGAAGGCCGTCTTCTTTTCTCCCGAGACGAATGTACAACTGAGCGAGATTGACCTGGCTCGCGGCCTGCCGAGCGAGGTCGCTGTCCGCAGACGACGCGACCGGCCGCGCGCCTGTTTTGTGTCCGATCCGCGCGCTGCAGAACGCAAGCTCCGAATGCAATTGCGCGTCCCCAGGAGAGGACCGGGACAGCCGTGCGAAGACGGCCGCGGCCTCGCCGTAAGCGCCGAGCGCTTTAAGGATGAGCGCGGCGTGCCGAAGCTTCAGGGGATCCGTGCTTAAGGCCAGAACCTTATGGGTCAACTCCAACGCGGCGGCCCGGTCCGCAGGGTTCGCGCCGCCTTCGCGGGACAGCGCCTCGGCTTTAACCAACCACAGTGTCGAGCTGTTGTAGGAATCGTTGCCGGCCACCGAGGCGATGGCCGAAGCCCACGCTCGAGAGGCTTCCGCGACGCCACTCACGCCCGCGCGGTAGACCGTAAACGCGACTGCGCCCCCTGACGTGCGGAAAGCCGCCAGTTCCATGCGCCCAGCCGCCTTTTCAAGAGAATCGATCAGCGGATTATAAAGACCGCCTCTCTCCGCGCGGCGAATCCAGATCACTCTGCCTTCCGCGAGGTCCTTCGCGGCCTCGGAACTGATCGATATTTTCCCGATGTCGACGATCGGCAGCCGCCCCCCCGATTCCACCAGGAAGGTCGCCTCAAGCATGTCCGGACAAATGATGTGAAGACCGGGCGTGCGGGTGGCTTCCGCTTCCAGCCAGTGCGTCGCCTCGACAGAAGCCCGGGTAAAAGGACCGTTGCCGCCAAGAACGACAGCATCAGCGGCGAAACGCCGCACATCCTGGACTCCGAACAAGGCTGCGAACGCGGCGAGCGCAAACGCAGCGCGGCGGAATCGGACGCGCGCGCCCGTCGCCGGCCCCGAGAGCCATGCGGCGGCGGCGAGCGCCGGCAGCGGGTAAAGGACCATGAAATGGTGCCACTTCACGGGCGCCGGCGTCAGCGCGCAGACGGAAAATCCCCCGGCGGTCAAAACGAGCCAGGCCACGCCTTCGCGCCGTTCGCGCGCGGGCGCCCCGTGCCCCGCGAGCGCCGCGGCCGCCAGCGCCGCCAGCGCCGTATACCCGTGCCTCAAGGACGGAAGCTCCGCTCCGGAGAAGCGGTAGGGCTCCCGGGCGCTCCACGCGGAAAGCCAGAGCTCGGCCCGCAGCCAGGCCCAGAGCCTCGGCGCATCGTGATTGGGCCAATCGGCCAGCTTAGCCTGGCCAAGGACGGTCGCGAGCGGATGCAGGAGGTTGAACCAGAGGATCGGCGCCGCGCCGGCGGCCGCGCCGAGAGCGAAGGCACCCGCGCGCAGGATGTGGCCGGGTCCGCGCGCCGGACGCGGCGCGAGGGCCAACGCGAGCGGCGCCGCGACGAGTAACCATGCGAAATGAGCCTTGTCCCACACCGCCAGACCGCACAACAAACCGGCTCCGAGCGCGGCGAAGAGCGCGGCGGGGCCTTCCGTCCAAAGACCGAGTGCGAGGATCGCGCCGGCCTTCAAGAGAAGGGACAGTGCCCCGGGGCCGGAGTCGAAGACCGAGGTGAAAATCAGGTACGGGTCAAAGGCGACCATAATCGCGACGAAAAGACCGGCCGCGCGCCCGTAACGCCTCCAAGCCCAGACCGTAAGAAGGCCCACTGCGGCCGCTCCCCAGGCGAGCGTGGTGAGGCGCAGTACCGTCGTGCCGGCGCCGAACAGCGCGAACGACGGCCATAGGAACAGGGACTTGAGAGTTCCCTGATAGTCGTCCTTCATCCACAGGTTGCGCGTCGAGCCGGAATGCGCCAGGCCATACCGCATCCACTCAATGAGGATTTTTCCATGAGAGGCCTCGTCCTCCCACAGCCCCACCAGGCGGGGAAGCTTTACCCCCAGAGCGAATGTGATGAAGGCCGCAGCTAGGCCGGCATAACCGGCTTCCGCGCGGCGAAGGGGGGCGGATATCTTCATTTGATCGTCAACGGCGGGATGTCGATGAACGCCTTCCGGGCGTCGAGCGAGAGATCGCCGCGAAGACCGGAAATCCGCGGGATTACGCCGGCGGAAAAGGCGAAAGCAAGATAGTAGCGCCCCGCCGTTAAGCCCGTAAACGAGAAGCGGCCTTTGGAGTCGGGTTGGGTGGAGGCGACTAGCGCGGCGGCGTCGAGAAGGTAGGGAGCGCCCGGATCTGTTTTTCGGTAGAGCGCAATTTTTAGCGGCATGAGGCCCTCGAGCTTTCCGGAAATCCTCCCGGGCATAAGCGCCCCCCCGCCCGACAGGTCCAGCAGACCGGCCGGGATTCCGTGCGCCGCCTGGGAAGCACGCGCGGCCCACACCGCGGCCTGGGACAAGTCACCGAGATGAGCGTAGGCGAGGGCGATTCGCGAATAACCGATGGCTCCGATGCGGTGCGCGGTCTCATCCGCCAACGCCCCAAGCGCGCCCAACGCCGCCGGCGAAGGAGGTGCGGCGGAGAGATGCGCAAGCAACAAGGTTCGCGCGAGATCGTCGTTGTCTTTGACCCCCAGCATCAACGCCTGCCTCAGCCCCGCGGGGTCCATGAGCTTGGCCTGGACCTCGTACAAGGCGCGGAGCGATTCGAGCCTTCCGACTCCCACCTTAAGAGGTCCGCGCTCCGATGCGATCGGCAAATCGTAGGCGACTTGGCCCGGCCGGCCCTCTTCCTCCGTTAAGACCACGAACAGGCGACGCTCGCTCACGGATTGAGCCGGCGAGCTCCAAGCGCCGTACAGAGAGACGGCGAGAAGCGCGGCGAGTCCATTTGTCACAGCCCAAGGGAGCAGCGTGCGCGACACCGGCGGCGGGCGCGGCGAGAGAACGGCAAGCGTCGCGGCCATGCCGCAGAACAGGATTAGCGAGCAAGAAATAAAATGAGCGCAGGGTTCGACGACATTCAGCGACCCGAACGGGAACCAGACCTTCTGCGAGACCTCGAACCAAATCGAAAACGACCAGCGCAGAAGCAGACCGATCAGCGCCAGCATAAATCCGCGCGCCAAAAATTGCGCAGGCGTCCATTTCCTACCGCGAACCGTGCCGCCGATCAGCCCGGCGAATCGCACGAGCGCGCCGACAAACAGAAGCGCGACCATGACGGAGAAAGCTTGCCGGGATCCGGTGCGCTCGAGCGCCTCGTAAGCGAGGACGAACAGAGGCCAACCGGCACGGCGCGGCAGGATGAAATCGAGCGTGACGGGCAGGCGCGAGGCAAAGATCATCGCCGACATGGCGGCCGCCGCCCCGAACGCCGGCAGGACGGCCCGGCGGGCGTCAGTTGCCGTCTTGGTCAACGGTGACGATGGGCTTCTTGGTGAATTTTGTCAACACCGGGCGGACCTTGGCAGCGTCGCCGACGGCGACGATGGTCAGCTCGCCGGGACGGATAAAGATCTGAGCCGCGCGCCTGGCGCCTGCACCGGTGACGGCCTGCACCCGGTCAACATAAGTGTCGTACCAATCCGCGGGCAAACGGCGCGCGCGAATTTTCAACACCGCGTCGGCCACGCCGTCCTGGGTCTCGAGCTTACGCGCGAAGCTGCCTGCGAGATAGGCCTTGGCCTGTTTAAGCTCATCGGCCGACGGCTCGTCCTTGCGCAGCCTCTCGAGATGCTCAAGAATCGCGGAGAGCGCCGGCTCCGCCACTTCAGTCCGCACCGGCGTGCGTATCTTGAACAGGGAACCGGTCAGGCGATGCTCAAGACGGCTGCCGATGCTGTAGGTGTAGCCCTTGGTCTCGCGAATGTCCCGCACGAGGCGCGACGAAAAAGACCCACCGAGCACCTGATTGGCGATCAGCAGCTCGAAGTATGCGGGGTTGTCCTCGCGGATTGCCGGGTTGCCCATGATGAAGGAAACCTGGCTCGAATTCGGGCGATCGAGCAGATACACCGTACGCTCACCCTTGGCCGCCGTGACAGGTGGGGCGTCCATCACGGAAGGGCCGCCCTGCCAAGCCCCGAAATTCCGGAGAACCAAAGCCTCGGCCGCCGGTCGCGTGATATCGCCGACAAGAATGAGAAGCGCGCCGCTCGGCGTGAACTGACGCTTGTAAGCCGCGACCACGCTCGCGCGATTGATCCGTTCAATCGAGGCGTCGGTCGGCGCGGTTACGGCATAGGGATGACCCGTGAAAATTTTCTTATAGAACGCCACTCCCGCAAGGAAGTCGCTCTCGGCGCGTGAGGCGGCGAGCTCTTCTTTCATGTTCGCCTTGCGCAAGGCGACCTCGGCTTGGGGGAATGAGGGAGAACGCGCGACTTCCGCGAGCAAGGACGCCATCGCCTCGGCCTTATCTGCGAGTGCTGACGCGTGCAGGACGATCGAATCCGGCTCGGCGCCGGCGGACAGCGAGCCGCCGAACAGCTCGGCCGCTTCCGCAATTTCTTTCGAGGTTTTCTGGGCGGTGCCGTCGGTCAAAAGCTCGGCCAACGCGTCAGCGAGGCCCGCGTCCGCGGGCGCGATGGCGGCTTCGCCGCCCGCGATCTCCAGACGCGCGGTGACGAGCGGCGCGCGCTTGTCCTCGACGAGAACAACGGTCAGGCCGTTTTTAAGCTTCCATTCGGAACTGGGAGGAAGCTTGACGGCGCGCATCGCCGCGACCTCAGGAGGCTTCGACATATCGACAGACGCCGCGCCGGCGAGCGTCGCGGAGAGTAGCAGAAGCGAGGTGATCATTTGGCCTCCCCGGCGGCGAGCTCAAACCATGTCGCGGCTGCGGGCGTCAGACGGTCCGCCGCGACGCGGCGAATCTGCTCGGGCGTGACCGCCATGAACCGGGCCAGTTCTCGATTGGCGGCCTCGGCATCACCGTCGAGCAGCGCCGCGTAGAGTAGACGCTGGGCGCGACCAAGCCGGGTCTCCTGCGCGCGAAGCCAATCGGAGCGGAACTTCGTCTTCACCCGCTCGAGCTCGGCGGGCGTGACGCCCTCCGTCGCGAGCTTGGCGATTTGCCCCTCAATCAGCGACTTAAGCTCAACTGCGGTCTTGTCGCGTTTGTGCACGACGAATCCGCCGAAAGCACCGGGCGCCTTGTACTCGTCCGCGTCCGAAATCGGGAAACCGATGCCCCCGTCGAGTGAGACCGCGACCTGGGATTGCTTCACAAGATTTTGATACAAACGGCCGCTCTTGCCCGAAAACAAAGCTTTGCCGAGCAGCAGCATCGCATAATAGTCCTCGCTCCCGCGATTGGGCGCGCCCTTCCAGGTAAAAGCGAGCGCCGGGAGCTTGGCGTGCGCGTCGACGAGCTTGATCATGCGCTCACCGGCCGGAGCGGGCTCCGTCATGTCGGCGGCGGCGGGACGGGGCTTGGCGGGAATCGGGCCGAAATAGGAAGAAATCAAAGCCTGCGTCTCGTCGATCTTAATATCGCCGACGATCGCCATGATAATGTTGTCGGGTGAATAGTAGGCCCCAAAGAAGGCGCGAACATCCTTAAGTGACGCGGCATCCAGGTCCGCGAATGAACCGATCGTCGGGTGGGAGTTCTGCCAGTTGGAAAAGGTGTGCGAGGCCATGTCCACATACAGCATCGAGCCGTATGGCTCGTTGTCCACGCGCATGCGCTTTTCTTCCTTCACGACCTCGATCTGATTCTTAACTGACTCCGGCGTGACGCTCAGCGCGCCAATCCGGTCGGCGTCGAGCCACAGCGCAACGGGCAGGGCGTTGGAAGGCACTTCCTCATAGTAGAACGTAAAGTCTTCATGCGTCGACGCGTTGTTGTCGCCGCCGTAAGTTTCGAGCAGCTTGTCGAAGCCGCCCTTGGGCACATGCTTAGACCCCTCGAACATCATGTGTTCAAAAAGATGGGCGAAGCCGGACAGACCGCGCGCCTCGTGCCGCCCGCCGACGTCGACGATCATCGTCACCGCGACCACCGGGACGGACGCGTCGCGGGACAGAAGGACACGCATGCCGTTGGACAGCGTGAAACTCGAAAAGTCGATGCGGGGAGCCGTTTCGGCCGCTCCCGCCTGAACACCGCAGAACAGCGCCAGCAGTAAAAGTATCCTCATCGCTTCCTCCGTCCTTTAATACGGATCGCGGTCGGGAAATCATCGCCAGGATCGACCGGCTTCGCCGCCCGCTCCGACGGCCGTTCGGCCAGGATGATCACACGGGCGCTGTCCATGCCGTAAGCCGAGCCGTCAAAGCCGCCCCAGCTCTGCAGGTAGGTCAAGCCGGCGCGCTCAAGCTGAGCCTTCAGCTCTGTCAGCGTGTACACCCGGACGCTGATGAACGAAGGCGTGCGCTTGCCGTCGGCGTCGACGATGACGCGGCGGTTGTCGAGGCGTCCGCGTTCAAAATCAAAGCTGATCTGGTCAAGCACGACCGCGCTCTTGCGCTCCTCGCCCTGCTCCCAGAAATTCGGCTCGAAGTGGCGCATGAGCCATTCTTTATTGAGCGTGTCGAGAAGAAGAAGCCCGGAGGGCTTCAGCGCTTTACGCGCCGCCTCGAGGCAGTGCAGGTCATCGCGGTCATTGGGCAGTTGGCCGAAGGCTCCATCGAGGCTGACCACGGCGTCAATCTCATTGCGGTAAGAAATCGCGCGCGTGTCGGCCTTCATAAAATGAATATTAAGCTTCTCATCCTTCGCCGAGGCGCGCGCGACCGACAAGGCGCGCTCGTCCGGGTCGACTCCGAGAACTCGGTGCCCCCGGCGGGCGAGTTCGATCGTGCGCCGTCCCGAGCCGCACCCAAGGTCGAGCACGCGCGATCGTGGCTCAAGCCGCATGAAGCGCTCTACGCCGTCAATCTGGGTTTTGATCTGAGAATGGGGGCGCCGGGGGTCGTCCTCCAGGTGCATGCGCCACCATGAAAGCGCCTCTTTCTTGATCACCCGCCGATTCTATAATAAGTGGGAGTTGATGGGGTCAGGCCTGACACCATTTCAGATATTTGGTACGATGGCCGCCATGGAATTTCGACTCGGCGTTGTGCAAAATTCGCCGAAGTTTCTTAAGGCACCGCAGAACATCAAGGCGTGCTTTGAGTTGATGGACAAGCAGGAGGCCGATCTTTGGGTTCTCCCTGAGTTCTTCGCCTCTGGCTACAACTTCAAGACCAAGAAAGAAGCGGCCCAGTGCGCCGAAACAGCCAGCGGCCCTCTGGTCGGGCTGCTTCGCGCCTACGCCGCGCGTTACAACTGCGCCATCGTCGCGGGCTTCCCCGAGAAAGCCGGCAAGCGTCTCTTTAACTCCGCCGTTCTGGCCCAAGGCGGCAAGAGCCGCGTCTACCGTAAGACCCATCTGTTCGGCGGCGAAAAGAAGTTCTTCACTCCCGGCGACTCCGGCTTCTGGACCGAGAAGGTCAAAGGCGTGTCAGTCGGCGTGATGGTCTGCTTCGACTGGTTCTTCCCCGAGGCCGCGCGGACCTTAGCCCTTAAAGGCGCAGAGGTGATTGCGCACCCCTCGAACCTCGTCCTTCCCTGGGCTCCGGAAGGCATGAAGATCCGCTCCCTCGAAAACCGGGTCTTCTCCGCGACGGCCAACCGGGTCGGAGCCGAGCGCGGCCTGCGCTACATCGGCCAGTCTCAAATGGTCTCCCCCAACGGCACCTTGCTCGTTCGCCTCGGGCCCGATCAGCCCGCCGCCGCGGTCGTCACTATCGACGCCTGGACCGCCAAGAACAAGAAGGTCCATCCGGCCTGCGACCTCTTCGCCGACCGCCGGCCCAAGCTATATGGCCGCTAAGAAAGCCAAGACGGAGGCCGGCCTGGAGCCGCGCCCCTCGCGCGACTCGATCTCTGACGTCGCCGACCTCATGTTCCCGCCCGATGCGAACATGCACGGCACCGTTTTCGGCGGCAAGGTCCTTCAGATGGTGGACAAGGCCGCCTCGGTCTGCGCCATGCGCCACTCTCGCAAACCCTGCGTGACGGTTGCCATGGAGCGCGTTGAGTTCCTCGTGCCTATCCGGGTCGGCACCTTCCTGATCGCCAAGGCCCAGATCAATCACACCGGCCGCAGCTCCATGGAAGTCGGCGTCGAGGTCTACGCCGAGGACATGCCCGGGGGAACCCGCGTTCATACCAATTCCTGCCTCGTCACGATGGTCGCCGTCGATTCCGAGGGCCGGCCGACCTCCATCCCCCCCCTCCTGGTGGAGACGCCCGACGAGAAAGAACGCTGGTCCTCCGCCGAAGTCCGCCGGAAAGCCCGCCAAAACGCAAAGTAAGGGCATTGCCGGGACTTCCCTCCGTATTTCGCGTCCATTGAGCGTCATTTAGGCTTATTAACACTCCGCTTATAGGTCTTTTCTAGGTCCTACGGAGGGTGCCAAAATAACCCCTCTAATCAGTAACAAATGGTACTTGACGGACAAAGACCTCGTGCTATACTTTTTACAGTTCTCGCCGATTCATCGTCGAGGAGGCCTCGCCGAGGGGCTCGCACAAGTCGCAATACGAGGTGTACAAGCATGCAAGGCAAAGTGAAGTGGTTTAACGATCAGAAGGGCTTCGGGTTCATCACTCCCGATGACGGAACCGCGGATGTGTTCGTGCATCACAGCGCGATCCAGGCCGACGGCTTCCGCTCCCTGAGCGAAAACCAGGCCGTTCAGTACGATCTCCTTCAGACCGATAAGGGCCCGAAGGCTTCCGGCGTCGTCAAGCTCTAACTCAGAGCTAGCTCCGGGCAAAAAGACCCCCCGACCGGGAAACCGGCCGGGGGGTTCTTATTTTGCGTTGCTCTCGGCTTCAATTCTCGTAACCTTTATGACATTGACAGGCTCAATAGCCCCTCCTATACTCCTGTCGTGAAGTCGGCCCTCTCCCTAATAAGCGTCCCCTGCCTCGCCCTAATGGCGCTTTTCCTCCAAACGGCGGCCTCAGCGCAGATCGATATCGTGGAGCGGCAGGGCAATGTCGAGGTCTATCTCCCCCGCGCGCAAACCTGGAGCCGGGTGACCGAGGTTCCCTGGCGCGTGGAAAAAGGCGATAAGATCCGTACCGGCGGCGGCTCGACGGCCTCCCTCCTGACTCCGGACGGCTCGAAGATCCTGCTCGGCGCGTCCTCTGAGTTCGAAGCGGAGTCCTCCGCGGGCGTCGGCGAGCTGGCCCTGTTCAAGCTCGACATCGGCACGCTTAAGGCCTGGGTCACCAAGAGCCTCAACCGCCGCTTCCGCGTTCGCACCCCGACCGCGATCTGCGCCGTGCGCGGCACCGCGTTCATGGTAGACGTGGCCGCCTCACGCGCCACCCTCATCGATGTCAGCGAGGGCGTCGTCGCGGTCAAAACCTTGCTCGGAGAGGAGATCGAGCTTGGCGACGGTCGCACGATGCGCTCAATCCGCGTCATGCCCGATCAACCCCTCGAACGCGCGGCCGAACGCGCAGCCTCCGCCGCACCGACGAAGGCGGCCGCCGCCGCAGTCGCGGCGAAAGCCGTGGCCGCCAAGGCCGCCGTCGCCGCGGTCAAGGCCGCTGCACCCGTCGCCGCCCCGAAGGTCATCGTCGCCGTCCGTGAAAAGAAGGAACAGGAAGCCACCACGGCGCCCATGACGGTCAACGAGGAGTTCAAGAAAGAAGTCGAGCGCGAAGTCGCCCTAGGCCTATCGAAAGAAGCGGTCCAAAGCGCCGCCGCCATTGAGGCCCGCCGCGCCGAGTACCAGGAGGGCAAGACCCTCATCGATGCCTTCGGCCAGCGCGTGCGCCTCGAGGAGTATGTCGTGCGCCCCGCCGCCGACCAGTTTAAGCTCGTCGCTCTCTCCGAGCGCGCCAGCCGCTTCGACTACTTCTACTACCAGGCCCGCTTCAACCAGAACCTTCCGACCGACCTGACCCAGGCGACACGCTACCTTTCGGGAAAGACCGGGGCCGCCCCCGACTTCTTCATCACGGAGTTCGAGACCGGACGCTCCAACACGCGGGACAGCGTGATCGAAACCGGCATCGGCGGACACCTCGTCAACGCGCCGCTGACGGCCGACAAGGTCGTCTATGACGGCCACACCAACACCTTCACCACGGCGGCGACGGGCACCGCGTTCTGGTCCACACTCTTCGACAACTACTCGTACAAGATCAACGGGACCGAGAAGTTCGGATGGGCGCCCATCGCGGGCGCAAACATCACCTCCTACGACTATGTCGCCGGCGGGATCAATACGCGCATCCTTGGCGGCGGCGCGGCCTGCGGCCTCGCGGGGTGCGCGGTCGCCGGTCCGGTGACCTGCACCTCTTCCGCCTGCGAGTCCGCCGCCCGTCCTTCGACGGTCACCACGCCCGAGGGTGCCGGCGTCTTCCACGACCGCGTCTCCATCACCTACGCCTTCGACGGCACGACCGAGGTCTACGACTTCTTCGTCGTCTCCGATGAGGGCCGCGTGGCGACCAAGGCCGACTTCAGCGGCGTGACGAGCGGGCAGACTTATAAAGAGAAGCTCGTTCAGCACAATTTCCAGCAGCGGATCACCGCCTCTGAGTTCGGCGGCCGCTACATCGACTTCGTCGTCGAGCCCAAGATCCTGCTCAAGGCCGGGGTCCTCCAGTGAGGAAGCTCCTCCTCGCCGCCGCCCTGACGCTCGACTTCGCTCGCGCGGCATCGGCGCTGGCGCCCGCAGCGAGCCCTTGGCCGCAGTCCTACGCCAATGCCCAGCACACGAGCTCCACGACGGCGGCTGGCCTGCTGCGTCCTCGCGTGCGCTGGACGACCTATCCGACCGGCGCCAACTCCCAATACGCCGCGTCGGGGGTTTCTTTGGGCACGGACGGAACGGTCTTCGTTCTGACCAGGTCCTCGGCCATCGCTTATTCCCCCTCCGGCACGGAGCTCTGGCGCACGCTCATCTCCGGCGGCGGCGACCAGTTCCCCTATGATCGCCAAGTCGCAGTCTCCTCCGCCGGCGTCGCCTTCACCTCCACGATGAACGTCACGGGATTGCTCCAATCGGTCATCGGTCTCAGCACCACGACCGGAGCGAACGCCGTCTCAGGCTATCTGCTGTGCAATGGCGGATTCTCGGCCCCCGGTGGATCTCCGACCTTGGCGTACGGCGCGACGATTTACTACCCGACGCAGGACCATGCCCAAAGCACCGGCGGAACCTACTGCGCCGGCGGAGCGAGCGCCACCGGAGCCAAAGCCTGGGAGAATATAGGTTACGCCAGCTATCCCGGGAACACGGGGGCCGTCGCCGTTTCAACGGATGGGGCGCAGATATATTTCGTTACCGGCGGCGACCTTTATGCTCTGAACGCGAATACGGGGGGACTGCTCTTCTCCAAATCCGGCTTCAGCCATACGGCCGTCAGCGTCGGAGGCAACGGGAATGTGTACGCCGTCGCCTCTCCCGGGCTCCGCGCTTATGATCCGTCTGGAACCCTGCAATGGACTTACGCGTTGTCCTCTCTCGTCAATGCGCCGCCGACGGTTTCAGGCACGAGAATTTTCGTCTCGACGGGCGCGGCGATGCAGACCTCATACGCCGTCGTCGCCATCGATGACCTCGGTGCCAGCGCGTCCCAGGCCTGGCGCTCCGACGCCTTTTCGGCGACCCTTAAGCAGACGACCAATTGCGGGGGGGCCACTTGCACGGGCCTCTTGGACATAAGCCAGCCGGTCGTGGCCGGCAGCCTCGTCTATTATTCGATGAGGATCGCGCAAACGGGCAACTCGGGTCCGGCGGAACGCTTCATCGTCGCCGTCAACGCGGTCGACGGGTCAAGCGCTTCCGTCGTCGCCTTGCCGCCGCCGCCGTCGTCGATCGGCGGCACCGGGAACATGCCGCCGTACATCCCCGACACGAGCCAGGGCTACTTTTACGCCCTTAACGAGCTGCTGGCTTTCGAGGATTCCACCGCCGCCACTTTCAGCGTCACGACCAGCTCCCAGACCTTGGCCCCCGGCGAAGTCTCCACCTTTACCGCGGTCGTCAAGAACGGCTCCAACGCTCCGGTCAGCGGCGTCGGAGTCATCTTCGAGATCGTCAGCTCCACCCGCGCGACGCCGCTGGCCGGCGTCGCCTTCACCAACGCGCTCGGAATCGCGACAATGACCTTCTCCTCCTCCTCTCTCAATTCATCGGTCCTGTCTTCGACTTTCGTCGTCCGCACCCACTGCCTCAACTTTCCCCAGGTCGACATCCCCGTCTTTCTCGAGGGCGAGGCCATCGACCACTTCGACGTGCAGGTTCCGACCGCGACCCCGATCGGGGTGCCTTTCCAAATGAAGGTGTTCGCCCGCAACGCCTACGGACACGGCCTGCCGACGTTCCCTGGCACGAGCGGCCCGGTCACCGTCAACCTCTCCCCTTTCCTGACCGGAACCCAGGTCGCGGGCAGCGGTTCGTTCGGGACCACCTCCGTCGGAATCTCGGGCGGGACGGGAACGATCACCAGCCAGACTTACAACAAGATCGAATCGATCCAGGCCAAAGCCGCGCAGACCTCGCCCGGCGTCGCCGTCGGGCTCTCAACGGCCATGGCGGTCACGGGCCCCGACAACTTCATCATCACGATCCCGACCGGCACGACCGCAGGACAGAGCTTCCCCATCACCATCACCGCCGTCAACGGCAGCACGCAAGTCGCCGGCTACTCCGCGACGCTCGCGCTGTCGGCCGTCGTCTGGAACAGCACCGGCGTGAACGCAACCGGCAGCCTGGGCGTGACCAGCGTTAACATGCCTCCGACCGGCCAGGTGACGATCAACACCGAGTCCTTCGACCGCGGTGCCGGCATCCGAATCCGCGCCTTCGACTCCGCCCTCGGCGTACAGGGCTACTCGAGCTCGATGACCGTGGTTCAACCGCCGCTCACCATCGACCATTACTCCATCACCGCCCCCGCCTCGGTCGGCGTCGGCTCGGCGTTCTCGATCCAGGTCAACGCCCTCAACGCCTCGAGCGCGCCGGTCTCCTACAGCATAAACCGCTCCCTCACCGTGCAAGCCTTCCTCAGCGGCACGGCCATCGCCGGAAGCGGCGCGATCGGCGTGCCGACCTTGTCCTTGGTCTCCGGGTCGACCTACTCTTTCACGGCCTCGCAGACCTACAATAAGATCGAGAATGTGGAGTTACGCGTCACCGATGACGACGGACGCACCGGGCTGTCGAGCCCCGTCACCTTCGCCGGCCCGACCCAGTTTCTGGTCAATGTCGCCACGAGCGCGCAGGCCGGCGTCCAGTTCCAGATCGTCGTTTCGGCGCGCGACGCGGGCAACTCACTCGTCCCCGGCTACAGCGGCACCGTCAGCCTCGCGGCGGTCGACTCGGTCACGCCCGCGACCGCCGGCGGCGGCGTACTCGGCGTGACGACGCTGAACCTCTCCGGAGGCGTCGGCTCCAGCGCTTTCCAGACCTACACGAAAACCCAGGGCATCCGCTTCCGGGTCAGTGATTCTGCCATCGGCGTGACGACGGTTTCATCTTCGATGACTATCACCGCGGGCGCGCCCGCGTCGATCACCTTGCTCGCCAACCCCCAATCCTCCATCGCGGGCGTTCCGTCCGTGCTGACCGCCACCGTGTACGACGCGTTCACCAACCCGATCACGGGCTCAACCGCCACCTTCTCCGTGGCGGTCGGCTCCGGCGTCGTGTCCTTATCCCTGGCCAACGGCGCGGTCGTCTCCGCCGTGACCTCGACGCAGGCGGTCACCGACTCCTTCGGCCAGGCGACGGCCTTCTTCTCCTCAACGAACAGCCTCAGCGCCCAGGCCAACCTCCTGCGCGCCTCGCTCGGCGGGCTCGCCCGGGATACGACGGTCTACTCGACCGTCCTCGTCACCTCCGCGGGCGGCGCCGTCGTCAACTTCGCCAACCCGCTCCTGCGCGCGGACATCCCGGCGAACACCTACGGCTTCAGTGTCCGCCTCGGCATCCAGGGCAGGGCCGAGCTGGCCGCCGCCGACCTGGCGATGACGACCGCCGCCTTCGCCGCCACCGCGAACACCTTCGTCTCGACGACCGTGCTCAAGCTCTCGGCGGTGCGAGACTCGAGCCCGAGCACGGCCGCCGGCGCGGGTAGCAAGCTCATCTCGGTGAAGATGCCCTACGCCGTCACCTTAGGCAGCATCACCGTCGGAGCCTACGGGGCGCAGTCCATCCTTGTGCCGCTGTCCGTCATGCGCGTCTTTAAGCTCAACCAGACTTCAAGCGTCTTTGAGCAGGTGCTCGACGGCGCGACCACGGTCGACTCGCTCAACGGCACGATCGCGGCCGAGGTCTCCGACCCCGATGGTATCTATGTTCTCGGCGCGCCCGCGTTCACGA
>JAYTSX010000055.1:0-2546 GCA_043745445.1 Elusimicrobiota bacterium
GCCGCGAAGCTTTCTCACTCCGAGCCTCGCGACGGGGCCCGCCCGTACACGATCGTCATTCCTCCGCCCAACGTGACGGGCGCGCTTCACATCGGCCACGCGCTGAACAATTCGCTTCAGGACGCGTTCATCCGCCATCACCGCATGAAGGGCGAGGAAGCCTGCTGGGTTCCCGGCTGCGACCACGGCGGCATCGCCACGCAGAACGTGATGGAGAAGCAGCTCAAAGCCGAGGGCAAGAGCCGGCACGACCTGGGACGCGACGCCTTCTTGGCGCGCATGCAGGACTGGACCCGGGACTGCAAAAAAACGATCCTCGGCCAGCTTCATCGCCTGGGCGCTTCGCTCGACTGGCAGCGCGAGGCGTTCACGATGGACGAGCCCCGCGCGCTGGCCGTTTATCACGCCTTCAAGACTTTGTGGGAGCGCGGGCTGATCTACCGCGGCGAGCGGCTGGTCAACTGGTGCGTGCGCTGCGGCACCGCGCTGTCCGACATCGAGGTCGAGCGCGAAGAGCGCAAAGGCGCCCTCTATCACATCCATTATCCGCTCGCAGACGGCTCCGAGGGCGTCGTGGTGGCGACGACCCGCCCCATCACCATGTTCGGCGACACCGCCGTCGCCGTGAATCCCAAGGATCCGCGCTGGAAGCACATGGTCGGCAAAACCGTGCTGATACCGTTCATCAACCGTCCGATCCCCGTCATCGAGGATTCATATGTCGAGTTCGAGCTCGGCACCGGCGCGTTGAAGGTCACGCCCGCGCACGATCAGAATGACTGGGAGCTCGGCGAGCGCCATAAGCTCGCCGCGATCAAGGCCATCGGCCCCGACGGCAAGCTCACCGAGGCGGCGGGGTCCTACGCCGGCCTCTCGCGCGAGAAGGCGCACGATCAGATCGTCGCCGATCTGGACGCGCAGGGATTCCTCCGTAAGAAGGAAGATCATAAGAGCGCGGTCCAAATCTGCGATCGCTGCGGCTCGGTGATCGAGCCGCTGCTCTCGCTACAGTGGTTCGTCAAGCAGACGGAGCTCGCGAAAGCGCCGCTCAAGGCGCTCGACGCGGGCGAGTTCAAAATTTATCCGAAGAACTGGGAAAAACCGTATCGGGACTGGCTCGTCAACATCAAGGACTGGTGCGTCTCCCGCCAGATCTGGTGGGGCCATCGCATTCCTGTCTGGTATAAAGACGGCGAGAAGCCGCTCGTGAGCCTGGACTCACCCGGCGCGGGCTGGACGCAGGACACCGATGTGCTGGACACCTGGTTCTCCTCGGCCCTGTGGCCGCTCGCCGTGTTCGGCTGGCCCGAGAAGACCAAAGACCTCGCCTACTATTACCCGACCTCGACGCTCGTCACCGGCTACGAGATCATGTATCTGTGGGTCGCCCGCATGCAGATGATGGGCCACGCGTTCCTGGACAAGCCCGCCTTCCCCGTCGCCGTCATGAACGGCATCGTGCGCGACAAGAGCGGCAAGAAGATGTCCAAGTCGCTCGGCAATGTGATCGACCCACTGCTGATGATGGACAAGCACGGCACCGATGCCCTGCGCTTCGCGTTGATGGCGCAGGCCTTCCCCGGCAAGGACATCGCGTTCGACGAACAAAGCGTCGTCGGCGCGCGCAACTTCGTCAACAAGCTCTGGAACTCGACGCGCTTCGTCCTGATGAACCTGCCGGAGACGCCGGCCGTCTACAAGCTCGACGCGAAGAATTTCGAAACGGCCGACGCGTGGATCCTGTCGCGCTGCCAGGCGACCTTGGCCGAAGCGAAGACGGCCATGGACGCTTACGATCCGGCCGCCGCGGCGGGCGGCCTGTATGTCTTCCTGTGGGACGAGTTCTGCGCCTGGTACATCGAACTCGCGAAAGCCCGGCTCACGGGCCCCGAAGGCGAGGCCAAGGACGCGGCGCGTGCGGTCCTCGTGCAGGTGCTCGCGGCGTCGCTGAAGGCGTTGCATCCGATCATGCCGTTCGTCACGGAAGAGCTGTACGCGGCGATCAAGGCGTACGCCGGCGAGTCCACGGAGTTCATCTTGCGCGGCGGCTATCAGAGCCTCCCGGGCGACTGGTCCAATCCCGGCATCGAGAAGGAGATGCGCCAGGTCATGGGTGCGGTGACCGCGATCCGTTCCCTGCGCTCCCAGCTCAATGTCCCGCCCGGCCTCAAGATCAAGGCCGTGTTCGAGGGAACCGTACAGCAGCGCGCCTATGTGGTGCTGCTGGCCCAACTCGAGAGCCTGGAGCCGATGAACGGGAGCCGGCCGGCGCAGAGCGCGACCGCCGTCGCCGACGGCGTGGTTTTCCACATCCCGCTCGCGGACGTCATCGACTTCGCCAAGGAGCGCGAGCGCCTGGCCAAGGATCTCGCGAAGGCTGAGTCGGATATCGAGAAGTGCGAGGCGAAGCTCAAAAACCTATCGGCCGCGGCGTCCGCGCCCGCCGAGAAAGTCGCCGAGGCCCGGGAGCAGCGCGACGGAGCGCTCGCGCGTCGCGATCGTCTTAAAGAGACGGTCGCCATCCTGTCGTGAGCCGCGGGCTGCTC
>JAYTSX010000056.1:0-2545 GCA_043745445.1 Elusimicrobiota bacterium
CCCCGCTGCCAATAGGCCGGCGCGTAGCCGGCGTCGTAAGACATGGCCCTGTTCGCGTCGTCCTGCGCTCCGTTGTAATCGCCGTTGGCGTTCTTGGCCTTGGCGCTCAATCCGTTCGCTTCGGCCAAGCGTCCGGTCTGCCCGTTCTTCATCCAGAGTTCCATGGCGGAGCGGAGATCGTTGATCGCTTGGGCGAGCTGATCCCGTCGAACGCCGTCTTTCTTCCCAAGCAACGCCTTCGCCCGCTCCATGTAGCTGTCCGGCAGGCTGGGATCGGCCCTGATCGCGGCTTGCGCGTATTCCAACGCCCGTGCCGTATCGCCCAAATCGTTGCTCGACTTCGCCCTATTGTAAAAGCCGATCGCCTGCTGACGCCCGCGCGCCCGTTCTCCCGCCAGCTGCACCTGAGGATCGCGGTAAGGCGAAGGCGCGGCCGTCGGCGGAGCAGGGCGGGCTTGAGCCGCAGCCGGCGCGGGCACGGCGCTGGCCTTGGTGCGGCCCTTGGTCGAATGATACAGCCCCAGCGCGACCTTGTCGCCCGGTTTGACTTCGAGTGCGCGCTTAGCGTCGGCGTAGGCGCGCTCGAATTCTCCCGCCTTTTCAAGGAATGCCCCGCGCGTCGTCAGCGCGTTGGCCAACTTGTCGGTCTGCTTCGGATCGTTCGTCGCCTGCTCCGCCGCGACCACGGCGCGGTCGGCCAGGCCCTGCGCCTTCGCGGGGTTTTTCTCGGACATGGCCATTCCGACGGCGGCGGTGAGCGTTGCGGGGCAGTTCGAGCAACTGTTTGCGAGGCTATCGACCTTCAGGGAGCGGGCTTGGTTCTGCCGTTCGAGTGCGTCGCGTTGAGCGCCGGGGGGAGTCGCGGCGATTTGCTCGGCGACTTGGTCGTACTCTTTCGTGGCGGCGATGGCTAGTGGGGCGTTCGTATCATCTTCCGCACTTCTCTCCCCGCCGTATTGCGAACCATCCGAGGTAACCGGAGTGGGCGTTGGCGCAGTATGGCGCGTCAACTTCTTGGGTGGATTGGTGGAGAAAACTGGCTGAACCGCGACCAAAAAGAGAACGAGGCCGCCCGTCAAGGCCCACCCCAAACGCTTGATTTTTTGGGTCTTGTTCATTGGTTCTATCGTGCTACAATTAGTAAAATAATGAGAGTCGAAAAGCCCTATTCCTCGTCGGAGGCCTTTATGAGACGCCCGACAGTCGCCCTGCTTTTCGTAGCCAGTATTGCCGCATTTCCCGCCGCTGTCAAGACGCATGCGGCTGATTTACCGAATGTTAGCCCGAACTCGCGCAAGGCCGACTTGAAGGACTCGGTCAAGGACACTCAGAACGAGTTCAAACAGATCGTAGATTTCATGATGCGCAACGGTATCGATAGCCGCTACGGGGAAAATCTTGGTCCCGTCGTCGGCCTCCCTGGCGCACGGCCTGCGAAAGGCAACAACATCCGTTCCAGGGAGTACGGCAAAGAACGCGGACTACTTAACTGCGATGTTGCTTACGATGAGTCGCCGGAAGCGACTGAGTACGATGGGAAGCGCCCCATCTGTGTTTTCGTACAGACATCGAAGGTTTCCGGCCAAAACAAGGAGAGCAGATACTTCCGTCTGAGTCTGGATGGTCGACTTGAACGAGTCATTTTGGGGCGAAGCAAGCTTGACGAAAACGGGAAGGGTATCCGCGGCTCCGCAGTCAACACTGACGAGGACATAAACTCACCTGAGGTCAAAAAAGCCCTCGCCGCCGAAATGGCCGACCTGCGCCAGTGGCTCAAGCAACAGAAGAAGCTCGTCGCCAAGAAGGCGACCGCCAGCGCGGCCAAGAGTGGCGCCGTGGCGACGGCCGCCGCCGCACCCGCGCAAGCGACTCCCTAAAGACTCACAGGGGACTCTCCCCCGCCGACGCGAACGAACTCGGCGCGGGCGCCGACTTCGAGAAGGCGAGCATGGCCCTCAACGAGGAAAGAAAGCTCCCGCCCCGGGACGCGGACGGCTCGGTGCTGTCCATCGGCGTCTACCTCATCTTCGCCGGCGCGCTGGCTTCACTGCGCGAGGACGCGGGCGCCCTCGGCATGGCCGCGGCCTGCTGGGCCGCGGGTCACCCAACGTCTCCAGCTTCCGCAACGCCGTGCGTGCAGTATCTCCCGTCAGTGGTGACATCCGTAAAATCTTTACCGTCTCCTCAAATTCAGTGCCGGCGCAAAACGAAGTCGACGGAATGGCCAGGGTTGTGGATAGATATTAAAGAGGCGAAAGGTTACTGTCCTCAGGAATATTGAATATCACGACAAGGCGCCTCCGATCTGCCCTTTTTAATAAGATACCCGCGATGCCCTCCCCCTCTTTAATGAAATGGGTCGAGATCGACCTCACCGTGATCGCCGGCAACGCCGCGTGGATCCGGTCCCAGCTACCGAAGGGCACGGGCTTCGTCGCCGCCGTCAAAGCCGACGCCTACGGTCACGGCGTAGTCGAGGTCTCTCAGGTCGTCCTTAAAGCCGGGGCCGAGCGACTGGGCGTGCGAGACCTCGCCGAGGCCGCGG
>JAYTSX010000057.1:0-2541 GCA_043745445.1 Elusimicrobiota bacterium
GAACTTGAAGATGCCTAACGACCGGCCGTCGCCCGTTGAGGAATATGTCGAATAGCTATCGCACTCAAAAGGAGTCAGTCATCGCGCAAAAACGCATCAAGCGCGATTCTAAGGGCGCCATCAAGTATCCACGGATCGTGGAGCGAAAACCGGCGCCTGGAGACATCCACGCCCTCGACAAGGAGCAGCTTGAACGCATCCTGCCGGATCTCCCGATCGAAAATATTTATGGCCTACGCCGAATTGAGCTGCGAGCTCGAATGGGAGCTCAAATAGGGCGGCCGTTTGCCACGCACTTGCCGGACGAAAATGTGATCGTCCTCTACTCATTACCGCTGACGTGGAGAGTCCCTTTCCTGGAGGCGGGCTTCAGAGAGACGGTCGGGTCTGATGCGACGATTACGAAAGAGGGTAAAACGTGGCTCGTTCAATGGAAGGATGAATCGCACATGTCCTTCTGGTTCTTCAATTCGGTTTTCACTCATGAACTCGGCCATCACTTTGATTGGCGATTTCGAAGCAAGAATGGACTTACGGATGGACACCGACATATGGAGCGCAACGCCGATCTTAGGGGCTCGAGAATACGGGAAGCATTCTTTGGATTGCGAAAACGCCGTAGAGCGCAAAATATTGCTAGCTGACCATTCGACACTGGCTTGCGCGGGCGGTCGCCGAAACTCTTCCCGGGAAGAGTTGACGGGGTTAGCAGCGGCATGAACATCGGCAAGTGAGACCCGAAACTGTGGCAGGCGTTAGTGTAGAATCTCCCCGATGAAGCCCCTTTTACTCCTTGCGCTTGTGTTCGCCGCGGCCTGCAATCAGACGCCCCCTACGGGGACCGCCGCCGGTAAGGCGTACTTCACGCAGGCCGGCTGCGCCGCCTGCCATAAGGTGGGCGAAAACGGATCCGCCGTCGGACCGGACCTCACGCTCGTGGGCTTCCGGCACTCGGCGGAGTGGCTCGACCTCTTTATAAAGGATCCTCAGGCGTGGAAGAAAGACACCTTGATGCCCAATAAGCGTCTCTCCGACGAGGCCCGCAAGGTAATCGTCGAGTATCTCGCGCTTCAGAAGGGCGAGGCCTGGGGCGCGGCGAAGCCTTGGAGCGCCGTCGCGGAACCTGCGGCCAAAGGACGGGTCATTTACGCCCGCGCCGGGTGCGCCGGCTGTCACGGCGTGGGTGGAGCCGGGGGTTATCCCAATAATAATGTGAAGGGCGGAGTGATTCCAAAGCTCAACGCCGTTTTCGAAACCTTTACGAAATCCGAAGTGATCGCCAAGATAAAAAAAGGCGTCCCCCATCCCGAGAAGGCCGACGCGAAGGGCGCGACGCCCATGATCTGGATGCCCGCCTGGGGCGAGAAGCTCGACGACGCGGAGCTCGACGCCGTCGCCTCCTACCTGATGACCCTGCGCCCCGGCGCCGCCGAAAAGTCAGATTCGTCGTTTTGACGAATTCTTGAATTATCTGCGCTCGGACAATGCGAATTCGCGGCGTCCTATGATAGAATCCCACCGCCGCTGATCGCACTAGAGAGGAACGCATGGGAAAATACGGCTGGTCGCTGCCTATCGCCGCTTCGAGCTATGCCGCGAAGATTGACTTCGGCATCTGGCTCGTGCACGCCGCGATGCTGGGTATTTTCGCCCTCTGGGGCACCTTTTTCATCTATCTGCTGGTGAAGTACCGCGCCCGCCCCGGTGTGAAGGCCCAGCGCGAGGACCACGACGACACCCCGGCGCGGATCTCGGTGCCCGACTCGTTCTCTAAGTTCCCCTTCGCGCAGTTGCTCTACCAGAACAAAGGCGAATTGAAGTCCCTGATCCCCGACATCATCATCATGACCTTCGAGGTCGCGCTGATCGTGTTCTACGCGATCCCGGTCTGGAACCAGATCAAGGCGCACATGCCCTCGGATAAGGACGCGATGCACATCGAGGTCGTCGCCGAGCAGTTCGGCTGGAACATCCATTACGGCGGGCCCGACGGGAAGCTCGGCCGGCGCAAGAGCGAGCTCGTGCACTTCTCCAACCCGATCGGATTGGACCGCGAGGACCCCGCGTCCGCCGACGATGTCGTCATGGGCAACGAGATGCGCCTGCCCGTCGACAAGACCGTGCTGATCGACCTGCTGTCCAAGGATGTGATTCACGACTTCTTCGTGCCCGAGTTCCGCATCAAGCAGGACGCGATGCCGGGGATGAAGATCCCGATGTGGATCACGCCGACCAAGACCGGGAAATACGAGATCACCTGCGCGCAGCTGTGCGGCTTCGCCCACAGCCTGATGCGCGGCGATGTGTATGTGCAAACCCAGGAGGAGTTCGACGCCTGGTACAAGAGCCGCCTCGCGACCAACCCGGTTGCGACCGTCGCGTCGTCGAACCCTGCGGAGGAATTCTAGATGAGCCACGACGAACACGGCCACGGACACCACGAGCTCTCGTTCTGGGAGAAATATGTCTTCTCGGTGGACCACAAGGTCATCGGTCTGCAGTACCTCATCACCTCGTTCATCTTCCTGCTCGTCGGCTTCG
>JAYTSX010000058.1:0-9359 GCA_043745445.1 Elusimicrobiota bacterium
CCGCGAGACGCTCAAGACGCTCGAGTACCTCGTCGCCGAAGGCGCGAAGATCGTCCTGATCGCGCACCTGGGCCGCCCGAAGGGGAAGGTCGAGCCGAAGTACTCGCTGAAGCCCGTCGCGGCCGAGTTGAGCAAGCTGCTCAAAAAGCCGGTCGCGTTCGCCGAGGACTGCGTGGGCCCCGTCGCCGAGAAGGCCGTCACCGCGCTGAAGCCCGGCGATGTTCTACTTCTTGAAAACCTCCGCTTTCACGCCGAGGAAGAGGCCAACGACCCCGCGTTCGCCAAGGCGCTGGCCAAGAACGGCGACCTCTTCATCCAGGACGCCTTCGGCGCCCTGCACCGCGCGCACGCGTCGACCGCCGGCGTCACCAAGCACCTGCCCGGCGCGATCGGCTTCCTCGTCCAGCGCGAGCTCGAGTTCCTCGACCGCGTGATCGGCAATCCGCAGCGCCCGTTTCTCGCGATCATCGGCGGCGCCAAGGTGTCCGATAAGCTGGCAGTGCTCGATAAGCTCTTGGAACGCGTGGACGCTCTGCTCATCGGCGGCGCCATGGCCTACACCTTTCTCGCCGCGCAGGGGATTAATATCGGCAAGTCCCTGCTCGAGAAAGACCAGATCAACGCCGCGAAGTCGATCATCGAGAAGGCCTACAACAAGAAAGTCGAGGTCCTCTTGCCCGCCGATCATCTTGTCGTGCGTGAAATCTCAGCCGACGCGGCGACCTCCTTCACGCAGGCCATGTCGATCCCGTCCGACATGATCGGCGTGGACATCGGGCCGCACGCGATCGAGTTCTTTACCGATCACATCGCGAAGGCTCAGACGATTTTCTGGAATGGGCCGATGGGGATATTCGAGATGCCCGCGTTTTCTCAGGGAAGTTTTTCCGTGGCTAAGGCCATGGCCGAGGCGACGGAAAAAGGCGCAGTCACCATCGTCGGCGGCGGCGACAGCCTGTCCGTTCTGGCGAAGACTGGCCTCGCGTCCAAGATGAGCCACTGCTCAACCGGCGGCGGCGCGTCTTTGGAGCTCCTCGAGGGGAAGACTCTTCCGGGCCTCGTCGCGCTCGCGTCATAAAATAGGTATAATCCAACCAACATGTACCACTTTCTAATGACGATTCACATCATCGCCTGCTTGGGCATGATCCTGTTCGTGCTCCTTCAGACCGGCCGCGGCGCGGGCCTGTCGATGTTCGGAGGCGGGGGGGATTCTCTGATCAACACCCCGAGCGGCTCGAGCTTCATGAAAAAGTTCACGGGCGGCCTCGCGGCGACTTTCGCCGTCACCTCGCTCTTTCTGACTCTTCTCTCGGACCGGACCGGCATGTCCAGCGTGACCTCAAAGGCCCCGCCCATGCCCGCGCCGATCCCGGCGGCGGCCCCGGCCGCGGCTCCGGCCACACCGTCGTCGCCGGCCGCGTCAGACGCGTACAAGTCGATCGATTCCGCGGCGAAGCCTGCCGCAAAAGCTTCAAAAACCTCGAAGTAAATAAGCCGTAAACCCGCGCACGGGTGGTGGAACTGGCAGACACATACGCTTGAGGTGCGTACGCCTGAAAGGGTTTGGGGGTTCGAGTCCCCCCTCGTGCAAAGATTCCGTACCCAAAAAAGCCCCCGATCGAAAGATCAGGGGCTTTTTTGATTAATAGGTGTCAGTAGGTGACTTCGAATTTTTTGTGGGCGAAATCGGCTTTTGTCATGGTGACGATGCCGCGCAGGGTGTCGCCTTTGGAATCGAAGGAGATGTCTCCGACCATAGCGCGCATGTTGGTGTTGCGTACGGCCTCGAGAATTTTCTTGCGGTCGGGGTCGCCGGCGCGGCGCAGCGCGCCGAGGGCGACGCGCGCGGCTTCGTAGCCGTAATGGTCGTAGGTGCGGGGCACGGCGCCCGCCCAGCGCTTCTGATAGCGTTCGATGAAATCGGTCGCGCTCGGAAGGGCCTCCACGGGGACCCCGCCGACCGAGATGTAGGCGCCGTCGCCCGCCGCTCCGGCGACTTCAAAAAAGTCGCTGTTCTTCGTCGCGTCGCCGGACAGGAAGACGCCCTTGTAGCCCGCGGCGCGGGCCTGTTTGATCAGGAGCCCGGCCTCCATGTAGATGCCGCCAAAGAACACCGCGTCGGGACGGGCGGTCAGGATCGTCTTGACGGTCGGGGCAAAGTCCTTGTCGCCAAGGGTGACGGCCTCGAAATGGGAAACCGTACCGCCCTTGCGTTCGATCGCCCCGCGGAAGGTCTCGGCCAGGCCGAGGCCGTAAGGCGAGCGGTCATGGACCAACACGAATCGCTTGAGGGACAGACGCTTGACCGCGTATTCGGCGGCGAATTCTCCCTGCATGGCGTCCGAGGGGGGGAGGCGGAAGACGACGCGCTCTCCGCCCCAGTCGGGACGGTCCTGCTGGGTCGTCAGCGCCGTCGCGGTGGCCGACGGCGTGATCATCGCGAGCGCGGCCTGCGCGTAGATGCGCGAGGCTTCAATCGCGCAACCCGAGGTCAGGTGCCCGATCACCGCGAACACCCGCGGGTCGTCGACGGCGCGGCGGGCGACGGAGGCGGCCTCGAAAGGGTCCGAGCGGTCATCGGAGACGACAACCTCGACCGCCGGCAGGCCTCCGAGTGCGGTTTCATCCTCGACCGCCATTCGCACCCCGCGCTCGACGCCCTGTCCTGAAGCGGCCATGGCGCCGGTGATCGGAACCGCGACGAGGAGACGCGCGGGGCCCGAGCCGTCGCGTGAGCACGCGCACGACAGGACCAGCGCGGCGGCGAGCACGACCCGTCGTACCATGAGCCCAGTGTACGAAAAAGCTATCATCGTTGCGTGAGCGGCGTGGATGTGCGCAGCGTGCGTATTTTTGAGCTCAAGGAGGGGACGACAGCCTGGCCCACGGCCGCCCTGTGCCTTGTCGCCCTCGCCGTCCAGGTCTCCTCGAGCGCGGCCGGCGTGAGCGGGCTCTGGCCCGCCGCCCTCGTGGTCGCCGTCAACACCGCCTGCGCTTACGCTCAGTTCACGGTGCTGCATGACGCGGTCCATCGGTGCCTTTCCCGCCTGTATTGGCTCAATGAGATTTTCGGATATGCCGCCACTTTCGTCCTGTGCGGCCCTTACGCGGCGATCCGCCGCAATCATCTGCATCACCATGCCCATACCAATGACCCGCGCGAGGATCCTGACTTCTGGGTCGCTGGAGGAACCTGGCTCTCCATGAGCCTCCGCTGTCTGACGATGCTTCAGATGCACTATTGGACCTATCTGACCCGTCTGCGCCGCCGCGACTCGGCGTTTGTTCAGTCCCTTGCCACCATCGCCGTCATCGTGGTGCTTCATGCGTGGGCCTGGCGCGCCGGCCATCTTCGTGACTTGTTGCTGTCCTGGACGCTCCCGGCCCAACTCGCCGTCGCCGCCCTGGCCCTGACCTTTGATTACTGGCCGCATCGGCCGCACACGGAGCGCGGGCGTTTTAAGGACACCGCGAATATCCTTCCCGCCTGGCTCGATCCGTTCTTTCTGTGCCAGAATCTTCACGCCGTGCACCACCTGTTCCCGCAGCTCCCCTGGTATCGCTACCGTGAAGCCCATGGCGTTCTTGACGAAGGGCTCAAGCGCGCGGATGTTCCCCAGTGGGGCTTCCTGGAAGCGGTGAGAAAACTCAAACCGGGGCCAATCCCATCATGATTCAACTTGCCGACGGCGCTTATTGCTGGTTCGCCTTCAACGCGGAAAAGAAATTCAATTTCAACGGGCACATCGTGCGGACCGCCGCGGGTACCGTGATCGTGGATCCTGTGCCGTTCTCGGTCGATGATCTCGCTTACATTGAAGCGGCGGGCCTCAAGCCCGATGCGCTCGTCATCACTAACCGCAACCATTTGCGCGAACGGGAGTCAGTTCTTAAGCGTTGGAATATCCCGACGGTTCTTCATATTTTAGAGGGCAAAGAGGCAGGGATCGTGCCTGAGAAAACGGTCAGCGACGGCGATTTCGTTCACGGCCTTGTTTGCGTGCATCTTCCCGGGAAATCGCCGGGGGAGATCGCACTGTACTGGCCCGAACGAAGATTGATGCTTGTCGGCGACGCCCTCATCGCGCCCGGTGGCCGGCTCAAGACCGTCCCCGCCGAGAAGCAGGATGATCCAGCCACCCTGAAGCGGTCGTTGGAGTTGCTGCGCAGCTACGACTTCGACCATCTTCTTGTCGGCGATGGTGACCCGCTGCTCGGCGACGCGAAGACCGCCGTGATCGCTTTTCTGAATGCGAATAAATGAGAAGCTTCTCCTGCCGCATCTACGGCGTCCTGTGTGACGCTGATAAAGTTCTGCTGACGCGTTCTCATTTCAGCGGGAGCAGCTTCATCAATTTTCCCGGCGGAGGCGTGGAAATCGGGGAGGCCCCGGGTGATGCCTTGCGCCGCGAATTCGTCGAGGAGACGGGACTGGTGATCCGGCCCGTGCGCACGCTCTACGCAAATCAGGAAGCGCATCTGTCCACGAAGGCTCCGATTCAAATCGTGTCCGTGTATTGGCTCGTCGAGCGCGTCTCGGGCGAGCTGCGATTGTCCGGCAACGGCGACGATGTCCTGGAGCTCTTTTGGTGCGATCTCGGCAAGCTGCCGTTGCATGAAATGTTTCCGGCCGAGATCGAGTTTTGCAGGAATCTGCCGTCCTTGCTGACCCCTTGAATCAAGCCGATTCCGGGGCTATCCTGTTGACGTGAAGGCGTTACCGCTGATCCTCCTCGTCCTCGGCGCGGTACGGGCCGCGGCTGGGCCCGCCGGCCCCGGCGACGCGCACACCGCGCCCGCCACGGGCTACTCCGGGGCGTATCTCGGGACCGTGGGACTGTCTTTGGCCGCCGATCCTCTCTACGGTTCGCGCCTCCTCGACTCTTTCGAGCTGCATTTGCGCTCCGTCGCGGCAATGACCGCGCCGCGCGCAGTGTCCGATTACCTTGAGGTCGCCGTCATCGGCGCGGGCGTCGGCTCGAGCGTCGGATCGGCCAAGGCTTTGCGTTCGGCGCTTGGCAAGGAGCCGATGGATTCTCAGCGCGCCGCGGCGCTTCTTCTCGCCCAGGCGCTCGCGCGACCGGAGGAGTTCCAGGAAGTGGTCGACGGCCTCGAGGCCCGCAAGGCGGGGCTGGGAAAGCACACCGCCAAGCTGCTTCGTGAGACCAGCGGCCGGGGAGATCGGAAATTGATCGCCGCGCTTCGGGCGCAGGGTCAAATGAAGCCGAAGGGCACCGCTCTGACCTATGATCGCTTCGGCCAGCTTGATCGGCTCTTCGATGGCGGTGGTTTGGACGGGCGCGACACAGTCAATATTTCGGCTCCCGTTTCCGTGCCCGCAAGCTTCGACGGTTATGGCCCTGACGGACGCCCGCGACGCTCCGGGCTCACGCCCGTCAGGGAGTAGTTGAGCGGGCCGCCTGAATCTGGTAGAATGCACGCGTAGGGCCTTTAGCTCAGCTGGGAGAGCGCCTGCATGGCATGCAGGAGGTCAACGGTTCGATCCCGTTAAGGTCCACCAATTTAACGCCCCCGAATAGGGGGCTTTTTATTTATAGGCCCGCGTTAACCTGACGTTTACATTGCGAAGGGATCCGGCGAAGCCCGGAAGCCGGCTCAAGGCGAATGATCAGAAACAGTATGATTGCCTATCGCTAAATCGCAAGAACGCCGAAAACAGAATCATCCTCAGCCCGAGGCGCCGCGTGGGACGATGGCGCCGCTTGTCATCGCCTTGACCGCGGTCTGGACGATCGTCGTCGTCGCCCGTATCGCCGGCGGCCAGGAATTCGGACGTTATTTTAATCGCTGGCTCGCCTACGACTTCGCGATCATTCCCGCCGTCCACGCGGCCGCAGGGCACCTCAAGCGCCTGCTTTGCGCCGCGACGCTCACGCTGGCCCTGCTCGGTGTCGGGCGGCTTGTCTTGAGAACTCTCCGGTTCGTCGCGCACAATGCTTGGGAAGAGGCGGCGCTGAGCTTCGGGCTCGGATACGGTTTCGTGGGAACGATTCTGTTCCTCCTGGGCCTTTGCGGCTTCTGGAGCGGCCGCTTCCTGACCGCGGTTCTCGGCATGCTTGTCGCGTTGAGCGCGGCGGGCTTGCGGGAATTGTTCCTGTCCGTTCGTTTCGCGCTCATGCGGGAAAACTCTAAATCGCCCGGGCCGGACGCGCTTAGTTCCTGCGCGGGGGCGGTTATCGTGCTCCTTTGGCTGTATACCTTGCGCTACTCGCTTATTCCCGAGACCTTCTACGATGCTCTCGTGTATCACTTGGCCCTACCCGCGCAGTATATCCTCCACGGGAGGATATACCCGACGCCGTCGAACTCCTATTCCGGAATTCCCGCCTTGCCGCAGATGCTTTCGGGGTTGTCGCTCGCCATCGAGCCGTGGGGCGTCGCCGCGTCCATTCTACACGCGAGCTTTTTGCTCTGGTGCTGTGCCGCGCTACTGGGGTTGAGCCGGCGGCTAGGGCGTCCCAAAGCGGGCGTCATCGCGGCGTTGATCTTCGCGAGCACCCCCGTAGTCGTGGGCGAGTCATTTCGGACTTCCGTCGGTCTTGAGTGGACCTTGATGGAGTTGTGCTGTTTGACCGGGCTGCTTGCCGCCACCGAGGAACAGGACGGACTAGCGACTCCCGCCATCGTTCTAGCCGGCTGTTTCCTCGGCTTTATCATGGCGACAAAGTATCCGGCGTGGCTGTTGGCCCTTGCTGTGGTCCCGCCGTTGGCGGCGGGGCGATGCTCGACCGGGGAAGAGCGCAAGCACCTCTTGGGGCGCGTGGCTGCGCTTGGCGCGATCGCGGCGATCCTTATCACGCCGTGGGTGCTGAAGAATGTTTTTTTCTACGGGAATCCTCTCTATCCGTTCTTCCACGAGCATTTCGCGGCAGCGGGCGCGACCGTGCCCGACTGGCGGCAGATCAGCGCGGCGGGAAGCGATATCCGCCGCCTTCTCACGCCTGCGGGCTTCTGGGGGTGCCTGACGCATCCGTGGGCTTTCCTGAATCCTGCGGAAGACATTACGGAGAGTATCGGCCCAGTCTATCTTGCCCTCCTCCCAGGACTGCTCTTGTTCCCGTTCGAGAGGCGGGGGAGGCTCGTCGCGCTGTTCGCGCTCGCGGCTTGGGTTCCTTTGAGCGTGCTGACGCCCATGACGCGATTCTTCATTCCGCATCTTGCCGTGGTCGCGCTTCTCGTCGCGTATTTGATCGAGGGCTTGGAATTAAAATGGGCCGCAACGGCCTTTCGAGCGAGTGTGTTCGGCCTGGCGGCACTTTCGGCGCTGGGCTGGGCGGTCATGGATTCGAACCGGGCCAAGCTCCCCGTCTATCTCGGCGCCAAGAATTTCGACGACTACCTGGCGCATAAGGTCGTCTCTTATCCGTCGCCGGCGTATGCCGGCTATCAATTTCTGAACGAGCAGACCCCCGTGAGCGCCAAGGTGCTGGTTTACAGCGAGTCTCGCGGGTATTACCTCAAGAGGGAAGCGATCATTTCGTCGCCGGATCAGCGGACCGCTCTCGAGGCCTGGGCCGACCAATCCGCCGACGCACAGTCTTTGGCGCGGAAGATCCGGCAAGAAGGGGTTTCGTACATTCTTGTGAACGGCGCCGAGATGACGAGGCTAAAGCAGGCTCCTCGCGTCACACCCGAGGGACTGCGAGTTCTCGACGCCTTCTGGAAGCGCTACACAGCGCGCGTCTTCGGAGTCCTCGATCCGCGGGACCGCTGGGTCGGGGTGTATTCCATCCTCGACGACGCCCGGGCGGCGCAGTTGCACCCCGTCGACGACCTCTTCGGTCAGTATCTGAAGAAAACCCCCTAGAAAGTGGAATTCCTTGTCGTGAATCGGGGATAGGTCTTCTTGCCCGTATCGAATCTGCTTTGAAAGGCCTATTTTTAAGGCGATAATGGCTTGACAAGTTATTAGCGCTACCATACACTATGCGCTAATAGCTAGAGACGCTATTTTCGATGGCTAAGAAAGCGATCATCGGTCCTCCGAAGCCTCCTGGGCGCTGGGTCCGCCGCCCCGGCGGCTACTCGTCCTACATTCCCAACCCGCTGCCTCCAACGCTGGCCTGGACGCCGAAGCTGGTGCGAGCTCTTTCTGATGCGGACCACCTGATCGGTCGTTTGGCCGGTGAAGGAGCCCGTCTTCCTAATCCGCATCTGTTGATGCGCCCGTTTATCAAGCGCGAAGCGGTGCTTTCAAGCCGCATCGAGGGCACTCAGGCCACCTTGGGGGAGCTCCTGGAGGCCGAAGCGGGCGCACCGGTCGAACGGAGCCCGGATGACCTGCGCGAGGTCGGCAATTATGTCATCGCGCTGGAATACGGAATCAAACGCCTCAAGAAGCTCCCGCTGTCGCTGCGGCTTGTGAAGGAACTGCACGAGCGGCTCATGAAGGGCGTACGCGGCGAGCGGGCAACGCCCGGCGAGTTCCGGCGGTCCCAGAACTGGATCGGAGCGCCGGGCGCGACTCTTTGGCAAGCCTCCTTTATCCCGCCGGCGCCCGATGACCTCATGGGCTGTCTCGGGGCCTGGGAGAAATTTTTGCATGAAGACAGCGTGCCGCCATTGGTCCAGGTGGCCTTGGCCCACTACCAATTCGAGGCGATTCACCCCTTCCTGGACGGCAATGGCCGTGTGGGCCGCCTGATGGTGACTTTATTTTTAGTCGAGCGTGGAATCCTGCCCACGCCGCTGCTCTATCTGAGCGCTTTCTTTGAAGCGACCCGTCGCGACTATTACGATTTGTTGGGCGCGGTCAGCGCGCGCGGCGATTGGGAGTCTTGGTTGATTTACTTTCTTAACGGCGTCGCGCGGCAGTCCGAAGACGCCTTGAGCCGAGCCGCGCGAATCAACAAACTCCTCGAACGCTGGCGCATCGAGGCAAGCCGGGCCGCTGCCGGTCCTCCTTCTCAAGTGCCGCTACGACTCGTGGATATGCTGGCTGCCAACCCGTTCCTCACCATTACGAAGGCGGCAGAGCAGCTCGGGGTCGCGTTTACAACGGCCCAGCGCGGCATCGAGAAACTTGAGAAGTCGGGCGTAGTCACGCAGATAAACAAAACCAAGCGCGACCGCGTGTACTGCGCGAAGGCGATCTTCGATATCCTCGAAGAGCCGGCGCATATCGTTCCGCGCCTGGGGGCTTTTTATTTATAGGCCCGCGTTAACCTGACGTTTACATTTTGTTGGGTCGCGTTTAGATGCGCGCGGGGCTATATCCATGGTGAGAGGGACAAACACCATGGATGAGCTTCGAATCGTGCAGCTGACAAAAGAGATGGTCGCCGAAGAGTTGCGGTTGATGGGGGATCCGTGCGCCGCGGCAGCCTTGGTGGTGC
>JAYTSX010000059.1:0-2538 GCA_043745445.1 Elusimicrobiota bacterium
GTCGCCGCCGGGGCGAACATCGCCAAGTCCAAGATTTCCGGCACCGGAACTTGGGCCGTGTCCGACATACCCAGCCTCTCGACCGCGCAAATCACCTCCGGGAAGTTCGGTGACAATCGAGTGGCGGTCACGACCGGCGCGGTATCCGGCCAATGGCAGACCGCCAGCTACGGCGATGCCACTGTAACCGACGCCAAAATCGTCGGCATGGCGGCGTCCAAGCTGACTGGGGCGCTCCCCGCGATCGATGGTTCCGCGTTGACCGGCGTCATCGTCGATCTTTCCAGCCGTCTTCCCACAGCAGGTGGCACGATGACCGGCACCATCACCTTCGACACGGCGGGCACCGGGATCACCGCCGCGAGCGGGCGCAGCGGCGTGAGCATCGCGACCAGCACCTTCATCACCGCGGGCAACCTCGGCGTCGGGACTGCGGCGCCGACGGCGAAACTTCAAGTCGCGGGAGGAGACACCTATATTTCGAGCTCCGGGACGGGCTTGATTCTCAAGAGCGTGGGGGGAATCTGCGTCAAGATCGCCGTGAGCGATTTGGGCGCGGTCGTTCCCTCGATCGTGACTTGCCCGTAGGTCCTTGGGATTGCTTGAAACAGGCCGAACGCCTCTGGAGCAGGGGATATCTTCAGGCCGCAAGGAGCGCAACGTCTCGTTCGCCAAGGTCACGCGCCAGGCGCTCGAAGGCTGCCTGACCGCGAGGCGGAGGATCGTCGTCGCCGTCACCGGCGCTCGCCGAAGCGGCGCAGGTAGCTGAGCTCCACCCATTGATGGGCAAGGCCCCCGACGAACTCGCGGCTTAAGAAGGTTCGCGTGATGATCAGCGCGTAGCGTCCTCGATCGACGGCCAAGCCGATGTCTGCGCGCAGGACGTTGCGGCGGACCTGCGGCGAGGTCAGCACGTAGGGGCTGCCGCGGTTGAACAGCCCGCCCTGCAAGGTCGCGTCGTAGCCGATGAGCTTTGATTCCGCGCGGCCGAAGAGGTACAGGCGGCGTTGCTCACCCGCTTCGATGCGGCCGACGCGTCCGAACGCGCCCAACGCCGCGTTGTCGCGCAAAGTGCCGGCTGTCGCCTCACCGTAAACACCGAAGTCCCCGTAACGCGCGCCCGCGAGCGTTTTATCGAGGCGCAGCGAGTAATCGAGCGCCAGGTCATTGCGGATTTGATTGTCCCAGCCGCGCGGAAGCAGGTTCCCGGTCGCGCGGTGAATGCCGACCTGCTGCCACTTGCCGCCGGCGGCCTGGCCGATGAAGCCGGCGTCGAGGCGCGCCGTCAAGGTCAGCCCGCGATCACGGTCGCGCGAGATTCGGACGTGGCCCAAGGTGAGCGTCGCGGCGAAGGGGCGGTCGCCGATGAGCGGGGCGTCGAAAGTCAGGCGCGCCGGGGTGTAGCCGGAATTGCGCAGATCGAGGCCGTAGTACGCCTGCGAACCCGGAAGCGAGACGAGCGCTTTCATGAGCGGGGAACGCTTCAACGCGGGATCGAAGTACTGCAGGCCCAGGCCTTGGGTGTAGTAGTGGTCGGTCGCGGTGAAGTAGTCGTTGGCGTAGTCGAAGCGGATGAGGCGCCCCGGCCCGAGGAAGTCGGAGGAGTCGTTATCATCCACGCCGTAGGCGGCGGCCCCGGTGGGGAAGGCCAGAAGCAGAAAAGCGGCGAGCAGTCCTAAGCGGGTCATGCCTATGTGTGTGCCCGGAGGCCGACTTCTTACCTGTGAAACATGCAGCTATTTGGCTCTGAGCCGGCGGATTTTCATAATCAGGGCGCCCAACGGCGGTGCGGGATGATCCTCGGCGAGGAGGACGCGGGCACGCGGTTCCCGCCGCTCGTTCATGACTCGACCGGACGAAGCTATTTCTTCGCGAGCCGTCTTCGGAGATAGCTGCGCGACCGCGGTTTTGAACGGTCCGAATTCCACGAGGTCGGCGCGCGCTGCCGTCGGCAGGCGCGTGGCGAGCGCCGCGGCCGTGGCGGGGCGGATGGGGCTGCGGCTGCGGCTGGCCAGGCAGTGGTAGCCCCAGCCTTCGAGCGAGCGGTACACGCGAACCGAAAACCCTGGCGCCGCAGGCGCCAGGGCGTTCAAGTTCGTGGCGACGCAACGGACAACGACCACGGCCTCCCTCCAGAGAAACACCATTATCTCAGACCATCTTCCCAACGACCAAAACAGAGGAGAACGGACCTAAAAGCTACTCCAAACCGTCAATGTCCTTCAGGCTCATGTCTGGATTGGAAAATGCTCTCGGGGTGCCCGCGGCGCTCGGCGGCGGACTGCGCGTCCTGGAAGGCCTCCTGCGTCTTCAGCGTCCAACGGTCGGGATTCATGATGAGATACTAAGCAACAGTTCGGCCTGAAGTCCTTGACGGGCCGGATCGTTGCGTTCCGGGACTCGCGGCGGCGCCGCCGGAGGAAACTGTATGCGAGCCAAGGACGTCATGAGCAAAAAAGTCATCGCGGTCGAGAGTTGGTTGATCCTGCCCGAATTGGCGAAGATTTTCGAGGAGAAATGCATCAGCGGCGCGCCAGT
>JAYTSX010000060.1:0-2529 GCA_043745445.1 Elusimicrobiota bacterium
ATTCTGACCGCGCAGGCGTTCGTTTACATCACGCAGTACTACACGGAGTACAAGTACCGCCCCGTGCTCGAGATCGCCGACGCGTCCAAGACCGGACCGGCCACGAACATCATCGCCGGCATCGCCGTCGGTCTTGAGTGCACGGCCGTGCCGATCATCGTGATCTCGGTCGCGATCCTGTCTTCCTTCAAGCTCGGCGTCCTGGCGCTTGGACCGGCGGCCGGTCTCACCGGCGGCCTGTTCGGCACCGCGGTCGCCACGATGGGCATGCTCGGAACGGCGGCCTACATCTTGGCCATGGATACCTTCGGTCCCATCACCGACAACGCCGGCGGCATCGTGGAAATGTCCCACCAGCCGGAGGAAATCCGCAAGAAGACGGACCGCCTCGACGCCGTCGGCAATACGACGAAGGCGCTCACGAAGGGCTACGCGATCGGCTCGGCGGCTTTGGCCGCCTTCCTGCTGTTCTCCGCGTATCTCGACGAAATCTTCAATTACACCGGCATCCGCATCGGCGTGGACCTGTCCAAGCCCGAGGTGTTCGTCGGCGCGATGCTGGGAGCCATGCTCGTGTTCCTGTTCTCCGCCTTGGCGATCCGCGCGGTCGGCACCTGCGCGCAGACCGTCATTCAGGAAGTCCGGCGCCAGTTCAAGGAGCGCCCGGGCATCATGAAGGGCACCGAGGATCCGGACTACGGCCAGTGCGTGGACATCGTGACCCTCGGCGCGCTCAAGGCCATGGTCGCCCCCGGCATCCTCGCCGTCGGCGCCCCGATCGTCGTCGGTCTGCTTATGCGCGGCTTCATTTCGGATACACAGCGCACGATCGCCGCGGAATCTGTCGCGGCGTTCCTGATGGTCGGCACGATCACGGGCATTCTCATGGCGCTGTTCTTCAACAACGCCGGCGGCGCCTGGGACAATGCGAAGAAGTACATTGAGATGGGCACGCACGGCGGCAAGAAGTCGGACGCGCACAAGGCCGCCGTCGTCGGCGACACCGTGGGCGATCCCTTCAAAGACACCGCGGGCCCCTCGCTGCACGTCTTGATCAAGCTTCTGGCCACGATCACCCTCGTTCTCGCCCCCCTCTTCATCTAAGGGCGAGTCGAACGAGCAATCGCCGCCCGGTCCGGTTCGCTTAGGCGAATCGAACCGGGCGGCTTTTTTTTGGGTTGGGCAGGCGGCGCTCCAACGCCTCATCCCTTGACAGATGACAACGGGTCTGATACTATTACTAGAAGATAATAATTATTAAATAGGAGAATGACATGAACGCCCAAATTGGCCTCAAAGATTCGTCCAAGGCGAAAGTCCTGGCTTTGCTTGACCGGACCTTGGCCGACCTCTCCGTCCTATCCCAGAAAACTCGCAACTTCCACTGGAACGTGCAGGGTCCCCGCTTCAGCGAGCTTCATAAATTTTTCGAGGGCCAGTACGCGGCGCTCGAGGGTGAGATCGACGAGACCGCCGAACGCTCCCGCGCCTTGGGCGGCCGCGCCCTTGGCTCGATGAAGGAGATGCTGGCAAATGCCCGCCTCAAGGAAACCGGCTCCGGCCGCATTCCCCCCGAAGACGCCATGCTCTGCGAGCTTCTGCGCGACCACGAGGCCTTCATTCGCGCGCTTCGCCACGACGCCGACGCCTGCGGCACCGCGGCCGACAAAGGGACCGAGGACTTTTTGGTCGGCATGATGGAAGCTCATGAAAAAATGGCGTGGATGCTCCGAGCTTTCGTATCCTAGGGGTCCGATGAAAAATCGCGACGAAGTCCGCACTTTGTTTAAAGCGAAGAGGGTCCCTCTCACCCATCAGCGCCTCGCCGTGTACGAGGAGTTGTCGGGTCGCAGCGACCATCCCAGCGCTGAATCTTTGTACGAATCGCTTAAGAAGCCGTACCCGAGCCTGTCCTTGGCGACCGTGTACAAGACTTTGCAGACGCTGCACGAGATGGGCATGGTGGCCCGGGTGGACTCTCCTGCCGCGCAGGCGCGCTACGACGCCATCACCGAGACGCATCACCACGCCGTATGCATGGCCTGCGGCAAAATCGAGGATCTGTTCGACTCCCGCCTCGATGCGTTGACGGCGCCGAAGGCGGCGGGCTTTAAAATATCCGGACATTCCGTTCATTTTCACGGCCTTTGCGTAAAATGCGCCAAGGCGTCTTAATCAAAGGAGACATCATCATGGCCGATACCCTCGTGCAGAAGGACGCGCCGGACTTCAAAGCCCAGGCGCTCGTCGGAAAAGGCTTCAAGGAGATCGAACTCTCCGACTATAAGGGCAAGTGGGTCGCGCTGTTTTTCTACCCGCTCGACTTCACCTTCGTCTGCCCCACCGAGATCACCGCTTTCTCGGACGCGAACGAGCAGTTTAAGAAGCTCGGCTGCGAGATTATAGGCTGCTCCGTGGACAGCCAGTTCTCCCACCTCGCGTGGACGAACCTCTCCCGCAAGGAAGGCGGCCTGGGCGAGATTAAATATCCCCTGCTCGCGGACATCACCAAGAGCATCGCCCGCTCCT
>JAYTSX010000061.1:0-2524 GCA_043745445.1 Elusimicrobiota bacterium
CAGCATGATCGTGTCGGAATCGACGGTCGAATCGCCGAAGATGGGGCCGCACCAATAGCCGTCTTCCTGGTTCTGCATGCGGAGCAGAGCGTCCTGGGACCGGCGGATCGCGTCGCTGAGGCGCTCCGGCGCCTCCTTAGTAGAGGCGGAGGGGCGGGCGGTGGGGCGTATGCTGTCGAGAAGGTCGACGGGTTTTCGATCGCGTCCGAGAGTGAGCCAGCCCGACACCATGTTCTTGATCATGTGTCTTCATTATACCACGGACGGGCGTGACTCATGTAACGCTTGTGACGGGCCGGCGACGGATTCATGTCTGAGAGTCCTCTCGCGGATGGACAAACGTGCGCTCAATGAGGCATAATCGGCCACCTTCATCGTGTGAATTAGGAGACAACGAATGATCTTCCGCCGAGCCGCCGCCATCACGGCCATCGTTTTCATCGCCGCAGCCTGCGGCCCCAAAGACAAGTCCGTTAAAATTGCCGTCGCGGTACCGCTGACCGGCGATATGGGTACGGAAGGCCAGGGTCTTCGTCGCGCCGTTGAGTTGGCGGTTGAGGAAGTAAACGCGACGAAGCGGTTTCCTTACAAGCTCGTCGCCGCGCCGTATGACGATCGCGCCGACCAAAAGGAAGCCGTGAACGTCGCCAACTTGATCATCTCAGACCCCAGCGTGGTCGCCGTCGTCGGCCATTACAACTCCGGCTGCGCGATCCCTGCCGCGAAGGTCTACTCCCGCGCGCCTGTGGCGATGATCTCGCCGGCCGCGACGAACCCCGAGGTGACGGCTCAGCAGGATTCGAAGGATTGGGCCGGCCCCCGCATGGTGTTCCGCGTGGTCCCGACCGACGATGTGCAGGGTTCCTACTCCGCAATGTTCGCCTACAAGACCCTCGGCAAGCGCCGCATGTCCTTGCTGCATGATAAGACCTCGTACGGCCAGGGCCTGGGTGAGCAGTTCAAGAAAACGTTCCTCGCGCTCGGCGGCAAGATCGTCAGCGAGGACGGAATCTCCGTGGGCGACAAGGACTTCAAGGCGCTGCTCACCAAGATCAAGGGCGACGCCAACAAACCCGAGGGCATCTACTTCGGAGGTCTCTACACCGAGGCGGGCCTGATCCTCAAGCAAATGCGCGAGCTCGGGCTTAAAGATCCGTTCGCGTTCATTTCCGGAGACGGCGCGAAGACCCCCAGCATCTTCGACGTCGCCGGCGACGCGGCCGACGGCGCCTATCTCTCAATTGTCGGCGTCCCCGTTGAAGAGTTGGCCAGCGCGAAGAATTTCATGGAAAACTATAAGAAGCGCTGGACCGGCGCAGGCGAGGATCTCAAGCCCTTCGACCACTTCGGCTATGAGGCCGCACAGGTCATCTTCGCGGCATTGGAGCGGGCCGGAACCCCGGACCGGGTGAAGGTCATCGACGAGCTGCGCAAGACGAATTACACCGGCGTGCTCGGCACGACGACTTTCGACGCTAAGGGCGACACGCTCAACAAGATTATCACGATGACGCGCGCCCGCGCCAAGGACCGCTCGTTCCCGTCCGTCAAATAGCCTCGTGCTGATTCAGCAGGTCGTCAACGGTCTCACGCTCGGCGCGATCTATTCCCTGATCGCGCTCGGCTACACGCTCGTCTACGGCATCCTCACCATGATCAACTTCGCTCACAGTGAAGTGCTGATGCTCGGCTCGTTCATGGCCCTGGGGCTGGCCGCCTTGCTGCCGGCGGTTTTCGGCACGGGCCTCGTCGGCCTCGCCGGCATGTTCATCCTCAGCATGGCGGGCGCGGGCCTCATCAATGTGATCATCGAGCGTTTCGCCTATCGCCCGTTGCGCCACATCTCGCGACTGGCGCCGCTGATCTCGGCGATCGGCGTTTCCATCATTCTGCAGAACGGCGTGTTCCTGTGGGTCAGCACGCAGTCCTTGCGCTTCCCGGAGCCGGTTGTGATCGGGCAGGTGGACGTATTCGGGGCGACGATCAGCACCCTGCAGATCATCATTCTTGCCGCGGCGCTCATTCTGATGGGCCTGCTCCACTTCTTCGTCGAGCACACGAAGCTCGGCAAGGCGATGCGCGCCTGCTCCGACGACATCCAGACCGCCGGCCTCATGGGCATCAATCCCGACTACATCATCGCGCTCACGTTCTTCGTCGGCGGCGCGCTCGGCGGCGCCGCGGGCGTCCTCTACGGGATGAACTACGGCTCGATCAAGTACAACCTCGGGTTCCTGCCCGGCGCGAAGGCCTTCACCGCCGCCGTACTGGGCGGCATCGGCAGTATTCCCGGCGCGGTGCTGGGTGGTCTGGTGCTGGGCATCATCGAGAACTTCCTGGGCACGCTCAGCGGCCTGGTGTTCATCTTTCCCAAGCTGGCCTTCCTGGGCGCGATCAAGGCGGAATACAAGGACGTGGGCGCGTTTATCGCCCTGATTGTCATCCTGATCTTCAAGCCCAGCGGTCTGCTCGGCCGCAACACCACGGAGAAAGTATGAACTACGTTGCTGAACGTTCAGTGTTC
>JAYTSX010000062.1:0-9255 GCA_043745445.1 Elusimicrobiota bacterium
ATTTACCAGGGCGGCGTCTGGGTAACCTACGATATCCAGGCGTGGCTTACGACCGGTCTCTCTTATGTTTACCGTGAGCGGGACTCGACTTTCAGCGGCGAGTTCAACTACCAGGACATGCAGACCGCGTGGAACCTGGCGCTTAAGTTCTAGACCCTGTATAATAAGCGCGGATGATCCGACTCCCGTTCTTTGCGCTCGCACTATGTCTTCTGACGGCCGCCTGCGGTGGATTCCGCGTGACGGAAGGGGCCAGCGAACCGGCTCCTGCCGCCGTCGTTGTCAATCCGGCCGCTCCCATCGACCCCGCCGCCCGCCAGGCCGCCGCGGACAAGGAAGCGGCCGCAATCGCCGATGCCCTCAAGTTGGTCGTGCGATCGAAGACCGACTACCACATCTCCTCGGCCGACCTGATCGCCGTCACGGTCTATCAGGACGCCGAGATGAGCCGCAAGGTCCGCGTCAACGCGAACGGCACGGTGTCCCTTCCTTTGGTCGGCGCGGTCAAGGTCGGCGGCATGACCTTAATCGAGGCCCAGGCCGCCATCGAGGGCAAACTCGGCAAATACCTGGTCAACCCGCAGGTCTCGCTTTTTATCGAGGACTACGGCAATAAGACGATCTTCGTGATGGGCGAGGTGACCAAGCCTGGCTCCTATCCGATTCCGACAGAGTCGCGCATGACCGTGCTTGAGGCCATCAGCACGGCGGGCGGATTCACCGCCGTCGCCGCTCAGGACCGGGCACGAGTGCTGCGCAACGTCAATGGGGCGAGCGTCACCTACACGATCAACACGAAGGAAATTACTCAGCAGGGCCAGAAGGATAAGGACATGGTTCTCGAGCCCAACGACATCATTTACGTGCCGCAGAGCTTCTTCTAGGCCATGGCAGACAACGAGCAGGAAATCGACCTCAACCTCGGGCAGTATCTTGAGATTCTGGCGAGGCGCCGCTGGATCGTCCTCCTGTTCCTCGTGGTGGTTTTTGCCGCGGCGGCGAGCTATGCGATGTTCACGGCTCCGGTCTTCCGCGCGACGACGGTGCTGAACATCGAGCGCGAAGGAACCAACGCCGCGGCGGGGCAGGGAGTCGCCGAGGTCCAGGACGAGGAGTACTTCGAAACGCAGTTCAAGCTGATCGCGAGCGACACCGCATTGCGCCGCGTTTATGCGGACCTCGACCTGTCGTCGTCAAAGGACTTCGCTTCCGGGCCCGATTCTCTCAGGGGCGCGGTCGCGGTCAGCCAGGTGCCCAAGACCCGGCTATGCCAGGTCAACGCCGAAAGCACCGAACCCATGCTCGCGATGAAGATTTCCAGCACCTTGTCGCAGTACTTCGTCGAACAGAGCCTCAATAACAAGCTGTTTATGTCGAAGGATGTCCTCGACGCGCTGCAGACGCGCACGAAGGGGATGGACGCGGACAAGATGAACCAGTCCCTGCCTTCCGTCGTCAACAATAAGCTCATTCAGGACATCAAGGCGCAGATCTTCGAGGGCGAGGCCCAGCTCGCGGATCTTCGCATGAAGTACACGGACAGCCATCCGGCGCTTATCTCCTTGAAGTCGCGGCTCGCGTCAATGCACAAGGTCCTCAATAACGAAGTCGATAATATCGTTTCGAGCCTTAAGACCGAGCTGTCCGGCCAGTTGCGCGCCAACAACGTCCGCATCGTCGACCTGCCCCAGCTCCCCGTCAAGCCGGTCCGCCCCCGCAAGGCCTTGGCCCTCGCCTTCGGCATTTTCGGCGGATTTTCGCTCGGCGCCTTCGCCGCGCTTTTGCTCGAGATGCTGGACCAGACCGTCCGCACGCAGGACGACGTCGAGCGGCGCGTTGGGCTTCCTTTTCTCGGCCTAATTCCGTTCGCGCGCCATAAGAAGGGAGCGGCTATCTACGCGCCGCTGCTGTCCACCGAGGTGTCGCTGCTCAGTGAGTCCTTCCGGAACCTGCGGACCATGGTCGGTTTCGCGGAGGCCGTCGTCGGGGAGCCGATCATGCTGGTGACGAGCTCGGTCCAGGAAGAGGGGAAGAGCTTTGTCGCTTCCAACCTGGCGGTCGCCATGGCTCAGCTGGGGCAGAAGGTCTTGATGGTCGACGGAGATTTGAGGCGACCGCGCCAGCACGGGAACCTGCGCGCCTCGAGCGAGATGGGAATCATCGATTTCCTCTCCGGTGCGGTGACCGCTCCGGAAACGCTCGTGCAAAAGACGGAAATTCCCAATCTCGATATCATCGCCTGCGGCTCGCGGCCGCCGAATCCGGCGGAGCTCCTGAACACGGAGCAGCTGGCGCAGTTCGTGGCTTGGGCGCGCACCCACTATACTCGGGTTATCGTGGACTGCCCGCCCGTTTTTCCGATCAGCGATATCCAGCTTTGGGGCCGGCATGTTAAGCCGACGATCTTCGTCACGCGCTTCGGTCGTACCCGGGTCCCTCTCATACAGACGGCGTGCGCGCGCCTGCGCAGTTGCGGTATCAAAATTCTGGGCGGGGTGATCAACGGCGCGAAGCTCGGAACGATGACCTACGCCGATGGGCGGTACTACGAGCAGTATTACCGCGACTACGTCGACTCGGACAAAGGAAAAGAGCGCCGTTCATGACGCCGCGCGTTCCCTCCCAGGTGCCGGAGGGCCTGCTGTTCGCGCTCACCCTTTTGGGACCTCTTGCCTTCGGCTGCGTGGAGCCTTGGTCGCGCGCCACGCTTGAGATACTCGCCTTCCTCCTCGCCCTCGCGTGTTTCCTGCGGGGGCGCCGTGACCTCCCGCCGATGGCGTCCTGGTTCTGGCTCTTTCCCGCCTCATTCGCCGCCTTTGGCGCGCTGCAGTACCTGACCCCCGTGGCTGCCGATCTGCCGCGGCCGCTGGTGCCGTTCACGGCCGCGGCCCACGCGACCCGGGAGGCGGTGCTTCTCTGGGCGGCGTACGCGGCCTTGGTCTGGAGCGTTCCTCAAGTCATCTCGACCCACGAGGCGGCGCGCCGGTACGCCAGACTGCTCTTCGGCCTGGGCGTGTTGATCGCAGTTCAAGGCATGCTTCAGGCCATGACCGGCGGCGGCAAGCTGTACTGGCTGCGACCGACCTCGATTCCCGGACTGTTCGGACCTTATTACAACCGCGACCACGCGGCAAACTTCTTCCTGATGTCGATGGGCATGGGAATCGGGGTCTTCTTTTCGAAAATGCGCGGCTGGCCCGAGGTGGATGGTCCTTCGAGCGAGCAGGCGCGTTTACTTGTCCGCTTCGCGGTCGGCGTCTTGCTCTTATTCGCGGGAATCGCCGTCAGCGGTTCCCGCGGCGCGTTGCTTGCGATACCGCTGGCCGGCGCCTTCGTCGGCCTCCTTGGCGCGGGTTTCTCGAAGCGCACGCGTGGGCGCCGGTATCGTATGGCCGCGGCTTTGGGCCTCGCGGCCTTCGCGGTGTTCTTTACCTTCCTGCATGTCGGCGCCGGCTCCGACGCGGGAACCCTGACGGACCGTTCGATCACGGAGCGGTTCTTCATTTACGGCGATTCCTGGAACTGGCTGCGCGACACGCCGCTGTTCGGAACGGGCCTCGGCAGTTTCGGGACGGTTTACCCGGCCTATCAGGACATGGACCTGTCCGGAATCGCGGAACACGCGCACAGCGATTGGCTCGAGATCGCGCTTGAGGCGGGCCTTGTCGGCCTCCTCGCGGTTCTCGCCGCGTCGGCGCTGCTCGTTTTCGGCGCTGTAAAAGCGTGGTTCGCGGCGGTGTCCAAAGAGATGCGCGCGCTGATCGCGGGCGCGCTCGCCGCGGTCGCCGCGTTTGGGGTCCACTCGCTGTTCGAATTCGGCTTTCAGATCCCTGGAAACGCGGTAGTCTTTTTCGGGATCGTCGGATTTTTGCTCTCCGCGCCGCTTTGGATGGATAAGGCCGCGGCCCGCGTCCGGCCGGACGCCCCTCCCGTTTGGATGGCGGTCGCCGCGGTCGTGTGCTTTCTCGGCGTCGCGCGCGCGGCGGCGCGCCCGGCCGACGGTCAAGATCCCCGGCGTCTTCGGCGGCTGGCGCATGTCATTTATTTGGAGGCAGGTTCCGGGGGGCGGCCAGAGGCGGCTACGCTTCGCACGGCGCTTGGCGTCGCATTGGCCGCGGCCGAACTTCGCCCGTTCGATTATAAGGCCTTAGAGCTGGCGGGAACGACCCTCGCGCGCCTTGGGCGGGCGTCCGATGCCGGCACCTTTTTCGAACGCGCCAGGCTTGTTCACTTTTTTCCGGTCGTCGTCGGCTCGGGAGACCGCGACGCGCGCAATGAGGAGCGGCAGATCGCGAAGCTTAAATCTTTGGGGCTCCTGTCCGGGAGGACCGGCAAGAAATGAGCCTCCGGCTTCCCAATCCACTGATCGAGATCGCATGGATCGCGTTTCTTCTTCCCGGGCGTTTTGTCGGCGGCCGACTCGAGCTTACGCTCGCCGTTGTCGTTTTCGCGGTCGCCTGCGCGGTGCTTTGGGTCAAGCCCTCTCCTTGGGAGTCCCGTGCGCCGGCCCGCCAGGCGGCGCTGATTTTCGCAAGCCTACAGTTTCTATGCGCAATCTCGTATCTGTATGCGTTGGCGTTTAAGGGGGCGATGAGCGGGCCGCAGAATCTCCTCGAGCTTCCTCATTGGATTCTCCTCGGCGGCTTTGTCGTCTATGTGCTCCGCCATTACGACGCGTCGGTTCGGGAAGCGACCGAGTCGGCGTTGACGGCGTCTCTCTATGCGTCGTGGCTCGCGTTTGACATTCCGGGGGAGCGGGCCTATGTCGCGGCGCTCGCCCTGTGCTACCTCCTGCTTTTTTCGAGGGCACGATTGCGCTACCTGCACGCGACGGCGGCCTTGGCCGTAATCGCCCTCTCGGGCGCGCGTTTTACCTGGGCTTCGTCACCGGATGTGCTCCGACTGATGCGGCTGTCTCCTGTATTCGGCTGGGGCCCGGCGCAATACGAGCTCGCCTCTGCCTCGAGCAATCAATATCAACTGTGGTATGCTCGCGGCGGCGCGCTGAGCGCCTGCGTGATCGTGCCCGGCTTGGCGCTTTTGGCGTACCGTCTCCTGAGCGGCGAAGACGATTTACGACGGCGCGCGAAGGTTTCGGCATTTCTCGCCTGCATCGCATTGCTGCTGCTGACGGGCCCGTACCTGGACGGCTACCGGCTCTTCTTTCTGACTGCGTTTCTCGTTGCGGCCGTCCATGAGCCGATTCGGAGCAAGGCATGAGATTCTCAGCACTACTGGCGGCGGCTCTGCTTGCCGCGTGTTCTCCGGAACCTCGGCGGGCGTTTCCAGTGGGCTTTAAAGGCCCGGTCTCGCCCCGTGTCGCGGCGGAGGCCGCGCGCCTTGGGCTGACCGTGGCGGACCAACCGCCGTCAGGAGCGGCGATCGAAGCGGCGGCCGTGCCGGGGGGGGCGCCTGAGATGACGGCGGATTGGGCGACTTTGCGTTTCCTTGCTGGCCGCGCGGCGGTGAAGGGAGCGGGAGGGATATTTTTTCGCCTTACACCGGCGCCGCAAGGCCGCGAACTGCTGGATTATCCGGAAGAGTGGCAGGCCCCGGTCCGCGCCCTTCGCGAACTGCAGGCCATGCGGCCGGTTCTGGAAGGCGGCCGGCAAGCGGCGGTTCCATTTGTCGTTCCGCCCGGCATCGAAGCGCGGGCCTGGTCCTACCAAAGTCGTCAATATGTCCTGCTCGTCAATTCCTCCAGCGTAGCCGTACATATTGACGCGGAGGAGCTCTCGCGCTGGCGTGTTCTTTTTGAGGTGCGTTCGGACGCGCGCCATGTTTTGAGCCTGTGCGGCTCCCACCGCTGTTTGCCCGGCCAGAGCGTGCTCTGGCTGGAAGGGCGGCCGTCGTGGTGACTTATTCGCGGCGCGCGCTCGTCACCTTGATATTAATCGCGGGATCGGCTTCTCGCGGCCGCGCTTATTCGATCAGCGACGCGACGCGCGACGAGAAGGCCGTTCAGGAGGTCCTCGCGGGCAAGCGCGCGACCGCGAACGCCGCCTGGTGGGGCTTTAATCCTATGAATGCGACCGCGGCCCTTCAAGCCGCGATACGCTCCGGCGCGGCTAAAGTCATTGTGCCCAATGTCGGCAAGCCCTGGATCGTCGATCCGATTTTTCTTGAAAGCAACCAGGAGATCGACCTGGAGCCGGGCGTCGAAATTCAGGCGCGCCGCGGGGAATTCTTGGGAAAGACGGACATGCTTTTTAAATTAGTGGATAAGACGAGCGTGACCCTTAACGGCTATGGCGCTGTATTGAGCATGCACAAGGAAGACTATCGCAAGGTTCCCTACTCGATTGCCGAGTGGCGCAGCTGCCTCGGCATCTACGGGGGCTGGAATATTAAAATTTACGGTATTACCTGCGCCAACAGCGGTGGTGATGGTATTTATATCGCGGGCGGCGGCAGGTTGTTCAGCAAAGACATCGTGATCAAGGATGTTGTGGCGGATAACAACTACCGGCAGGCGATCAGCGTGATCAGCGTGGATGGTCTGCTGATTGAAGGGGCGGTCCTTCGGGGCACCGAGGGGACCAAGCCGGGCGCGGGGATCGACTTCGAGCCGAACGGCCCGACGGACCGGCTGTCGCGCATAGTGATGAAGAACTGTGTCATCGAGAAGAACCAAAGCTACGGCATTTGGGTTTATACCGGGATGCTGGCGCCCGATTCGCAACCCGTTCAAATCGACATTGAGGGTGGAACCGTGGGCGGCAACGGTGCGGGCGCGCTCTTCGTCGAATCCCGAAAGGCCCGCGGCGCTATGTCCATCCGCTCCGTGAAACTCGGGGGCAAACGATCCTTGGAATTGTCGAAGTTCTTTACGGTGAATATTGATTCCGCTTCTGCCGGCGGAGCGCCGTGAATCCCTCCCAGCGCGCGCCGCTGAGCCGGTTTAGCTCGGCCGATAGCTCGCCCATCAACGGGTTTTCGACCGTGGTCATCATCGCCTTCTGCCTGCTCATGCTCGCGGTTCCCTGGGAGGATTTGTGGGGGGGGCGTTTCCTGGATCGCGGCGTTTATCTGAGTAAATTCGCCTTGAATGCGCGGGCGGGACGAATAATACCCGGCGGCTATCTCTCCTACGTCACGAACGAAGTGCTCTGGGATTCGATAATCAAGTGGTGCACCGCCGGCCTGCACGTTCCGATCGAGGTTCTGTTCGGCGTGATCTCCTTCCTTTGTCTGTTCGTGTATTCAAAATATCTCGTAAGCAAGCACGGGCTCCTCTCCTTGATTTTACTGGTCAATCCGCTGGTCGTCGATTTCGCGTTTTCACAGCTCCGAATGGCGCTGGCGGTCTCCCTTTTGATGCTGGCCTTGTTTCGCCGCAATCAAAGATCCTTCGTGCTTGTGTTCGTTGCGCTTGCCTGCTGCATTCATACGGCGACGTTCCTCTTCTTGCTGATTTATTTTTGCGTGAAAATTCTCACGGCCCGGCTGACCAGCGGAGCCTTCAGCCGGTCTTATTATTGGCTGGGGCTTGTCGCAATCGGCGTGGCGGTCGTCGTGCTCATTGGGCCGCTCCGCGAGGGGCTCCTGAATGCCATTGGGGACCGCCGGGCCGTTCAAGACACCGCGGCCCAAAGCATCCGGTACGCCTCATTCTGGATCCTCCTGATTCTGGTGGCGGCCACCCAGAAGAAGAAGTATTTTGAAACCGAGGGAAACGCGCTGGCCGTCGCATTCGTGGCCGTCTATGTGTGCGCTTCTTTTCTTGATGTTTACAACGTGCGGTTTCTGTCGGCCTCTTATCCCCTCATCATCTCTTCTCTTCTCGCGTTGAGCATGCGAAAAAAGGTTCTGATCCTCCCGGTCTATTTCGTTTATGTCGGGATTCAATGGTACTACTGGCTGGATGCAGGCCTTCAATGAAAAATCTCAGAAACAAGATGCTGAGCGGCGTGTCTTGGAAAGTGATCGCCCAAATTGTCACCCAAGCTATTCAGCTGGTCGTCACAGTTATTCTGGCCCGTCTTCTGACGCCTCGGGACTTCGGCCTCGCGGCCATGGTGATTATTCTGACGAATTTCGCCGCGGTCGTCTCCTCCTTGGGCCGGGCCGCGATCATTCAGAAGGCCGAGGTCAGCCAGGAACTGCTCTCCTCCGTGTTCTGGTTGAATGTGCTTGTTGGCGTGCTCTTGACCTTGATTATGATCGCCTGCGCTCCGTTTATGGCGTTGGCGTACGGCGAGCCCTCTTTGTTTTGGCTGACGATATTTTTTTCCAGCACCTTCATCATCAATTCGTTCGGCATAACCCACAACTCGCTGCTGCAGCGCGAGATCGACTTCCGTTCATTCGCGGTCATGGATATCGTCGCTTACGCCATCGCCGGCGTGGCCGCGCTCTTCGCGGCTTATATCGGCCTCGGAGTCTGGAGCTTGGTGGTGCAGTCGGTGGTTTTCTCGCTGGTCTGCATTTACTTTTTTTGGACGCGATCTCCATGGCGGCCCGGCTTCTATTTCCGCTGGCGCGCCATTCGCGAAATCATGGATTTCAGCGTGAACACTTTGCTGGCCGACATGCTGGTGTATTGGGTGCGGAATGTGGACAACCTCCTGATCGGGCTGTTCCTCGGTTCGGGCCCGTTGGGGATCTACAGCCGCGCCTATGCCGTGATGTTGATTCCCATAAATCGCGTCGCGCGGGTGCTATCCGACGTCATGTTCTCGTCGCTGTCGAAAATCCAAGACGAGCGGGCGTACGTCAAAAGAGTATTTTTAAAAATGACGCGCGCGGTCGCTTTAATCACCTTTCCCATGATGCTGGGCGTCCTGGCCACGGCCAAGTCTTTTGTTTTTTGCCTCTTCGGGCCGCAGTGGTCTGAGATGGTTCCGGTGCTCAAGGTGCTATGCCTCATCGGCCTGATCCAGTCCGTTATGATGTTCACGCGTAATATTTATCTGTCGCAGGGGAAAGCCTCCGTGCTCTTGCGGGTGGAACTGCCTCTGCAGCTGATACAGGTGTTGGGGATCGTCGTCGGCCTTAAATGGGGGATATTGGGCGTGTCGATCGGCTACGCGGCGGCGTCGATCATCGTCTCCTATCCGAGCTTGTTTTTTGCGGGGCGGCTGATCGAGCTCAGCTGTTGGGAGTATCTGGTCAATCTGTTTGGCGTTATGGGATGCGCCGCGGCGATGGCGGCGGGCGTCTGGTATCTAGGACAACTCCTGCCCCAGGGCCTTGCGAGCCCCGTGGCATTGGCCATCGAAGTTTGTTTCGGCGCTCTGGTTTATGGCGGGCTGC
>JAYTSX010000063.1:0-2510 GCA_043745445.1 Elusimicrobiota bacterium
TCGCTCGCCCTGGCGAAGTCGTGGTCGACATTCACGCGGCCAGCATCAATGCAGCCGATTCCAAAGTGCGCAGGGGGGTTGGGCAACACGCCGTCACGCTCCCGCACATTCTGGGCCGAGACTTCTCGGGCGTCGTCAGCATGATCGGAGCTGACGTTGCCGATTTCATCATTGGGGACGCCGTGTTTGGTGTGACGGACCAAGGCGTCGAAGGCGCGTACGCGGAACGAATCGCCATTAAAGCCTCAATCATCGCTAAGAAACCGCCGAGGCTCGCGCATGCCGAGGCGGCTGCCCTGGGGCTAGCCGGGCTCACCGCGCTTTGGGCCATCGAAGATACCGCGAAGCTTAGCGGTGGTCAAACGATCTTAATCCAGGGGGGCGCCGGCGGCGTTGCCGGTTTTGCCGTGCAACTCGCCAAATATCTTGGCGCCACTGTGATCGCTACGGCCAGCGCCAACAATCACCCCTACGTTCGCAGCCTAGGAGCTGATCGAGTGATCGATTATAACACCGAAGATTTCACCGGTATCGGGCCCGTGTGTGATGTGGTGTTCGATACCGTCGGCGGAAGCGCCCGAGCCGGGTCTTACGCGGTGTTAATGCCCGGCGGGATCTTGGTATGGATCGCGCCTGCGCCAGATGATTTCCGGCCGACCCGGGACGATGTCCAAACATTGCGACCCAATGTCCTGCGTGACCGCGCTCATCTTGAGCGGATACTGGCGCTCCTCGAGGCCGGGGCGGTTCGGCCGCCGCCAATAGTCCGGTACAAACTCGCCGACGCGGCTGAAGCGCACCGAGTGAGTGAATCACGCCATCTTCAAGGTAAACTCGTGCTTGAAGTGCGCTGAACGCCTCCTGAGTTCAAAAGCCCTCCAGCCATAGAGGGCTTTTAAATTTCGTACTTGACGCTATACTCCGGCCCTCACCTATACCGCCTTCCCAGTTAAGCGCGCGTTAAGCTTTCAATAAGCATTCTGACAGCCCGTGCGGTTAAGCTAGGGATATCAGAGTCCGATATTCGAGGAAGCGACATTATGGTGCAAGCAAGCGTAGTCTACCGTATCGATAAGCAGGACAAATTATTGGGCGCAAACGCGGAATGGGATCGGTTTGCGCTCGAAAATTCTGCGGGGAATCTTGTATCTGATCGGATCGCCTCCCAGTCTCTCTGGGACTTCATTTCCGATACAACGACGCGGTTTCTTTATCGCGATATCCTGAAAAAAGTCCGCGCCGGGCATCGAGTGAGCTTCCCCTTTCGGTGTGATTCGGCCGACTGCCGCCGGTTTCTCGAAATGCATGCGTATCTTATCGAGGGGGGCGCCGTGGAGTTTGAGGTAAGGACTCTGGCTTTAGAGAAGCGGCCGCCGCAGCCGGTGTTGGATGGCGGAGGAAGGCGAACAGGTGACATTCTTCGGATGTGCGGCTGGTGCAAAAAAATGCCAGATGCGGGCGGCTGGATCGAAATCGAGGAGGCGGTCGCGAAGATGAATCTCTTCGAGTCCGATGTCTTGCCGGTCATCTCCCACGGAATCTGCGAGGAGTGCGATATGAAAATGCGTAAAACCTTGATAGCTCCCGATTGCATCCGCAGCTAAATCTCGCACCCGTGCGAGTGATAAGTCCCTTGGCGCTGAAGGGGTATAATCAACGCATGAAGCGATTCTCGATGGCCGTCGCCCTCGCCACGCTGTGCGCCTGTCAGAGCGTTCCGTACACGCACCGCCGGCATCTCTTGTTGATTTCGGCTGAGCAGGAGACGAGCCTCGGGGAGAGCTCCTACCATCAGGCGCTCGGCGAGGCCAAGGTGTCCTCAAATAAGGAGGCGACCGCGATGCTGCAGCGCGTCGGCGCGCGCCTCGCGGCCGCGGCCGATAAACCCGACTACAAGTGGGAATTCACCTTACTCGACGACCCGAAGACGATCAATGCGTGGTGTCTACCTGGGGGCAAGGTCGCCGTCTACAGCGGGTTGCTGCCGGTCTCGCGGGATGAGAACGGCCTTGCCGTGGTCCTCGGTCACGAGATTTCGCACGCGCTCGCGCGGCACGGTTCTGAGCGCATGAGCCAGGGCCTGCTGGCCGAGCTCGGCGGCGCGGCGCTCGGCGTCGCGCTCGCCAATAAGCCCGCGCAGACGCAGGCGCTCGCGCAGAAGGCGTACGGCGCGGGGGCCCAGGTCGGAGTGCTGCTTCCTTTTAGCCGCGCGCAAGAAAGCGAGGCGGATCACATCGGCCTCATATTGATGGCGAAGGCCGGTTACGATCCGGACGGCGCCGTCCCGTTTTGGGAACGCATGGCGACGGCCGCGGGCGGCGGCGGCACGCCGGAGTTGCTGCGGACGCATCCCTCCGACGAGAAGCGCATCGCGAAAATCCGGGAGGAACTCCCGGAGGCGCGGACCTACCTCCAGCACTGACGCCGGCCGGCAGGTCGCGTACGATGGCTTCCCAAGAGTCGCCGCCATCGGAGGAGCGTTGAATGACCTGCCCGAACCAGCCGCTGGT
>JAYTSX010000064.1:0-2502 GCA_043745445.1 Elusimicrobiota bacterium
CTCGACTCAGGTGTTTACATCCTGGGTCCCGAAAACAAAGCGTTCGATGTGGAATTCGCGCAGGCGATCACATCAAAATATTGCCTCGGCGTGGATTCCGGCACTTCGGCGCTCGAACTCGCTCTCGAGGCCGCGGGCGTGGGTCCCGGAGACGAGGTGATCGTGCCCTCTTTCACTTTCATCGCGACGGCCACGGCCGTATCGGTTCTCGGCGCTAAACCCGTTTTCGCCGAAATTGATCCCGTCACGATGACGCTGGATTCGAAGTCGGTGGAAGGCGCTTTTTCCCCGAAAACCAAAGCCGTTGTCGTCGTTCATCTGTTCGGTCAGCCCGCGGATATGGATCCGTTGTTGTCATTCGCTAAATCCCGCCTCATCCCCGTCATCGAGGACTGCGCCCAGTCTCACCTGGCGACATACAAAGGCCGAGTCACGGGCTCCCTCGGCGATTTCGGCGCTTTCAGCTTCTACCCGACCAAGAATCTCGGCGCGGCCGGGGACGCGGGCGCCGTCACGACAAGCAGCGAGTCGCTGCGCGACTCTATTAATATCCTGCGCAACTGCGGCCGCTCCGCCGCCGCCGGCTATGATCATGTCCGCATCGGCCACAACTGCCGCCTTGATGAGATTCAGGCGGCTATTTTACGCGTCAAACTCCTCCGGCTCGAGGCATGGACGGCGGCGCGGCGACGAGTCGCCGCGATTTACGACGAGGGACTCGCTGGACTGCCTCTGACCAGACCCCCTCTGGGTTCCGAGACCAGCAAACCCGTGTTCCACCTCTACACGATCCGAACGGATCGCCGCGATGCCTTAGCGGCTGATTTACGCCGCCACGGCATCGGCACCGGCGTCTACTACCCGACGCCGGTTCATCTCCAGCCCGCCTACGCTTCGCTCGGCTTGAAGGCCGGATCTCTGCCCATCTCAGAAGCCGCCTCGCGCGAGGCCCTGTCTTTGCCGATGTACGCGGACCTTTCCGCCACGGACGCCGGGCGCGTCGTCGAAACGGTGCGCCGCTTCTTTAAATAACTTGGCCCGCATACTTTACGTCAGCACCTCGACGACGATCGGCGGCGCGGAGAAGACGCTGTACACCTTGGCCACGCTTCTCGACCCGAAGCGCCACCAGGTCGTCGGCGTGGTCAGCGTCAAACCTGAGGGTGAATACGCCGGGAAGCTGAAGCAGCAGGGCCTTCATGTCGAGTCCCTGGGCTTGACTCGGTCGGCTCGGCCCGGTGACGCGGCACGACTGGCCGAGGTCATCACCCGCTTGCGGCCGGACATCGTTCACGCCGTCATGTACCAGGCCATCCAGCTGTGCCGCCTGGCCAAGCCGAAGGTTCCGTTCGCCTTCAAGCTCGTCAGTTCCCCGCGCGTGCACTACCGCACCCGTTCGGTCTGGACCTTGCTCATCGACCGCGCTCTCAAAAACCGCGACGACCTTCTCATCGCCGAGTGCGACGCCAGCCGGAACTTTTTGACCGGCCGCCTCGGTTACGCCCCGTCGAAGGTCCTCACAATCCGCAACGGCGTGGATCTCGCCGGCTGGCCCGTCTCCAAAGTCGATCGCCAGAAGCGCCGGCTTGAACTGCGTTTGAATTCGGGCGACATCCTCATTGGCGCGGTCGGGCGCCTCGACAAACAGAAGGGCTTCGCGACGCTCATTGAGGCCATGTCCCGGCTCAAGAAAACCGACCTGCGCTGCGTTATCCTCGGGGAAGGGCCCGAGCGCGGTCGCCTCGAGGACCTGATCCGTAAGCACGAGCTCGAAAAGCAAGTCTGGCTCTACGGTGAGCGTCCGGACATCGTCACCTGGCTGTCCGCCTTCGACATCCACTGCCTGCCGTCGCTATGGGAAGGCCTTCCGAATACCTTGCTTGAAGCGATGGCCCTCGGACTGCCCGTCGTCGCCTCCTCGGTCGACGGCGTGCCGGAGGTGATCGAAAACGGGAAAACCGGGGTGCTTGTCCCCCCCGCGGCCCCCGCCGCCTTGGCCAAGGCCCTCAAGGATCTCGGCGACGATCCGGACCGTCGCGCGGCGCTCGGAGCGGCCGCGCACGCCTGCGTCATGGCGAAGTTCACCCTCACTCGCATGATGGACGAATACCTCGGCGCATACGCCTCCATCACTTCGCGCTGAGCGAGAACCGCCCCGGCCGACATGAAGCTCTTTCCTATAGTGAAGCTTGTATTGACGGCGTAACATCGGTCCGCTATAGTACAGCCATCTCGCGCGCGCGTATTAAGGAACGCCGACCTTAATGCGCGGCTCTGCTTTTATAAGGGAGGCGCGCGACAAAAACCACAACTTGCGCACTCCCCGCTTCAGACGGATCATCGGCGTGGCCTCGCTCGCGATTTTCGCGGGCCTCGCCGCTTTCCCCGCGCTCGCTCAGTTTGCAGCGCCTTACGATTCAGATTTCGCTCCCGCTCCGGCCCAGAAGACCGAGCCGGCCGCGGCGCCGGCGGAACAAACCCCGACGCCATACACCGAACCGG
>JAYTSX010000065.1:0-9215 GCA_043745445.1 Elusimicrobiota bacterium
CAGCGCGGCCGCGAGCTTCGGCGCCATTTGGCTCTGATCTGGCGGCTCCTCACCGGTCGCTGAAGCCGAACCAGTAACATTTATGGTCTTGGGCCAAAGACCCTTTTTTTAACCCGCTTCTCCGCCCACACTTGAAGCATGAAAAAGAAGCTCCCCTCCCTCGGCCTCGCCTTCGTGTTCTCGCTCCAACCCGGCTTCACGAAGGCTCAGGCCTCGCTGTCGCCTGCGGAGCTCGGCCGTCTTTTTGACGGCTCGTCAACATCCGCAGCCGCTCCCGCCGTCTCCGGCGCGCCGGATTGGACCGATGGCGCCCGCGGGCGCGTCGAGGCCGCCCTCGGCGATGAATGGGCGATCATCAACCTCAATCCGGCCGCGCTGGCGTTTGCCACGCCGGTGCAGAAGATTTCGATGCTCAAGACCTTAATCGCCGCCTCGAACCACAATACCGGGGGAGGCGACGGCGGCGGCGACCCGAACGCCGCGGGCCGAGAGCAGGCCGTGTACAAGATTCTCAATTCGGCGAACGACGCGGCCGGTTTTGACTACATCTATTATCGCCTTGATCCCCGGGGGCTGGGGCAGGCCGCGGACGCGCGCAAGATCAAGTCCATGGTCGCCGCCCAGCGCGCGACCGCCGTGCCGGGGGACTGGGAAGGCTTCGGCCGCTATGTCGACACCGTCGCCGAGACCAAGAGCTACGGCAAGAATCAGATTCAATTCTTGATCGACGGCGCGGGCGCGATCGCGCCGATCACGGCTGCGCTCGAAAGCGCCAATCGCTCGATCCACCTTGAGGTGTTCCAGTTTCAGCCTGACGCGTTCGGGCAGGGCGTCGCGGACATACTCAGCGCGAAGGCCGCCAAGGGCGTCAAGGTGCGCCTGATGGTGGATCAATACGGCACCAAGCCCGATCCCGGGACCGCCGCGAAGGTCGAGGCGATCTTCGACGGAATGCGCGCGGCCGGTGTGCAGATCATTATCCCGCCGGGCACCGTCTTTAACGGCCATCTGGACCACCGCAAGGTCCTTGTTGTTGACGGCGAGGTCGCCTTTACCGGCGGCATGAACGTCGGCAAGGACTATCAAGAAAACTGGCACGACCAGCAGACCATGGTCATCGGACCCGCTGTCGCCAAACTACAGGAGGCCTTCGTGGGCCAGTGGCAGGCCGCGGGCGGAAAATTCGACTCCAGTGAAAACCTCTATCCACCCCAGCCCGAAATCCCGGGCGGCTCGGACACCCGCGTCGTCGGCCACGCGGGCGGCCAGGACCGCAACATCAAAGCGGCGTATCTGCGCGCCTTTCTGACCGCTCAATATGAAATTCGCATCGCCAACCCGTATTTCGTGGACTCCGATGTGGTCGCGGTTCTGTCGGCGGCGGCCAGGCGCGGTGTGAAGGTACAGGTCATCGTTCCCGAGGACAACGATGTAAAGATCGTCCAGCGCGCCTCGCGGGCCTTTTACCCCGACCTCATCGAGGCCGGCGTCGAGGTCTACGAGTATCAGGGCCGCATGGCGCACGAGAAGGTCTGCACGATCGACGGTTTCGGCGTCACGGCCGGCTCGTCGAACATGGATTCCCGCAGCTTCGTCAATAACGACGAACTTAATATCGTCATGGCCGACAGCAAGCTTGCCGAATACGTCAACCTGCATCTCTTCGATGAGGACCTCAAGCGCAGCCAGCGCATTCGGAGCTACACCCCGACCCCGCGAGAGCGCCTCGACCGCGGCCTTCTCGAAGAGTCTCTCTAGCGGCGCGCCCGGGCAACTTGGTAGCCTAACCGCCATGCCCGAACTCGGCTCGCCGGACCGTCCTCTCGCCGTCGCCATCGTTGGAGCCGGACCCTCCGGCTTCTATGCCGCCGAAGCCTTGCTCAAGGCCCCCGGGCTGACGGTGCGCGTAGACCTATTCGACCGCCTGCCCACGCCGTTCGGGCTCGTGCGCGGTGGCGTCGCGCCGGATCACCAGAAGATAAAATCAGTTGCCGCGGTTTACGAACGCACGGCGCAGGACCCGCGCCTGCGCTTCTTCGGGGCGGTCAAGCTCGGCCGGGACTTCACCGCCGAAGAGCTCGCCGCCCGACACGACGCCGTGATCTACGCGGTCGGCTGCGAAAGCGACCGGCACATGGGCATTCCCGGCGAGGATCTCGCGGGCTCGCACTCGGCCACCGAGTTTGTCGGTTGGTACAACGGCCACCCCGATCACCGAGACCGGACTTTCGACCTGGGCACGAGCGCGGTTGCTGTCGTCGGCGTCGGCAACGTGGCGATGGATGTCACTCGCCTCTTAGCGGAGAATCCCGATAACCTCGCCAAGACGGACATCGCGGCCTACGCCCTCGACGCCCTGCGCAAAAGCGGCGTCAAGACCGTGTGGCTGCTCGGCCGGCGCGGCCCTGCGGAAGCCGCTTACTCTCCCGCCGAGATCGTGGAGATCGGAGAGCTGGCGGACTCCGATCTTGTCGTCGATCCTATCGAAGCGACCGTGGACGAAGTCTCCAAGGGCGAGCTCTCCGATCTGGCCGTGAAGAAAAAGACGGATTATGTTCAAGAGCACGCGAAGAAGGGCGAGGGTACCAAGGAACGAAAAGTGCGCCTTCGCTTCCTCGCCTCCCCGGTCGAAATCGTCGGTGAAAACGGCCGCGTAAGCGCGATGCGCCTGGAAAAAAATAAGCTCGTCAGCGACGGGAAGGGCGGCGTGAAGGCCATCGGCACCGGCGTATTCGAGACGATCAAAGTCGGACTCGTGCTCCGCTCAGTCGGCTACCGAGGCATCCCGATCCCGGGCGTGCCCTTCGACGAAAAATCAGGCCACATCCCGCACACCGACGGCCGCGTCGTTTCCGCGCCCGGTCAGCCCGTTCTGCCTGGCCAGTATGTTGTCGGCTGGGCCAAGCGCGGCCCTTCGGGCCTGATCGGCACCAATCGCGCCGACTCTGTCTTAACGGTGCAGTCTTTGCTCGCAGATCTCAAGGCTGGAACCTTGCCCGCTTCCTCAGACGCTTCTCTGGAGGCGACCTTGCGCCTGCTCGCGGACAAAAAGGTCCGTGCGCTCAGCTTCAGCGACTGGCAAAAGCTCGATGTCCTCGAAAAAGCCGCCGGCGCCAAGGCCGGAAAAATCCGCGAGAAGTTCACGAGCGTCGAAGACATGCTCGCCGCCCTTCCTCCGAAATAGCGCGACGAAGATTCCGGCCCGCGAGCGCATATAAAGTCCGCCTCTCGAGCACCGTCACTGCCAGGCCGTAGGCTAGTAAATGGGATATCCCGTTGACGGAAGCAGTGGCCAGGAAGCTGGGCCCTCCGGCCGGTTCGATAGGCCGAAGGGCTCTTACCGCCAATCCGGCCTCCTCTTATAATGAAAGGGATGATCCGCGTCCTCATCGCCCTTCTTCTATTTCCCGTGCCTTCTTACGCCCAGGTACGCGGCAACGCCGTGTCCGTCGTGCCCTCCCTTTCGCTCGGCAGCGCCGCCCCATTGTTGTCGGCACCCACGAGCAATACTTCGTTGCCGTTAAGCGTTTCGTTGCCGTCGCCCTCCGCGCTGATCACCGTCGCTCCGGCGCCAACCGTCGCGCCCCTTGTCTCGGCCGCCGTTCCCGCTGCCGCCCAATCTCTTCCAACGGCCCTCGCCGCCGCGGCGAAACCGATCGCTTCTGTGGCCCTCGCGCCCCTTCCCGCTGAACAACAAAAAACCGAATCTAACGCGCTATTTGACGGCGCGCTCAAAGTTCTCATCGCCGGCTCCGAAGCGGTCCCTTTCATCAAGACCGGCGGCCTGGCGGATGTCGTGGACGCCCTCTCGCGGGGACTCGCCGCGCGAGGCCATGACGTGACTCTTGTTCTTCCCAAATACCGCGATCTCAAGATGGCCGGCGTCGAGTTCAAGCACGCAGGCACGGTGTCGCTGCCGATCGGCGGACGCGTCGAAACGGCAAATCTTCTTGTCGGCAAGAGCGCCGGCGTGCGCGTCGTGCTCCTCGAGCATCCCGATTTTTACGAGCGCAAAGGCGGGCCGTACGCCGCGAAGCATGAGGCGCTCGGCCTGTCGGCTTACGACGCCGCCGGCATCGACGATGCCGATGAGCGTTTCGGCTTCTACGCGCGCGCGACCCTTGAAGCGATGCGCGTCCTCGACATCAAGCCCGATGTCGTCTCCGCGCACGACTGGCATGCGGCATTAATCCCTTCCTACCTGAAAACCGTCTACAAGAACGATCCTTTCTTCGCGGGCACTAAGGCCACATTGACGATTCACAACATCGCGTTCCAGGGCGCCTTCGCTCTCGCGACGGCCGCCAAACTTGGCTTCAACGAGGCGGACCTCGAGCACCGCGGCGGCGCCAATTACCTCAAGTCCGGGATCGTCAACGCCGACGCCGTGACGACGGTGAGCCCCACCTACGCCAAGGAAATCATCGAGAACCCCCTCTTTGGCATGGGCCTCGAGGACATCCTGCGCGCCCGCCCGGACGGCGTTCACGGCATCATTAACGGCATCGATCCGTCGCTCTACGATCCCGCGACGGATCCCGACATTGCGCACCACTACGGCGTCGCAGACGCCGCCGAGAACAAAGCCGCGAATAAGGCCAAGATCCAGGAAAAGCTCGGCCTCGCCGCCGAGCCCAACGCTCCGCTGTTCCTCGTCGCCTCGCGCCTCGCCCACCAGAAGGGCATCGACATGATCTTCGACACGGCGGCCGATATCGTGCGCCTGGGCGGTCAGCTCCTGATCATGGGCGCGGGCGACACCCAGACCGAGGCCCTGCGCGCGGCACTCGTGCTCGCGTTCCCGGGAAGCGTCGCCTCGTATCCTTTTGACGAAAAGTTCGTGCGCATGGGATTTGCCGCGGCTGACTTCCTGCTCATGCCTTCGCGCTTCGAGCCCTGCGGTCTGTCCCAGCTCATCGCCCAACGTTACGGGACTTTGCCTCTGGTCACGAGCACCGGAGGCCTCGCCGACACCGTCCGAGATCTGCGCGATGATCCCGTCTACGGCGACGGCCTCGTTATCCGTGCGATCGCCTCGATCTCGCTGTCGCGCGCCGTCGCCGACGCCATCAAAGGCTACCACCACCCGCAGGCTCTGCCGTTGGCGCGCCGCGCCGCGATGACGAAGGACTCATCTTGGGGTGTTTCCCTCGATGTTTACGAAGCGTTGTTCCGCCGTCTTCTCCGGTCCTAAAGGCCCGAAATCAGCTAGGCCTTCTCCCGGGCTAAAGAGGTCCCCCCGGCCCGACCTTCCGCCGCGTTAAGCGGCTATTCTCCTTGTATGAAACGGCTGCTGTCCACGATCCTCGTCTTGGCTCTCGGCCTGGGCGCCGTTCCCGCCCAGGCGCAGATGGCGCTTGGCCGGGCTTCGCTTGCGAGCGGTGTTTCCGCGCCTACTCCTATTGCGGGGGGGTTCACCCCCGTCGCAGGAACCTTCACGCCCTTGCTCCCGGCGCCGGCGCTGTCCGCCTCGTTGACCCCGGCGCCCTACACCTCCCTCATTCCCGCGACGGTTCCAGCGCTACCCGCGGCCGCCGTCCCCGCGATGCCCATTCTCACACCGGCCAGAGGCGAAACGCCTCTCGAAACTTTGCGCACCGTCGCTTCGCCGAATGTCGCACGATCCGCGAGCGCGATCTTCGACGGTTCGCTGACTCGTGCCGCGGCGGCCTCGGTGGAACCGTCACCCGAACCCGCACCCGCCGCGACACCAAAAAAATTGGGCCTGTTGGCTCGCTACCGCCTTTACCGTAATCAGCCTCCCACGCCCTTTTCAATGTTTGGCAAGAGCCTGGTCTTCAGTTCGCTGACCGCCGCAGCCGCCCCGGTCGTCTTGAACGCCGCGCCGGCCGCGAAGCTCGCCTATGTGTTCGCCGCGGTCAGCGCCTTGCTGATCGCGTTCCTCGTTCCGGCAGGCATCGCTTTTTGGACCGCGCGCAAGTTTCGCCGCGCGCCTCAAACCGCCGCCATGCCCCCGCCGAGCAAACGCAAGATGATCGCCATGGTCGCCCTCGGCGCGGTGCTGGGCCTAGGCCTCGGCCTGACCCCGCACGCGGCCACCGGTCCGGTTGTCGAGCGCGGCGCAATTTATCTGGACCAGACCAAAGCGGTTGAGGACCAGACTCACGCGCGCTGGATCACCGGCGGCGCCGTCGAGTCCGAGACCATCAAGGAACTCTCGCGAAATCCCATCGGCAGGGCCACGCTCGACGCCTTGCGCGACCGCTTTGGCGTGCTGCGGTTGCCCACCTTTTTCGTTTCACAGCAACAAGACTCCTACGCCCAGCATGAAAACATGGTCGACGGCGTCTATATCAATCAGAGCAACATCACCGAACGAGGATGGACGGTGGAGCAGTTCATGAAGGATCCCGCGCTCCAGCGACAGCTCGTCCGCGAGATGAACTCGACCATCGTCCACGAGCTCACTCACGCGGTCCAGGGCCGCCGTCCGGCCTGGACCCCCGGCTATTTCAAAAATACAATGGAAGCCGAGCAGGAGGCATTTTTCCAGGAGATGCTGTTCCGTCTCGCCGAGCTCGAAGCCGACCCCGCCGCACGCAACAACGGGACCGACCAGTGGATGATCCCCGAAGCGGCAGGCAGCATCGACGGGTTTCTGACATCGGTCGCGGAGATGTACGAGAAGAATGTCTTTATCGGCAAGGATCCTTACTTCAACGCCTACATGGCCGCCCAGCACGCGCGCTGGCCCGCCTACCGGATCCACATCTACCAGGTCCTCTCCGCCCGCGCGAACAGCCCCAGAATGGCTAAAATGTACATGGACAAGGCGAAGGCCGCGGCCAAGGAGGCCGGGCTCCCCGAGCCGGTCGAACTCGTCGCCTCTCGCTAGTCCATAAACGCCATGTTCTTCCCACTCATCTACTGGATCGTCATGCCTCTCTTCTTCGCCGCGCTCTTGGTGCGTTGGCTGAAGAAGACCAGCCCTCTTGTCGTACCTCCCGAGGTCGCAGCTCTCTACGCCGAACGCCCGATCGAGCCGAAGTGGTTCCGAGCGGCCCGGCGCGACACAGGAGGATTATTGCGCTGGCTCGGGGACTACGAGAAGCAGCCCGAGGCCGTCGATGCCGCCTATGCGGGCAAAGAGGCCGCCGTCGCCGCCGGGGAGAAGGCGTCCTTCCTCGTCTTCAACGCGAAGGCCGAGCTCCTCGAACAGGTCGATTCGTAACGCGCCCCATGCCCGCCCAGCCGCTGCGCGTCATCGGGGTTCTGCGCTCTTGTTTTCGCGAAAAGTTCGGCACGCCGCGGCAGCCGCTCCTGGTTCCGGGCGCGACCGCGTCGCTGACGATCGCGCGCGAACATCTGCCGGAGCACTCTCTCGCGGGACTTGACCGGTTCAGCCATGTGTGGCTGATCTCCTATTTTCATCTGAACACGAACAAAACGGTGCGGCCGAAAATTCATCCGCCGCGCTTGAAGGGCGAGAGTATGGGGCTGTTTGCGACGCGCTCGCCGCATAGGCCGAGCCCGATCGGACTTTCGCTGGCGCGTATCGTTGCGGTTAAGGGCGCGACGGTGATGCTGGCGGGGATTGATCTCGTCGATGGGACGCCGATACTCGACATTAAACCGTACATACCGGAATGGGACATCGCTAAAAATGCGAATTCGGGGTGGGTGAATGACGCACCGTTTCCTTCGTTGAGGGTTGATATTGCGCCTGCGGCGCTTACGGATATTAAAAAAGCCGAGAAACGATTAACCATCAACGGATTGGGGACACTTTTGACGGACATTCTTGGGCAGGACTTGAGAAATCCTCGGGATAGAGCGCAGAACAAAGACGGCTTGGAGCTGGGGTTCTTCTTACACGACTTCGAATGCCGCTTCGCGGTACGGAATGGGACGGCGACGGTGGTTAAGCTATTGACGGGTACGGTTATGCATAAAAAAGACCGGCGCGTGTCGCCGACGCGCGTTAAGCTCGCGTGAGCGCGCCGGAAGTTTGGCGGTCCAATGTTCGTCGTATGTATGTCTGGCGAGCTATTACAATGATGCACTTCTTCGCGGGAGTGCTCGTTCCTTTTTTCACCGATTGGGGAGGCCTGACCTTAACCCAACTCTTTCTACTCCAAGCGTGGTTCTTCCTCTGGATTTTTCTTTTGGAAGTTCCGACCGGCGCGGTCGCGGATAAATTCGGCCGAAAAACTTCGTTGTTCTGCGCCAATGCGTGTCTTCTGACCGCGACGGCGATCTACGCCTCCGGCAAAGGTCTCCCGCGTTTTCTGCTCGCGGAGTTCGTGTGGGCCGCTTCCGCGGCCTTGGCCTCGGGGGCCGACGAAGCCATGGTCTACGACAGCCTCAAGGCGGCAGGGGACGAGGCCCAGTCCAAGCAAGCGCTGGCTCGACTGGCGTCCTTCGATATCGGTGCGATCGCGATCGCCGCACCCATCGGCAGCCTCGTCGCCGCGCGTTGGGGTCTGCGCGCGCCGATGGCCATGATGCTGGTGCCGTTCAGTCTCGGCCTGCTCGTCTGCCTCTCCCTCAAAGAGCCCCCGACAGGGGAAGAGGAAGCCAAGCCCGGCTATCGCGAGGTGCTGACGCGAGGAGTACGCTACTTCGCCTCGCACAAGCCGCTGCGCGCGCTGGCGTTCGACTCGGTCACGATCTGGATGTTGTCGTTCATGACGATCTGGCTGTTCCAGCCGCGACTCAAGGAGCTCGGGGTAGGCGTCGGCATTTACGGCTTCATCACGGCGGCCATGACCTTATCGCAAATCGCGCTCATGAGCAATCCTGAGCGCGTCGAGCGCTTCTTCGGCGGCACGCGCCGCTACCTGACCTGGAGCGCCGTGATCCCCGGGCTCGCGTTCCTCGCTCTGCCTTTGGCGACAAATCCCTGGGCCGCCTGCGCACTCTTCATCACGATCCCCGCCTTCGGGCTGTCGCGTTCAGTCATCATCTCGAACTACATGAACAAGCACATCAGCAGCGCCCAGCGCGCGACCGTGCTCTCGACCGTGGGCATGGGCCGCCAGCTCATGGGCGTCCTCGTGCTTCCCACCGTCGGCCTGCTCACCAAGATCTCGCTTGGATGGACCTTCACGGCATTGGGTGCCGCGGTTCTTGCCTGCACATGGGCTTCTTCGGTCGAGGAAGCCCACCTGAGTTAGTAGACTCACACGGTTGCCTCAGAGACTTCGCTTCCAGACCCTTGCGTTCACCGGCTCCTTCCTCGGCTTCTGCCTGGA
>JAYTSX010000066.1:0-2493 GCA_043745445.1 Elusimicrobiota bacterium
TGCGCTGTTCCGCGCTCACGGGCGAGGGGCTGGCGGCCTTGGAGGCCGCGATCGCCTCAGCCGCCGGTGCGGCTCCCGCCGATGAAGGGGAGAATCTGCTCGACGACGCGAGCCAGTTGGACGCGCTGACGGCCGCGCTCGCCGAGATCGGCGCGGCGCGCGCGGAAATCGCCGCGCGCCCCGGCGCTTGGGAAGACCGCGCCGCCGACCGCCTGCGCCGCGCGCTCATTCTCGTGGGGGTCGCCGGCGGTGACGGCGCCCCGGAAGCCGTGCTCGATCAAATATTCGCCAAGTTCTGCATCGGAAAATGAGGCGCCTCCATTGAAGAAACTGACTAAGACGAAGCCGGTTCAGCGTACGCCCGTCACGGGAATTTCGCCCGATGAGCAGATCGTCGGCGCGCCGTTCCTTGGCAAGGTCCGCGCTTACGACGCCAAGAAACACGAGATGACGATCCTGCTTGAGGAGCCTGTTTCCACCGGCGACGCCCTCCGCGTCAAAGGCCGCGAGACCGACCTCTCGCAGCGCGTCGAGCGCCTGGCCGTCGGCAAGCGCTGCGTGCAAAGCGCGCTGTCCGGCGAGACCGTCCTCTGCTCGGTCGCCGACCGGGTGCGCGTGGGCGACGCCGTGTACAAGGTCCGAAGCAAGTGATCTCGTCGCCGAATGGAGTGCTGGCTCTGCTCCTTTCGGTGAACATCCTGAATTACATCGACCGGCAGATCGTCTACGCGCTCCTTCCACTGATCTCAAGCGACCTTCATTTGAGCGACGCCCAGGCCGGCAGCCTCGCATCGGCCTTCATGATCGTCTACATGCTGGCCGCGCCGCCGATCGCCTGGCTCGCCGACTCGCGCGGCCGCAAGCCGTGGATCGCGGCGGGCGTGGGAATCTGGAGTCTGGCGACCGGCGTGGCCGGGCTCGCCACGGGCTTTCGCTCCTTGTTTCTCTCGCGCGCGGCGGTCGGCATCGGCGAGGCGTGCTACGGAGCGATCTCTCCCGCCTTCGTCGCCGAGCGCTTCCCGTCCGAGAAACGCGGCACCGCGCTCGCGATCTTCAGCCTCGCCATTCCGGTCGGCTCCGCGCTCGGCTACGCGGGGGGAGGCAAACTCGGCGAGCTTTTAGGCTGGCGCCACTCATTCTGGATCGTCGGCCTCCCGGGCCTCCTGCTCGCGGCCATTTGCCTGCTCCTGCCCAATGACAAGCCGCACGCGGCGACGCCTCCGCCGGTCGAAGGCTACCGCGAGGTCTGGAGCGTGCCCACCTTTCGAAGAATCACCTTCGCGGGCGCCGGCATGACCTTCGCGCTCGGCGGCTTCGCGGTCTGGATGCCGACTTTTTTCCATCGCAACTTCGGCCTCACCGTCGGCCGTGCCGGTTTGCTGTTCGGCGCGGTCACCGTCCTCGCCGGCCTCGCGGGCAGCCTCGCGGGCGGCTGGCTGTCGGACCGGCTACGCCGCACCGACCGCACCGCGGATCTTCTTGTTTCCGGCTGGGGGCTTCTGCTCGGCATGCCGCTCGCCGCGGCCGCGATCGCGGCCCCGTCGCTCAACCTGTCTATCGCGTTTCTGTTTTTCGCCGAGACGATGCTCTTCCTCAATATGGGGCCGCTCAACGCGGCGATTGTCTCCGTGACGCGGCTTGAGAAGCGCTCCATGGCCTTCGCGGCGAATATTTTTGTCATCCACCTTCTCGGGGACGCCGCCTCGCCCACCTTGATCGGCTGGGGCTCCGATCACTTCGGCTTGTCCCGCGCGCTCCTCGCGGCCTGCCTGGCCCTCGGGGTCGGCGGCTGGATATGCTTATCCGCGCGGAAGGGCTTCGGGCTTGACGCTGATCTCGCAGGAGCGATCGCATGAAAAAAACTCTGAACTTCGGCCGTCTCTTTCTGCTCTCACCGGCGAAGGCCGCCGCCGCGTGCGCGGAGGACAGGGCGCTGTTCGACGCCCTGAAGCTTTACGCGTTGACCTTAATTTCCGCCGCCGTTTTCTACCGCTTCAAGCCCTACGATTTCCCCGACGCGAACGCCGCCGTTCCGATGGGACCGCAGAGCCTCTTCTTCTGGCTGAAAGTCATGCTGTGGCAACCTCTGCTCATGGCCGCCCTAATCGCATTTTGCGCCGCTCTGCTTCGCTGGATGAAGGACGGCTGGCTTCCCGTCAAGGTCGCCACCTCATTTTTTTGGTGCGCCATCCCGCTGATCCTGACGGTCCTGTACGTCAAAAATGGAATTCCCAAATCCGCGTTCGCCGGTCTGATGATCCTATGGGCCGTTCCCGGCATCTATGTCGGCCGCGGCATCCCTTCCCGCGAGTGGCGCCTGCTCGCGACATTTCTCTTAGGCCTGAACGTCATCGAACTCGCGGCCATGCTGCCGGAATCCGTCGTGACTTTGATGCGCTGGGAGGCGGGCTACAAGGCCGTCGTCGGCCTCGCCGGTTTCTGGATGCTCATCGGCGGCGCTCTGGGATTGAAGGCGCTTGCGCCCCACCGTCC
>JAYTSX010000067.1:0-32821 GCA_043745445.1 Elusimicrobiota bacterium
CTCGAGACCACCGTGCGGGCCAGGGCGTCGCGCTTATGGATCATGTCCACGACGCGTTCTTCAATGCCGGGATAAACGGAGGAGCCGCGCTTGATCTCGACATGGAGCTCGACGGTTGGCGGAAGAATGTCGAAGACATCCTGAAGGCGAGGCAGCCTCTCGCCGAGGTAGTCTTTCCCAAACCAGGCCCCCACATCAAGGCGGGCGATGTCGTCCCAATGCAGATTTTTGATGCGGCGCCGGTCGCGCCCGCAGCGCTTCAGGTCGTCGTCGTGCGCGACGACGAGCTCATGGTCGAGCGTCTGATGTACATCGAGCTCGATGGCGGGCGCGCCCATGGCCAGAGCTTGAAGAAAAGAGGCCATCGTGTTCTCGGGCGCGTGCCCGCTGGCTCCGCGGTGGGCGATGACAAGCATTACTGAAGCCTCTCCAATACCGGCCCGGCGGCATCGTCCGAGTAATCAATGCCGAGTTTTTCCTCACGGCCCGTATTCGGTCCGTGAAAATCCGAGCCGCCGACCGCCAGCAGACCCTTGCTCGCGGCCCAGTCGCCGTAGGTCCGAATCTGAGACGGCGTGTGGCCCGAGTAAAGAACCTCGATTCCCTGAAGACCCGCGCGATACAGCTCGTCGAGCTCGTTCTCCTTGCCCGCGGTCTGCGGATGAGCGAGGCAGGCGACGCCGCCCGCGTCGCGTATCAGCGCGATCGCTTCCGTTGGGCTTGGCCCCATGGACTCGACGTAGCCGGGTTTGCCCTTGATGAGGAATCGCTCGAACGCTTCCTTGCGGCTTTTAACGACGCCGAGGCGCCGTAGCGCGTCGGCGACATGCGGGCGGCCCAAGGTCTCATGCGCTCCGGATTTAACATGCTCGAACTCAATCGCGATCCCGAGCGCGCGCAGATTCTCAACGATGCGCTTTGAGCGTACGGTCCGGCGCTCGCGGAACTCAGCGAGCTTTTCGGCGAATCCGCTCGAGGCTGGGTTGAACCCGTATCCCAGGATATGGACGCGGTCGGCCGCACCCTCTCCCGCGCAGTTGATCTCGATGCCCAGCCGCACGGACAAACCCTCCAGCTTCGCCGCGGCGAAAAGGTCCGGGCCGCCGGAAATGCTGTCGTGGTCGGTCAAAGTGAGAAGCTCCACGCCGTTTTTAACGGCGCGCGACACGAGCTCCGCCGGGGTCAAAGTCCCGTCAGAGAAGATCGTGTGGCAGTGCAGTTCAACGCGCTTGGGCACCCGTCAGACCGCGACGACTTCCTTGATCTCGGGGATATCTTGCTTCATCATGCGCTCGACGCCGCCCTTGAGAGTGGCCGTGGAGCTCGGGCAGGTGCCGCAAGCGCCGGACAAGGTTACCTTCACGATGCCCGAGGCCTCATCGACCGAGACGAGGGTGATGTCGCCGCCGTCCGACTGGATGTAGGGGCGGATCTTCTCCAGAACTTTCTCGACGCGTTCGTAAATGGTCATAAATGAAATCCTCCCTTATTTATTTTCCGGACGCGAGCTTCTCGAGCCATTCCGGCGACGCGCCGCACGCGCCCGCCTTCTGTTCGAGAATCGAGGCCAAGGTCACGCTCTCGAAATAGCGAGTAACGAGGTCGCCCAGCTTCGTCCACACCGGAGAAATCGCGCACTTCCCTTGATGGCGGCAATCTTTCGACCCCGCATCGTAACGGCCGCACACTTCCTCGAAAACGGCGCCGTCCACGGCGCGCACCACCTGCTCAATCGTGATCTCAGACGGCTTACGCGAGAGAGAATACCCCCCGGCGCTTCCGCGATGACTCGTTACCAGGCCGGCCCGGCGAAGCTTGACCAGGAGCTGGCTCACATAGTCGGCCGGGACATTGTCGGATTCGGCCAGGCGTTCGGCCGGGACCGGGGCCTTGCCGTGCTCCTCCGCCAAAGTCACCATCAGGCGGGTCGCGTACTCGATTGAGCTCGTGATTCTCATGGCTTCCTCAGTAAAGACCCATCTGTTCCTTCGCGTCTTCCGTGGCCATCGTGCGAGGATCCCAGCCCGGCACGAAGGTCAGGTCCACATCGACGTCCTTGATGCCCGGCAGCTTCGTCAGCGCGGTATGCACGGAGGCGAGCAGCATCGGCCCGTACGGGCAGGCAGGCGAGGTCAGGCTCATGCGCACTTTGACCGAGCGTCCCTTCGGCGACTCACCGAATTCCGCGCCGTACACGAGACCAAGATCGACAATGCTGATATGAATCTCGGGATCGACGACGGGCCGGAGGGATTCGCCGACCTGCTTGAAAGTCGCCATTTCCGGCACGGCCGAAATTTTTTCCGTCATTTTGACACCTCAAAGCCTTGCATGACGGTGTTCCAGCCCAAGGTCGCGCACTTCACGCGCAGGGGAAATTTGCGCACACCTTCCAGGCTCGCAAGCTGCTCGAGTTCCGGGGGCAAAGCCTTCACATCGCCGTTTTCGAGCATCAGCTTCTTGAACGCGGCCACGAGCGCCTTCGCCTTCGATATGTCCGCGCCCTCAAGAGCCTCGGCCATCATCGCGGCGGAGGCTTGGCTGATCACGCAGCCATGGCCCGCGTAACGGAGCTTCGTCACCTTCCCGTCCTTCAGCTCAGCCGTGATCTCAAGCTCGTCGCCGCACACGGGATTGATGCCGTGGGCGCGCAGGTCCGCCGGGTCGCATTTTCCCTTGCGGGTCGTGGATCGGAAATAATCAAGAAGAACCTCACGATAGAGATCTTGGAGCTCCGCGTCGCCGTCCATTACCGCACCCCCGCCTTCGGCTTGATCTTCGAAATTTTAAAGAATTCGAGCGTGCGCTTCAGCGCGCGTGAGAACGCCTCGACATCCGAATCATCGTTGTAAAGATAGAAGCTCGCGCGCGCGGTCCCGCCGCACTGGAGCTGGTGCATCAGCGGCTGGCAGCAATGATGGCCGACGCGAACCGCCACGCCCTCGAGGTCGAAGGCCGTGCCCACATCGTGGGGGTGCAACCCCGGGACGTTGAAGGAGACCACGCCTGAGCGCTTGGCCGGATCCTTGGGCCCAAGGACCGTCATCCCTTCGCCCTCAAGAATGGCGCGCGCCTTCTCTGCGAGCTCATGCTCGTGCGTGGAGATCTTGTCGAGGCCCACCGCCGTCAAATAGTCGAGGGCGGGCCCGAAGGCGACCTGATCGGCGAAGTTCGGCGTGCCCGCCTCAAACTTATACGGAAGCGCGTTCCAGGTGGACTTCTCGAGCGTGACGCGCGAGATCATGTCGCCGCCGCCGAGGAACGGATCCATCGCCTCGAGCAACTGCTCACGGCCCCACAGCACGCCGATACCGGTCGGCCCTAGCATCTTATGGGCGGAGAAGGAGACGAAGTCCGCCCCCCAGGTCTTGAGGTCCATCGGGCGATGCGGCGCCCACTGGCAGGCGTCCACCGACACGACGGCGCCCGCCGCTTTGCCGAGCTTGATCAGCTCAAGGACGGGGTTAACGGTGCCGATCGCATTGGAGAGCGCGGTGAAGGTAAAAAGCTTGGGGCCTCGAGCGAGCGCTGCCTTGACCTTAGCGAGATCGAGAGTGCCATCGAGCTCGACCGGAACGAACTCAAGCTTGATGCCGCGTTCGGCGGCCAAAATCTGCCACGGCACGATGTTCGAGTGATGCTCCATCTCAGTGGACAGCACGATGTCGCCGGCCTTCAGGAACTTCCGGGCCCAGGCATACGCAATCAGATTGAGCGACTCCGTCGCGTTGCGCGTGAAGATCAGGGTCTCGGGCTTAGGGGCGCCCACGAACGCGGCGAGCTTTATCCGGGTCTCTTCCGCCATATTCGTCGACTCTTCGGAAAGCGTATGCACGCCACGATGCACATTGGCGTTGTGCTTTTCATAAAAATCGACCAGCGATTGAATCACCTGGCGCGGCTTCTGCGTGGTCGCCGCGTTGTCAAGGTAGGCGAGCGGTTTGCCCCGGACAAGGCGCTTTAAGATCGGGAAGTCCTCGCGCAGCTTCTTTACATCGAGGCGTGCCATGGTCAGAGGTGCTCCTCGGGCATGCGCCCGTGCAGCGCGTCGGCGAGCGCCAGCTTCAGCGGTTCGAGCGCGACCCGATCCACCATCTCCGAGCCGAAGGCATAGACGAGGAGGCGGCGGGCCTCGTCGGCGCCGATGCCGCGAGAGCGGAGGTAGAACATGGCCTCGAGGGAAAGCTGGCCGACCGCCCCGCCGTGTTTACAGGAGACGTCGTCGGCGAGGATCTTGAACTCGGGGTTCGTATTGACGCGGGCATCTTCCGAAAGCAGTAAATTTTTATTGTACACCTGCGCATCCGTTTTCTGTGCGCCGGGAAGAACCGAGATCAAGCCGTCAAAGACGAAGCGAGCCTTGTCGTCGATGACCGCCTTGTACAGCTGGCGGGTTGTCCCGTTCACCGCGATGTGCTCGACAACCGTATGGTGGTCGGCGAACTCGCCGCCGCCGAGCAAGGCCAAGCCGTTAAGCGTGCATTCCGCACCCTCGCCCTCGATGCGCACACGCAGGTCCTCACGCGCGAAAAGGCCGCCGAAGTTCAAGGCGTGCGACTCATACCTCGCGCGCGAGGCGAGCGTCACCTCGAGCGCCAGGGTCAACCGGCCCTGCGTGCCTTCGCGGACGATGCGATGATGCCGCAGGAATGCTCCCTCGCCGAGAACGACCTGGGCACGGACATTTTTCCACGACGGGGCGTCGCCGAAGGACAAAGTCTCCTCGATGATCTCCGCTGAGGCGCCGGGCTCGAGCACGACGACCACGCGCGCCTGGGAGGACTCCGCGTGTGCCGAAGTACCCGAGATATGAACAAGGTGGATGGGTCGGTCGACGCGCACATGGCGCGCGACGCGAACGACAATTCCGTCTCGCGCGGCGGAAGCGGTCTTCGCGAGCGGCAAATCGACGGGCGCCGGGCTGTTTATTAACTCAGCGAGGCCGGTGGCCTCGCTGAGCGCTTCGACCGTCACGCCCGCGGGAAGTATAAGCACCGCGTGCCTGGCTTCCCAGCGGCCGTTAACGAGCGCCGCGCGATGGAAACCGATGGGACACAGCACGCGGCCAGCCAGAGGCTCAATGCTTGAGGGCAGGCCGGCGGGCTTGAAGTCCGGGCCGGTGAGGACGGAGGCGGGAGTATACCGCCAGCCTTCCTTCTGGGCGGCGAGGGCCTCCTTTATCATGCCGAGACCTTTTCCTCGATCCACCCGTAGCCTTTCTTCTCGAGCTCGAGAGCCAGGTCCTTACCGCCGGACTTGATGATCCGGCCGCCGGAGAGGACATGGACGAAGTCGGGAACAATGTAATCGAGCAGGCGCTGGTAGTGCGTGACCACGACGAAGGCGCGCTTGCCGTCACGCATGCGGTTGACCCCCGCGGCCACCACCTTAAGCGCGTCGATGTCGAGGCCCGAGTCCGTTTCATCGAGCAGCGCCAGCTTCGGCTCGAGCACGGCGAGCTGAAGCACTTCATTGCGCTTCTTTTCGCCGCCCGAGAAGCCCTCGTTGACCGAGCGGTTCAGGAAGGCGGGGTCCATCTCGACGGACTTGGCTTTTTCCTTAATAAATTTAAGGAACGCGCCGGCATCCATCTCGGGCTCACCGCGGTGCTTGCGCACGGAGTTGTAGGCGGCTTTGAGAAAATATTTGTTCGACACGCCGGGAATTTCGACGGGATACTGGAAGGCGAGGAAGATTCCCTCGCGCGCGCGAATCTCCGGATCCATGCTGAGCAGGTCCTTGCCGTCGTACTCGGCCTTGCCCTCGGTGACCGTATAGCCGGGACGTCCGGCGAGAATATAGGACAGAGTGCTCTTGCCGGAGCCGTTCGGCCCCATGATCGCGTGGATCTCGCCGGGCTTGACCGTCAGATTCAGGCCTTTGAGGATGGCCTTTTCGCCGACCTTCGCGTGCAGATTGGTGATTTTCAGCATGGGGTTCCTTTAACCGACGCTCCCTTCCAGGGAGATGTTCATGAGTTTATGCGCCTCGACGGCGAACTCGAGGGGCAGCTCGGCGAAAACCTGTTTGCAGAAGCCATTAACGATCATGCCGACGGCGTCTTCGGCTGAGAGGCCCCGCTGTCGCAGGTAAAACAGCTGATCCTCACCGATCTTCGAGGTCGATGCCTCGTGCTCAAGAGTCGCGCTGGTGTTGCCGACCTCGATGTACGGAAAGGTGTGCGCGCCGCACTTGTCGCCCAGCAATAAGCTGTCGCACTGAGAGTAGTTGCGGGCTCCGGCGGCGGATTTAGCGATCTTCACCTGTCCGCGGTAGGTATTCTGACCATGACCCGCCGATATTCCCTTCGAGATGATGGTTGATTTCGTGTTTTTTCCGATATGAATCATCTTCGTGCCGGTATCGGCCTGCTGATAATGATTGGCGAGGGCGACCGAATAAAATTCCCCGACCGATTCGTCGCCGATAAGAATGCACGACGGATACTTCCATGTGATCGCCGAACCGGTTTCGACTTGAGTCCATGAAATCTTCGAGCGCGCCCCCGCGCATTTTCCGCGCTTGGTCACGAAATTATAAATGCCGCCCTTGCCGTTCTTGTCGCCCGGGTACCAATTCTGGATAGTCGAATACTTGATCGAGGCGTCGTCCATCGCGACGAGCTCGACGACGGCCGCATGTAATTGATTTTCGTCACGCATGGGTGCGGTGCAGCCCTCAAGATAAGACACCGAGGCGCCCTCTTCGGCCACGATCAAGGTTCGCTCGAACTGCCCGGTGTCCTTGGCGTTGATCCGGAAGTAAGTCGAAAGCTCCATGGGGCACTTCACGCCTTTGGGGATATAGCAGAAGGACCCGTCGGAGAAGACCGCCGCATTTAAGGCCGCGAAAAAATTGTCGGTGTACGGGACGACGGAGCCGAGATACTTCTCGAGGAGATCTGGATGCTCCTTCACGGCATCCGAGAATGAGCAGAAGATCACGCCGGCCTCCGCCAACGTTTTTCTAAAGGTCGTCGCGACGGACACTGAATCGAACACCGCGTCGACGGCGACATTGGAGAGCATCTTCTGCTCATCCAGGGGAATGCCTAATTTATCGAAGGTGGCTCTGATCTCAGGGTCCACCTCGTCCATCGAATTCAGCTTCTTCTTGGCTTTGGGCGCCGAGTAGTAGATGATGTTCTGATAGTCGATCTTAGGGTAATGGACCGCGGACCAGGTGGGCTCCGTCATGGTCAACCAGTGCTTGTACGCCTTGAGCCGGAACTCGAGCATGAAGGCGGGCTCGTTCTTCTTGGCCGAGATGAGCCGAACCGTCTCCTCGCTGAGTCCGCGAGGGACCTGATCGGTCTCGATGTCGGATTTAAAGCCGTATTTATACTCGCGATCGGCGAGTTCCTTCAAATCTTGGTTGGCCACACCTCAGTATACCATTCCTGACCATTTTAGTCAAGAATGAGCCTGGACGGGGAGGCAACTTCCTGCTATAACCAACCTATGCTCGCCGTTCCGTGTCCAGGTTGCTCCAAGCCGCTCGACATCACCGCAGAGGTGTGCCCGCATTGCCGCAGGCCCCGCGACGAAAATGAGGTCGCAAAAGGACATGAGGATGCCCGCCAAGAGGCCCTTCGTCTCAAGGATCGGCCCCGCCGCATCTTCGTCCGCGTAGTTGGAGCCGCTACGACCGCCGCAACGCTGACCTTGGCTTGGAACTCACGCGAGGCCTTAGCCCTCCGCCTCCAAACGGCCTGGGCGGATTTCAATGTTGAGGTCCAGCGCGTTCAGGATCCTCTCAGCCATACCAAGCCCCCGACATCAAAGGAGCCCTCGTTGCTTTCCGCCGTGGCAGCGAGCCTGTCTAATCCGGCAAGTCCGGTCAGTCCGGCGAAACCAGAAAACCCGGCGCCAGTCGCCGTTCCCGCTCCCGTTCTCCCGCCGGCCGAGACGCCTGACGCGACACCCCCCCCGCCGCCGCCGCCGCCCACGCAGGACATGGACTGCATGCTCTATGGCGTGGTCTACAATATTGCCACAAAAAAACCTGTCGCTCGCGCGCGCATTTTTTTTCGCACGGCTGATTCCGCCACGCTGGAGGCGGTGACGAACGAGACCGGCCAGTACTACTTATTGTTCCGCAAAAACCCCGGCTTTCTGACGACGGCGATGATCGAGGCTCCAGGCTACCGGAAGGGCCTTCTCGAGGACCACGACCCCCCATTGCGCGAACAGTCTCTCGAGGCCCGAGCTGCCTTGATCGCCGAGACCGTCGACAGCGATCTGAGCCCTGTTCCCGTCCGTTACCCGCCGAACGCGCATATCCTCGAACTCGATCTCGTTTTAGTGCCCGAGCAAAACAAGTAATATGAACGACATGCTTCCTTGCCCGGGTTGCCATACCCCTCTCCCGCTTGAAGCGACGGGCTGTCAGATCTGCATGCGCTCGCGCACCAAGCAGGAGATCATGCGCGGATACGCCAAGCTTCGCGAGGAAAAAACCCGAAAGCAGCGGCTTCCCTTTAAAGTATTGGCCGTGGTCCTTATTCTGGCAGGAGGAGGGAAGCTCTTCCTGACCTACCGGCAAAAAATCACGGCCGCGGCCGGCTCGGCGAGCGGAAAGATCGGCCGGTGGGCCGACGACATGCGCGATCCCAGCCACTACTCCGGAAGGCAACCGGCCCCGTCTTCGGTCGCGCCCGCCACCGCGCCCGTCGCGCCGGAAGACGCGCTGCACGCGCAACTTTTTCCTGATAATGCCAAACCGGCAAAAGGCGCCGCTTCAGCCAGCACGACCCCGGCCGTGGCCGCCCGCCCCGCCAAGCCGAAACCCCTCAAAAAAAATGCCTGGCGCGTGATGGGAACGGTCTACGATCTGGCAACACTCGCTCCCGTGCCGAAAGCTCTTGTTGTCTTCAAGTATGAAGGGCTGCCGTCCGTAGAAGCGACTACGGACGAACAAGGCACCTATGAAGTCGATCTCGACAAGCGCGACGGATGGTCGGTGAGCCTGAAAGCTCCCACCTATCGGCGCGGGCAAATACTGGACATCGATCCGCCCTACCGCGTCCGGGACGGCGATGAGCGCCATGCCGCCTTCGAGCACCTCACGGACGGAGATCTCATCCCCGCACAGGTCGGCTGGAAGCGCGCCAGCTCGAGGGTGCGCCTTGACCTGGTCGCCGCTCCGCAGAATTGGTCCGACGCGCCTTCCCTGCCCTAACGCCCCCTCGCGGGATTTGGTAGTTTCTTCGGATGCTGAAAATCCTGCCTCTCCTGCTGGCTCTGTGTGTGCCCGGCGTTCACGCCCAAATCTCGACTGACGCTCCCGCCTCCACGGCGACCTTTCGGGGAGTTCATTTCACCGGCTGGGGCGCCGGCTCGACCAAGGCCCGCCGCCGCTTTGTGGCCGAAATGAAGGGCGGGGGCTTCAACGCCGTCGTCATCGCGCTCAAGGACTACGACGGTCACATGTTCGTCCGTGATGTGCCTCTCGCGGTGAAGACGGGCGCATTCACCAACGCGATCCCAGACCTGCCTCTCGCCGTGAAAGATTTTAAAGACGCCGGCATATATACTATCGCGCGCATCGCGATCTTCAAGGATGACCATCTCGCTCGCGCCCGCCCCGATCTCGCGGTGCATTTCCCCGACGGGCGCATCTGGGCCAACGACAAAGGCACGGCCTGGGTCGATCCGTATAAGCAAGAAATCTGGGAGTATGTGATTGACATCGCTTCGCGCGCCGCAGCCGCGGGCTTCGACGAAATCCAGTTTGACTATATTCGCTTTCCTTCCGACGGGAAAACGCGCCAATGCCGTTATTCGCGCACGGACCACTCTCCTAAGACGGCATCCGCGGCCCTACGGGAACTGCTGAAGCGCGCGGTCGTTCGCCTTAAGCCTCTTGGGGTCAAGTTGTCCATCGACACTTTCGGCCTGACGACGAGCGTCGACAACGGCATGGGCATTGGACAAACCTTGGATCAAATGGCGGACCTCGTCGATTATGTCTCGCCAATGATGTACCCCTCCCACTACGCGCATGGCGAGTATGGCCTAAAAAATCCCAACCGCGCGCCGTATGAGACGATTCACCATGGCGTCAAAGACGCGCTCGAGCGCCTCGGCGACCGGCCCGGCACCATGCGTCCCTACCTGCAGGACTTTTCGATGGGGGTGCGCTACACCCCCGCTCATGTGCGCGCGCAGATTTTCGCCGCCGAGGAGCTTGGCGTTCGCGGCTGGATTCTCTGGAACGCGCAAAATCATTACCAGTGGTCGGCCATTCAGGCCGGGCCAATCATTAAGCTGCCCCCGGAGCCGCCCAAAAAGCCGAAGCCCGCCGAACCGCCTCAGACGAAAAATCAGGAGAAGCCATGAAGACCCTCGCGCCTTTAATTCTCGCCGTCGCCCTCGCTGTTCCGGCCGCCGCGAAATCAAAGGCTTTAACCTCCCTGGCGCCCTCCGTGCCCGTGGTGCAGGAAACCCCCAGCCCCGACGACGCGATGGGGGTTTCCATCCACCGGCTCGCGAACGGCCTGACCGTCTACCTGAGCCCGAACAAGGGCGAGCCCCGGGTTTCAGTCCGGATCGCCGTGCGCGCCGGCTCCAAGAACGACCCCGCCGACAGCACCGGCATGGCGCATTACCTCGAGCACATGCTGTTCAAGGGCACTGCGAGGCTCGGAACGCTTGATTTTGAAAAGGAGCGCCCGCAACTCGAGCGCATTCGCGCGTTGTACGAAGATCTGTTTAAAACCAAGAACGAAAACGCCCGCGCGAAGATCTACAAGGAGATCGACGCGGCCAACGGCCGCGCCGCCGCGCTCGCGGTGCCCAACGAGTTCGACCGCTTCTACAAGAGCATCGGCGCCGAGGGCCTCAACGCGTTCACCTCGGACGAACAAACGGTGTTTGTCGTGAGCATTCCCGCCAACCGTCTCGAAGCCTGGGCCAAAGTCGAGTCGGAGCGCTTCAAGAGCCCCGTCTTTCGCCTATTCCAGAGTGAGATCGAAACCGTCTACGAAGAGAAGAATCGTTCGCTCGACAACGCCGAGAGCATCATCAACGATGAGATCGAGAACCGCCTCTACAAGAAACACCCCTACGGCCAGCAGCCGACGCTCGGAAGCATCGAGCACCTGAAGAATCCTTCGCTCGCGAAAATGTACGCATTCTACGACCGCTGGTACGCGCCGAATAACATGGCGATCACGCTGTCGGGGGACTTCGACCGAGCGAAAACGCTCGAGCTCATCAAGAATCATTTTGGAAGCTGGACGCCCCACCCCCTGCCCGAACTGCCGAAATGGGAGCTGCCCAAGCCCAAGGCCGAGGAAAAATACGAGGTCAAGTACGAGGCCGAGCAGAAGGTCGCGCTCGCGTGGCTGACCGTACCGCACTCGCACCCCGACGCCGACGCCCTCGAGGTCATGGATATGATCGTCGACAACTCGGCCGCGGGCATTTTAAATCTACGCCTCAATCAGGCGCAGAAAGTCAAAGCCTCCGGCTCATACCCCTCCATGTTCAACGACGCCGGCTCCTGGAACGCCTGGGCTCTCCCCAAAAAGGACCAAACCCCCGAGCAGGCGAAGTCGCTTCTGCTCGAAGCGCTTGACGCCCTAAAGGCCGGCGACTTCAGCGAGGACGACGTCGCAGCCGTCATCACCAACTTCGAACTCGGCGAGAAGTCCCGCCTCGAGTCCAACGAGTCTCGCGCCGCAATGATGGCCGGCTCCTTCATCTCGCTTGAGACTTGGGACCATTCGATCGGACGCCTCGACCGGTTGCGGAAAATCACCAAGGCCGATGTCGTCCGCGTGGCCAACAAGTACCTGGGCCCCGACCATGTCGTCGTCTACCGCCGCGACGCAAAAATCGAGACCCCGAAAATATCCAAACCTTCCTTCACGCACATCGCCATCGACCCTTCACGCGAATCCGCCTTCATGAAGGAGGTCCTTGCGATCCCGGCCCCACCCCTCGATCCGCGCTGGCTCGTCTCCGGGCGCGACTATCAGATCACGCACATCGAAGGCGGCCGGCTGTACACGGCGAAAAACCCCTACAACGACCTGTTCACGCTCTCGTTCTACTATGAGCGCGGAGCGCGCGCTGAACGCGGCTTATGCGTCGCCGTCGACTTTCTCACCTTGGCCGGCGCCGGCCCGCTATCGGCGGATGAATTCAAGAAAAAACTATTCGCCCTGGGCACCACGCTGTCCTACACGTGCGGCGAGCAGGAATCATCGGTCAGCCTCACCGGACTTGACCGCAACCTCTGGGCCTCGCTCGAGTTGATGGCCCAGCGCTTTGATTGGCCCACCTTTGAACCGGAAACCTTGAAGAAGATGGTCGAGGTGGAACTCGGCGCACGCGAAGATGAGAAAAAGGACCCCGGCTCGGTGCACTATGCCCTCGGCGAACTTGCCACCCGGGGACGGGACAACGGAGTACTCAAGCGCCTGACCAACGCCGAATTCAAGGCCCAGACCGAGAGCCACCTTAAGAGCCTCATCCGGGACTTCATGCTTCACCCCACGCGCGTCGCCTATGTGGGCAACCGCGCGCCGCGCGAGATCGCGAAGCTTATTGAGACGGGCCGCCGAATTAGCCCCGTACCGGCGCATGTCCCCCTCAAGCTCCAACGACCGTCCACGCCGCGTGTGCTGTTCACGCACCGGGATATGGTCCAGGCCCAGGTCGGCCTGTTCACCGCCGATGACACCTACGACCTTGACCATGTGGTGGACTATTCCTTTTATTCGGAATACATGGGCGGAGACATGAGCGCCGTGATCTTCCAAGAGGTGCGCGAATCCCGAGCGCTGGCCTATTCCGCCTCCGGCGGCCACACCGCCGGCTTCAAAGGCGACGACACCCAACTCTGGGGCCGGCTTGGCTGTCAGGCCGACAAGACCCCGGAAGCCGTCAAGCTCATGGAAAGTCTGTTTCAGGATTTCCCAAGCTCCGAGAAGCGGTTTCGCGAGACGGCGAAGTCCATCGAGGAGTCCTACCGCACGAGCCCGGTCTCCTTCCGCTGGATTCCCTCAACGGTGATCGGCTGGGAAGACCAAGGCCTTACGGGCGGGGACCCGGGGCCCAAACGCTTCGAACGCTCGCTCAAGTATACGCTGCCTGAACTCCAGGCTTTCGCCGCGCGCCTCAAGACTAAGCCGCTGACCGTCTGGATTCTCGGCCACCGCGACCGCGTGGGCATCGACCAACTCAAAGCCCTCGGTGAGTTCGAAGAAAAAACTCTCGACTCGCTGTTTCCTTACTGAGCGGGCTTTTCAGCGGCCGGCTGGCTCTTCGTCACGCTCTCAAGGTCCTTTATGAGCTTGGCGCGCATTTCCGGCGGCAGGCCGACATCCTTGAGCTGATTGTTGAGGTCGGCGATCTTCGCGTTGGATTCATCGGCCAGCTTGCCGGTCGGCGCTGAACCGGTCTTACCCTTCCCTTGAAAATTGTAGACCGGCCCGGCAGCGCGTCCCATCAACTCACTGCGGCTGGTCACGCCATAATGCACCGCCGCGATCGCGTTCGCGCCTCCGCCCGTCGCATCGAGCTTCGCGCCCGCTTTTTTTCTCTCGGCTTTAGCAGCCTTTTCCGGGGCGACCGTGTTCTTGACGACAGCCGTCGCCGACGATCCGTTACCCGGCTTATCCAAGTGCTGGGTGACCTTGAGCCGAGACGCCTCTGAATTTACGCTCGGGCCGGACTCAGAAGACGATTCTCCCGCGGCGGACGCCGCGGACGCGGCGACGGGAGCCTCTGAACCTTGCGGCTCATCCGCGCCCATCAGCGGCGCGGGGGATTCCGCGCGACGCTCTTTTGCGGCGATAGCTGAAGATGGCGCCGAGCGCGGCATCGAAGCGCCCAAATCGATGGGCGCCGCCGCAGCGTCGGGCCTCGCGGTCGACTTCGCCTGCTGGGAGGAGCGGACCATGAGAGCCCCGCCGCCGATAGCCATGACGGCCACAAAGCCGAGAAGGCCCGCGCCGAACGCCTGGAGATTGGACTTGTTTTGCTCGCTCATAACATCCTCCCGCGACCTTCACAGTGTAGGCCCCGTAACGCCAAGACGCAAGAGGGACCCCTCGGATTTCACCTGATTTTTACCGTGTTTACCTAACTTTAATGCGCCACGGCGGCGGGCGCGGACTTTGCGCAGAAAGCCTTAAAAAAATCATCCCCGGGGAAGCGGCGCAGGGCGGCCGTCGCATAACGGGCGGCCTCTTCCCCACGCCCAAGGGTGGTCAGAGCCCGGATGCCGTTGACATGAAAAGAGCGCTCCTCGGGGTACTTCGCCAGCGCCCGGACGCACAGCTCCGCGCATTCATCCATGCGCCCGCAGCGCCCATATATCGCAGACAATCCGACCCAGGCATAGGCCTCATGGCCGTGATGCTCGAACCATTCGCAGAGCGCCTCCGCCTCTCCGTACATCTCAAACGAAAGCAAGGACGCGAACAAATCCTCGAGATACCGGGCGCCCTCACCGCTGAGCGCTTGAAGGCGCCGCATCATTTGAAGAAAATGACGGACCGGCATCCACGCATGCTTCGCGCCTAAGGGCAGACGCACCAGTCTCCGCAAATCCTCCGGCGAGAACTTACCCGCGCCAGGCATCAGCATAAGAACCGGCTTTTCCTCTCCGACCCACGGCTTCATCTTTCCAAAGGAGAGCCGCGCTCCGGCCGGAATCACCAGCCGCTCAAACGGCAGCTCATAGCGCTTTGGGCCATCGTCGGATATTTTTCCCTCGGACAGAGCGCGCACCTCGGTCCACGGAACCGACACAGACATGCCGGGATCGAGAAAAAGCTTGATGCCCGCGAAGCGCCGAACACCGCGAAGCAGGCTGAACACCTGACCAGGCATGTGCCCCATCCACAGAAATTCCTTGCCCTTCGGGGTCTTGAGCCTGCGTGCCGCGACGAAGTCGCGCACGCGATCACGGGCGGGGAAGACCGGCACCCACACGCCGCCGAGCTCGGGATCCTTGTCGGCCCAGACCGGGAACGAAGCGTCCGGCTTGGTCACCCGCTTGATCTCACCCTCCTCAAGCGGCGCATCCACGGTCAGCAAATAGGTTTCAGAACGGAGCAGTTCCTTATATAGAGCCGTACGCGGCATGCGCGGATTAACCGCCGCGCATCGGATGAGGTGCTCGAGATTTTCGACCATCTTACACCCACTTTAGCCCCGAATCCATGGGCCGTCAAGACCCAGAAATATCAGCGCCGGGAGGCGGCCGGGCCCTTCAAAGAGCGGTCCATGCCCGTTAAAGAGCACAGCGCATCGGCGACGAATCGAGGCAGGGCCTTCAGCAGCGGAATGAGCTTGACCATCGAGGGCTCGCGCACATACAGACGATTCGAGCGCACCGCCGCGACGATTTTTTTCGCAAGCGCCTCCGGCTTGAGCCAGGGCGTGAACAGGGGCGGCGTGGTGCCGGGAAACATCCCGGTGTCGATGAAGCTCGGGCAGACGATCGTCATCCCGACCGCCGTCGCACCGCCGCGTCGAAGCTCCATGCGCAGCGATTCGGCGAAGCCGACGACCGCATGCTTCGTGGCGCTGTAGGCCGCCATGCCCGGCACGCCGAGCAGTCCCGCCGCGGAGGCGATCATCACAACATGCCCTTCACCGCGCGCCACCATTCTCGGCACGAACGCCTGGCAGCACCAAAAATATGAGTTGAGATTTACTTCGACTTGTCTTCGGATGTCCGCTTCCGAAGCGTCGAGAAAATCTCCGGGGGCATGTACTCCGGCGTTGTTATTGAGGAGATAAGCCGGCCCCAGCTCGCGCTCGACTTCCGCGGCTGCGATCTTCACCGCCGCCGGGTCCGTTACATCGAGCGCCCATCCTATTGCCGTAAATCCGGCCGCCCGAAGCGCCCGCGCCCTCTCCTCGACGCGTTCGCCGTTCAGATCCCACAGCGCAACCTTCATCCCTTCCCGCGCGAGGGCCAGCGCGGTCGCAGACCCCAGCCCTCCCGCCCCTCCCGTGATGACCGCGGTCTTACCCTTCAGGTCGAGCATCGGATTTGTCCGCTCCCGCTCACGACATATTTCTCGCACGTCAGCCCCACGAGCCCCACCGGCCCGCGCGCGTGCAGCTTCTGCGTGCTGATTCCCATTTCCGCGCCAAGTCCGAACTCCCCGCCGTCCGTGAAGCGCGTTGAAGCATTCACATACACCGCGCCGGCGTCGACTTCGCGCAGGAACCGCTGCGCTCGCTTCTTATCCTTCGTGATGATCGCCTCGGCGAGGCCCGAGCCGTGCTTCGCAATATGATCGAGCGCCGCGTCAAAGGACGCGACCACTTTGACGGAAAGAATCAGGGCCAGGTATTCCGTATCCCAGTCGCGCTGAGTTGCCGGTTTAATATTCGGAAGGATTTCCCTCGTTTCGGAGCAGCCCCTCAGCTCGACGCCGGCCGCGGCGAATCGCTCTCCCATTGCCCTTAAAAATCGTTTTGCGATCTTTCGGTGAACCAGAAGGGTTTCCATCGCGTTGCACACCCCCGGCCGTTCGGCTTTCGCGTTGAGCGCCACCCGCCCGGCCATGACGAGATCCGCCTTCTCGTCGATGTATGTATGGCAAAGCCCTTTGTCATGAGCGAGCACCGGTATCATCGACTCGCGTCTTACCGCGGTGGTGAGCTCGGGTCCTCCGCGCGGGATGACAAGATCGACAAGATGATCAAGCTGAAGCAATTGTCTCACCGCCGCCCGGTTGGGATCATTGACAAATCCTATCGAACCGGGCGGCAGTCCGGCGTTCTTCAATCCTTCACGCAGCGCTTCAGCGATGACATGATTCGTTTTGACCGTCTCCTTCCCGCCGCGCAAAATCGCGGCATTCCCGGACTTAATGCACAACCCGGCGGCATCGGCCGTCACTCCCGGGCGTGATTCATAAATGATGGCCACGACACCTAAAGGGACTTTCATCTTGCGAATCACAAGACCATTAGGCCGTCGTGCAAATTCCGTTGTCTTGCCCACCGGATCGGCCAGCCCCGCCACGTGCTCCAGAGCCCGCGCAATACCCTCAATTCGTTCGCCGTTCAAAGCCATCCTCTCGACGAAGGCGGCGCTCCGTGACGTTTTTCTCACCGCCGCGAGTTCAGATCCATTTGCCGTTAATATTATATTCGCGCGCTTGCGCAGGGCCCCCGCCATTTCGAGCAAAGCCCTATTCTTAAGCGTCGTGGATGCGCGCGCGAGCACCCGCGACGCCGCCTTCGCCTCGACGGCCATTTTTTCGATATTCATGCGGATGATCCGCTCAAGCAAGTCATCTTTTCAATACCGCCAGATTGTCACGATGCACGACCTCATCCGCGGGCTTGTTTCCGAGAACGGATTCTATTTGAGATGTTTTGAGCCCCTTGATCTTCTCCAGATCCCGCGAGCTGAAGTTCGTAAGACCGCGCGCGAATTCCACGCCGTTCTCGACTAGACTCACCACGTCGCCCGGTTCAAAGGAACTCGAGACGCCTTTGACCCCCGAAGCCAGCAGACTGCGGGCCTTCTCCGTCAACGCTTCCCGCGCCCCCGCGTCCACCGCGATGCGTCCCTTCGGGTGCGTAGCGAACGCAAGCCACTGCCGGCGCTTCGCGAGCGGCTTATCCTCGGGCGCAAATCGTGTGCCGAGCCGCTCGCCGGCAAGCACCGCAGAGAGGACTCCAACTTTCGTCCCATTAGCCACGACCGCGAGCACCCCGCCTTCGGCGGCCTGGCGCGCGGCGCGCACCTTCGATTCCATGCCGCCCGTGCCCGAAGGGCCGGCCTTGCCGACCCGGGCGGAGAGCGCGCCCGGGGCCATTTCAGGGATCAGTACGGCGTCAGGGTTGCCGCGCGGGTCTTCCGTGTACAGCCCATCCTGGTCGGTCAACAGCACAAGGAGGTTCGCGTCCACGAGGCCCGCCACGAGAGCGGATAGACCATCGTTATCGCCAAATTTAATCTCTTCGACGGCGATCGTGTCGTTCTCGTTGACGATCGGCACGACGCCCAAGCGCAGAAGCGTCAGTAAGGTGTTACGCGCATTGAGATATCGCTCGCGATGATGCAGGTCGTCACCGGAGAGCAGGATTTGCGCGACGGTGATCTTCGGCCGTGCGAACGCCGTCTCCCACGCCCGCATGAGGCGGCTTTGCCCGACGGCGGCCGCGGCCTGCTTGAACTGGACGCTGGGGCGTTTCTCGAGCTTCAACCGCTCGCGTCCCGCCAAGATCGCTCCCGACGACACGAGCACGATCTCATCGCCGTTCGCGCGCGCCTTAGCGATCTCTCCGGCCAAGCGCCGAAGAGTCGCGCCGTGGAGGCCCTCGCCACCCCCGGACAGCACTCCCGAGCCGACCTTGACGACGACGCGCTTACCCATGAATAAGCGAGAGTATCAAAATCTCCCGACCAACTGTTTCCGGAAACAGTTGCCGACGGAATCCGAAATTGGCAAAATGGGCTTATGAGCGCGGACATCGTCGGTATCGGCATTCGGAAGGTCACACAACTGGGGCATCCGGTCCTGCGCAAGGTTCTGCGCAAATTAAAGCCCGATGAGATTCGTTCAGAGGAGATTCGCCGCCTCGTCCAGGAGATGGCCGTCACGATGGATGAGTACGACGGCGTCGGCGTCGCCGGCAATCAGGTCGGCGAGGACCTCTCCGTGTTCGTCATGGGCCTGCCCAAAGGGACCAAGCGCCACCCCGACGGCATCACGCTCACCGTCGTCTTCAACCCCGTCATCCGGCCGATCGGCGACGAGTTTGAGGAAGATTGGGAAGGGTGCCTCTCCGTACCTGAACTGCGCGGGCTCGTGCGCCGCCATAAGAAGCTTGAGCTGAGCGGACACGGCCTCGACGGGAAGCCCTTCAAGAAAATCTACGAAGGCTTTCCCGCCCGCGTCGTCCAGCACGAGACCGACCATCTCAACGGGCTTGTCTACCTTGACCGCATGGACGGCCTCAAGACTCTCTCCTACATGAGCGAGATCGGCAGACGGGGCTGACCCGTGGCCGTCGCGATCGAGACGAAGGGGCTCACCAAGGACTACCGCTCTCCCCTCAAAGAGCCCGGGCTATGGGGCGGCGTCAAATCTCTGTTCGATCGCAAATATAAGAACACCCGGGCCGTCGACGAGGTCTCGTTTACAATCGAGGAAGGCGAGCTCGTCGGCTTCCTCGGGGCCAACGGCGCGGGCAAGACGACCACGCTCAAGATGCTCTCCGGCCTGCTCACGCCCACCGCCGGCACGGCGACGGCTCTGGGCCATGTCCCTTGGAAGCGTGAGCCTCATTTCCAGCGTTCGATCTCGCTCGTCATGGGCCAGCGCTCTCAGCTGTGGTGGGAGATCCCCGCTTTTGAGACCTTTAAGCTTAACCAAGCAATCTACGGGCTCTCCGACGCTGATTTTCGCCGCAACATCGACGAGCTCGTAGAGCTCCTTCAGCTCGGCGAGCACCTGGCAGTTCCCGTCAAGAAGCTCTCCCTCGGCCAGCGCATGCGCTGCGAGCTCGCCGCCGCGCTGCTCCACCGGCCGCGACTGCTGCTGCTCGATGAGCCCACGATCGGCCTCGATGTGGTCATGCAGAAGAATGTGCGCGAGTTCATTAAGGCGTACAACAAGCGCTCGGGCGCGACGATCATGCTCACGAGCCATAACATGACCGATGTCGTCGAGCTGTGCCGCCGGGTGATCGTCATCGAGAAGGGCCGCCTGCTCTACGACGGCGCGCTCGACCGCCTCGTCGAACGCTATGCCGATCATAAAATCATACGCGCGCGTTTCACGACCCCGGTCGATCCCGCCGACCTCAAGAGCCTCGGAACCGTGGTGAAGTACGAGGACTCCACCGTGACGCTCGAGGTGCCGCGCGTGAACATGGCCGCCAGCGCCGCCGCGCTCCTGCGCTCCTACCCGATCGCCGACCTGAATGTGGAAGATGTCGCCATCGACGACATCGTGCGTCGCCTGTTCACCCACGCATGAACAAATACTGGGTCGCGTATCAGATCGCGCTCCAGGAAACGCTCCAACGCCGCTCGACCTTGATCATGGACCGCCTCGGCGGCTTCGCGGTGGTCGTGAGCCTGTACTCATTCTGGACCGCGCTAATCGGGGACAAGGCGAACTTCCTCGGCTACACCCGAGCCGAGATGCTGACCTATGTCCTCGCGCTGAATATCCTGCGCTCATTCGTATTCACCGGCCGGGGCTGGCAGCTGGTCGGCGAAATCTCAAGCGGGAAAATTTCATCCTACATCATCCGTCCGCTCCACTATTACGGCTACGCCCTGGCTCTCGACATGGCGCAGAAGACGGTTCACGTCGCCGCGTCCGTGTTCGAGGTCAGCCTTCTGGCCGTTATGGTCCAAGGCGAACTGTTTCTGCCCAAAGATCCCGCAACCTGGATTCTTTTCGGCGCGGCCGTCATGCTGTCGTCTTTGCTCTTTTTTTTCCTTGAGTTCATGATCAGCTCGCTCGCCTTCTGGACCTCGGAATCCGGAGGCCCCCTGTTCTGCTTCGAACTCTTCCTACAGTTTGCGGCCGGAGCCTTCTTCCCCCTCGATGTCTTGCCCCTGGCCTTACGCCGCGCCTTAGAAACGACTCCGTTCCCCTACATGGTTTATTTCCCGGTTCGAATTTTTCTTGAGAAAGTCACGCTGAACGAGTCCCTGCGCATACTCGGAATGGAAGCCCTTTGGTTTACGGCCGTGTTCAGTGCGGCGATGATGGTCTGGAAGCGCGGCGTGGCTTCCTATGCTGCGGAAGGAGGCTAGACGCTATGAGGCTTTCCTCCGACGCGTCTGCGCCGGGCCCGAAGGGTCCCGGCGTCCTGCATAAATACTGGCGCATTTGGCTGCGGACCGCGTCGATGGCGATGCAGGCCCAGCTCACCTACCGCCTGGGCTCGTTCGGATTTCTGCTCGGAAAAATGATCCGGCTCTTCTTTTTCTTCGCCTTTATGGCCGCCGTCTTTCAGCATGTCGAGACCGTCGCCGGATACTCCCTTGTCGAAACGGCGCTGTTCTTTATGACCTACAACCTCGTGGATATGACCGCGCAGATTTTCTTTCGCGGCGTCTACGGCGCGCGCCGCACCGTCAGCGAGGGCGACTTCGATTTTTACCTCGTCCAGCCCTGCTCGCCGCTGTTTCGCATGACCTGCTCGTCCGTGGATTTCCTCGACATCATAACGATCGTGCCGGTCATCGTGATGACCGGAATGGTCTTCGCGCGCCTGCCGCCGCTCGGCTGGGAACGCTACGCCGCTTACGGATTGCTGATGGCCAACGGCGTGGCCTTGATCTACGCCATTCACATCCTCGTCGCCGCCCTCGCCGTGCGCACCCAGGAGCTTGAAAGCGCCATCTGGATCTACCGCGATGTGATGTTCATGGGCAAGTTCCCCGTCGACGTCTACGCGCCGGCCGTGCGCTGGGCTCTTACGATCGGCATCCCGATCGCGGTGATGACGACCTTCCCGGCCAAGGCCCTGCTGGGCCGCCTCTCGCCCCTGTGGGTCGCCTACGCCCTCGCGCTGACCGCCGCCGCGCTCCCCTTATCCTGGCTGTTCTGGAAAAATTCCGTCGCTCGCTACACCTCCAGCTCCAGTTAGGGGTCCTGACATGTGGCCGTAACCGTCGTGCCGTATCCTTCACTCAATGGATAAGTCCGATCGCGCCTCCGCCCGTTGGCCGAGCGACCTCACGGTCGAGGTCTTTAGCGGCCCCGTGGGCGGCGTGCGCATCGGCGAAGGCCAGCTGCTCGATCTCAGCCTTGCCGGCTGCCTCCTGCGGGTGCGCGCCACGCTGAAGGTCGGCTCGACCTACCGCGTCAGCGTTAAATGGAAAGCAGGGGTGCTTGATCTTCCCGGACGCGTGGCCCGTGACGCCGGCCGGTCCGGACAAGATCCCACCGCGCTCCAATATGGGATCGCCTTTAATCTCACCGGCGGCCAGGAGAAGCAGTTGCGCGGTCTCATCGAAGTCGTCAGCCAAACCACCAAGCCCGGCGAAGACAACTTCCTCCGCAACTATTGGGGATAGGGGTCAGGCGACGTCGAGCGAGGAGACGCGGAAGGTCGGGGAGCCCAGCGAGCCTTGGAAGGTTAGATCGGAGGCCACGCCGTCGACGCGGGACAGAAGATCGAGCAGATTGCCCGAGAGCATGGCGCCTTTGACGGGACCGGCGACGCGCCCCTTTTCGATGGATAGGCCGGAGACGCCGACGGAGAAGGCGCCTGACACCGGGTCAACCATGTGCATGCCTAGGACCTCGGCGACAAGAAGGCCCGATTTGGTATCGGCGATGAGATCCTCGCGCGTGACCTTTCCGGGCGCGAGGTAGAGGTTAGAGGCGCCGGGATGGGGAAGGCTCGCGTAGGAGCCGCGGTAGGCGCAGCCGTTGGAGCGCGCGCCCTCCCGGGCCGCCGTGAACGAGTCGTGAAAGAATTCACGCAAAACTCCCGCCTCGATCATGGCCTTATCGCGCGTCGGCAGGCCCTCGTCGTCGAAACGGCAGGAGCCGAGTCCGCCGGGGCGCCGCGGATCGTCGCGCAAGGTGACGAGGGGCGAAGCGACGACTTTCCCAAGCCGCCCGGCGAGCAGCGAGCGTCCGCATTGAACCTCGTCAGCCGACAACAGCTCGGCCAGAAGCTCAAGGAATTCACCCGCGACCCAAGGCTCAAAGAGGACGGATCGCTTGCCGCCTTTGGCACGGCGAGCACCAAGAAGAGATGACGCTCGAAGCCCCGCCTCGCGGCCGGCGGCGGCGAAATCAAGCGCCGAGGCCATGCGTTCGCAACGGTACCCTTCACCGAGCTGAACCTCCGGCCCGCCTTCGGCGGCCACGACGAGCGACACGCTCGCCGAGCCTCCGCGCTCGCGGGCGAACAGGCCGCTGGTGCCAGCGACGATGACGGTCCCGCGGCTTTCCGCGTATTCGACGCGCATGATTCTGGCCACCTGAGGCTGAGCCTTAGCGGCGGCCTCGGTCTCTTTAAGACGGTTCTCGACTTTGTCCCAAGGCGCGGTAAAAAGCGCCTCGTCCCATAGCGTGGCGGCAAGACTATCATCCCCGGCGAAGGCTTGAGGCCCGGCAAGCACGCGCCGTGAATCAGGCTCGGCATGCGGCAGTTGTTCCATCGCACGCGCGTAGAGCTCTTTCACAGCGTTTAGGTCGGCACCGCCGGCGGCGGCGAAGCCGACGCGGCCATCTCGCACGACCCGCACCCCGGCGCCGGCGCTTTCGGAGGCTTCGACGCCATCGCGTTCGCCTTCTCTGCGAGACACCGCGCGCTCTTCACCGCGCGACAGGTAGAGCTCAGCCTGCGTGGCGGACGATTGCGCCTTCATCCATGCCACAGCGTCGCGCGCCAGAAGTTCGAGGGCCGCGCTCATGATGGCGTCAATGCTTAAAAGCGGCCCTGCCCATGTAGAGGAACAGGAAAGAGGTCAGCAGGAAGAACATGCCCCACTTCTTTCGCTCCAGTGCGATATAAGCGTCGTTGAGCACATAGTCGCGCAGGACCGCGTTCATCCGCTCAATCAGATCCGGGCGATAGAGATAACCCAGCCCGAGCAGGCCGCAGAATAAACCGATAAGGATATTGAGGGTGGGGGTCATGCAGCGGGATTATAGCGATTCATGGCGGCGTCGACCCCGTTTTCGACCATCACCTTGACGGCTTCTACCGCCCGGTCAAATACGGCGTCCAACTCGATTTCTTCGCTTTTATTGAACCGTCCAAGCACGAAGTCGGTCGCGCTCATTTTCTCCGGCTGAGGCCCGATGCCGATACGAATCCTCGATACATTGTCGGTTCCGAAATGCTGGATGATCGATTTCATTCCGTTCTGCCCGCCCGCCGATCCATTCCTGCGAATACGAATCTTGCCGAGCGGGAGCGCCATCTCATCATAGGCGATGAGGATGTCTTCAAGCGCGATGTTGTGGTAAGCGGCGAACTTCTGCACGAACTCGCCGGACAGATTCATGTACGTCATGGGCTTGGCCACCCATATGGAATCGTTTGTCTTGGCGGCCACTCCGAGGCCCTTGAAATCCCGCCAAGAAAAATCCGCCTCGCCGACCAAACGGTCGGCGAGGCGGAAACCCACATTGTGGCGCGTCTTCTCGTATTCCGGGCCCGGGTTGCCGAGGCCGACGACGAGCTTGAGCGCCATGTAGGTAAGGCTTAGGTCCCTTACTTCTTGACGTCCTTCTTGACGTCTTTCTTGGCATCGGCGGCCGGAGCGCCCGGCTTGACCGCTTCCTTGGTGAGCTTGCCTTCCTCGTCCTTCTTGCCCTTCGTGGCGGCGGATTCAGGCTCGGCAGCGGCGACGGCGCCTTCAACGACGGCGCCGGGCACGGGCTCGGCCACGACTTCAACCTTCGCGACGACGATGCGGATGACGGCGGCGTCCACGGAGTCGAGAATTTCCACGCCTTCAGCGAGCACGAGGTCCTTGACGTGAATGCTCTGGTGCAGCTCGAGCTTGGACACATCCACATCGATCTTCTGAGGGATGGCCGTGGGCAGGGCCTTGATGCGCAGTTCGCGCATGTCGATGGACATCATACCGCCGGAGGTCTTGACGCCGGGCGCCTCGCCGACGATGTTCAGGGGCACCTTGGCCTCGATCTTCGTGGTCAGCGAGATGCGCTGGAAGTCGGCGTGGACGGGCCGGTCGGTGACCGGGTGCCGCTGAAGCTCCTTGACGATGACGGTCTCCTCGCCCTTGGCGTACTTCAGGCGAAGGATGGCGTTGGCGCCGCCCTTCTTGCGGGCGGCCATCAGATCCTTCTCGGACAGCGAGAGCAGAATCGGGGCCTTCGTCCCGCCGTACACGACCGCGGGGATGGTGGATGCGGCGCGCAGGGTGCTCAGGACCTTCTTAGTGCCCTTCGCGGCGCGGACTTCGACGTTCAACGTGATTTCCATGACTGGTATATCTCCTCTAAATTACACGAACAGCGCGCTGATGGACTTACCCTGGTGATTACGTGCTATAGCTTCCCCCATAAGGGGTGCTATCGACAGTACCGTCAGTTTCCCCCCGGCCAGCGCATGGACCGGGATTGAATCGGTGAGGATCATTTCCTCGAGAGACGACTTGGCGATCAAGTCGTGAGCGGCGCCGGAGAGCACGCCATGGACGCAGGCGGCGTAGACCTTCAGCGCGCCGTTTTCGCGGATCTTGTCGGCCACCTTGCACAGCGTGCCGCCGGTGTCCACCATGTCGTCAAGAATAAAGCAGTTCTTCCCTTTTACATCGCCGATGATGTTATAGACCGAGGCCTCGTTCGGGCGCGGGCGTCTCTTGTCGATGATGCAAAGCTGGGCGTTGAGGCGCTTGGCGAACGCGCGGGCGCGCTCGACGCCGCCCACATCCGGCGAGACGACGACGAGGTTCTTCAGCGCCAGCTTCTTGACGTAATCGATGATGATCGGCGCGGCGTAAAGATGGTCCACCGGGATGTCGAAAAAGCCCTGGATCTGCGCGGCATGAAGATCCATCGTGATGACGCGGTTGGCACCCGCCTCGACGATGAGGTTGGCCACGAGCTTCGAAGTGATGGGCATGCGCGGCGCGGTTTTGCGGTCGGCGCGTGCGTAGCCGTAATAAGGCATGACCGCGGTGATGCGCCCCGCCGATGCGCGGCGCAGGGCGTCAATCATGATCAGGAGCTCCATCAAGTTCTCGTTGACGGGGCGGCAGGTCGGCTGGATGACATAACAGTCGGCGCCGCGGACGTTCTCCTCGATCTGGAGGTTGATCTCGCCGTCTGCGAAGCGGCCGACATGGGTTTTGCCAAGGGCGACGCCGAGGTATTTCGCGATGTCTTCGGCCAGGGGCCGGTTGGCGTTGCCGGAAAAAACTTTGATGCCGCGCAACGACTTAAGGCCCTCCATCGGGAGAGGCTTTTCGACGAACTTATGGGACGCCATACGCGCCTCCGCCTTCTCGGGTGATTTGATGGCCATGATCAGGTCTTGTTCACCTGGCGGGCGCGGGCGATGGCCAACGCGTCGTCGGGGACATCCTCGGTTACGGTGGAGCCGGCGGCGACCTTGGCGCCGCGGCCGATCTTGACGGGAGCGATCAGGTTCACATTGGAGCCGATGAAGGCCTTCGCGCCGATCACCGTCTTGTGTTTCTCCTTGCCGTCGTAGTTGCAGGTGATGGTGCCGGCGCCGATGTTGACGTCCTCGGCGATGTCGGCATCGCCGATGTAGGAGAGGTGGTTGACCTTGGATCCGAAGCCGATCTTCGACGCCTTGACCTCGGTGAAGTTGCCGATGCGCGCGCGCGGGCCGATCGTCGACTCAGGGCGGATGTGGGCGAAGGGGCCGACCGTGGTCTTCTCAAGCAAACGCGCCTGCACGACATACGAGAAACGGACCTCGCACTCGTTGCCGATCTGCGTGTCCTCGATGTGGGTGAAAGGTCCGATGCGGCACATGCGGCCGATCTTTGTGTGGCCGCGCAGGATGGTGCCGGGATAGATCACCGTGTCCTGGCCGATCTCGACGTCGGCGTCGACATGCGTGGACTGGGGATCGCGGATGGTGACGCCGGAGATCATCAGGCGCTCGAGCATGCGCTTATTAAGAACGCGCTCGGCGGCAGAGAGCTGAGCCCGGTTGTTGACGCCCTGGATCTCCTCGGAGTTCGACGAGGTGTATGCGTGAATACGGCCGCCCTTGCCGCGAATGGCTTCCATGACATCGGTCAAAAAGTGTTCCTTCTTGGGGCCCTTGGCGCCGATTTGCTTGAGACCGTCGATGAGGGCCGAGACCTCGAAGCAGTACGCGCCGGAGTTGACCTCGGTGACCGCCAGCTCTTTCGGCGTGGCGACGGACTCCTCAACGATGCGCTGAACCTCTCCGAGGGCGCCACGCACGATGCGGCCGTAGCCCTTGGGATTGGTCAAGCGCGCGGTGAGCAAGGTGGCCTGTCCTTTCAGCTGTTCGTGGGTGAGAAAAAGGTTGTAGATGGATTCGTACGTCAGCAGGGGCGTGTCGCCGCACATCACCATGGCGGTCTTGAATTTCTTGAGAAAGGGGAGCGCCTCGACGACCGCATTGCCCGAGCCCATCTGCTTCTTCTGAAGAATCATCTGCAGCGGGCGAGCGATGCCGACCGACTTCAGCATTTCCGCCGAGGCGTCTTTAACCTGAGCGGACTCATGGCCGACGACGACACCGATGGAACCCGGCTTGAGCGCGTTGGCGATGCGCAGGACGTAGAAGAGCATGGGGCGCCCGCCCACATGGTGGAGCACCTTCGGGATGGTGGATTCCATCCGGGTGCCCTGACCAGCGGCGAGGATCAGCACGCACAGCTGGCCTTGTCCCTTTTTGGTCGCGCTCATATCATTTCCCTCAAAATCTTTCCCAGGCGTGGATTCGAACCACGAATAACGGCTTCAAAGGCCGCTGTGTTACCATTACACCACCCGGGAGTCTACACCGTTCCCTGCAGCGGCCTGGAGAACTTCCCGCTCGTAGCAGGCGAACACTTTTTTCTCCAGAAGAGCTCTAAATTCGACTGAAATCGGATGCGCCACGTCCTTAAAGCTTCCGTCGGGCATCTTGCGCGACGGCATGCAAAGAATCAGCCCTTTTTCGTTCGCGATCACTTTTAAATTGCGAACCACGAAGCAGTGGTCAAAAGTGACGGTGGCGAACGCCTTCAACTTATCCTCTTTACGCAGATGGACGCGGATTTCCGTGATTTCCAAGATATCAGCCGTGACAGCTCGTCAAATAGACCTTCCAGGGGTAAGCCCGGAGCCGCCGAACGACCCGCTCGCCCTCGACATGGGACGAGACAAACCCGAAAACCGAAGAACCCGAGCCCGACATGCGCACCCCCTTCACACCCGCTGACTCCAGAATGCGTCGGGCCTGTGCGACTTCCACCATAACCGGCAGTTCGGCCTGCTCCAAACGGTTGAAAAGAAGCCCCCCCCATTCTTCGACGGGACGGCCTGTTTTCAGACGACGGATGAGTTTATCAAGTTGGGAGAGACGCGTCAATATCTCCGAACGGCGGCGGGGCGCGATAGCCGTGAAAACGGGGCCCGTCGGTGAGGGGAAACCGGGCCAGACCAGGACCATGAACGGGAGGGATTTGGCGATAGGTATGGGTTTAAGCCGATCCCCGATCCCGGTGGCGCGGCAGAAATTAGCATCCTTGAGGAAAAAAGGCACATCCGCACCCAGTTTAACGCCAATATCGTGCAGTTTTTTCTTCTTGGCCGCTGTCAAATTAATCTGTAAAAGCTTGGCTAATCCGAGAAGAGTCCCCGCAGCGTCCGAAGATCCACCGCCTAAGCCCGCTCCCATCGGAATACGCTTGGTCAGCACGATCTTAACCCCGACGCCGACCCGAAACTCACGGTAGAAGGCGCGGGCGGCGCGCAAAACGAGGTTGTCTGGGCCCGCGGACAACGGCGGAGTGCCAAGTTCGTCCACGATTTCGAGGATCGGCTTATTGCCGCCGACCACCTCCATATCGAGGACATCATAGATATTGATCTTTGCGAAAAGGGTCGCGAGCGTGTGGTACCCGCTTTTACGCCGTCCCGTGACTTCCAGGAAAAGATTGATCTTCGCCGGGCATTGCTGTTTCAAGGAATGAACTCGGCCTTCGGCTCGACGCAGGAGATCGCGAGCTCCCAGAAGCGGCCCTTCGTTTCCATGAGGCGCGGCACCTGGCGCGCGCGCGTGCGCATAAAATCCGACAGCGCGACGGACACGCCGTTGCCTGCGGGCGAGATTGACCGGGCCAGCCCGTCTTCGAGATCAATCCTCCAAGCGGGCCGCATCAGGCTCGTGCGCCCCCAGCCGCGCTCCATGCGCGCCGGTCCGGGCGCGAACGCTTCGCCGGACAACGCGGCCGCGATCGCCGCGAACGCGCCGTGCGCGGCCTCCTCGATGCGGAGCTGGTCGATGCCTTCGACGGGAAATGGATCCATCGCGAAGCCGCGTGCGTCGAGATGCGCGCGCCACGCCGTCGAGAACATCGGCCCGAGGATCTCAAACGAAACCTCGTTAGGCGCGCGGAAGGTAAACAGCGCCTGGCGCGACACCGCGCGTCCGGCGATGCGGCCCTTGAGCTCACAGAGGCCGCTCATCTTCTTGACGCCGCCCTGAACTGCCGACAAATGGCGGCGCCATAATTCGCCGAGCCCTTCGTCGGATAATCCCTTTTGCAGAAGCTCCGCCTTCCCTTGAGCTGTCTTTGAGCCGAGGCTTTGAGAGAGCCGCCATGCGAGCCATGCGCCGTCGGCGTTGCCGACGGCTTCATAGGCGGAGGCCAGATGACCCCACAGGGATTCGTCGTCGGCAATCGCGCGGGCGGACGCCTCAAGTTCGACGACGGCCTCCGTGCTGCGGCCCTGCTTGAACAGCGCCCACCCGAGCGAGTCGCGGTACGCGGCGTTGAGCGGTTCCAAAGACAGCGCGCTTCGAATGAGCGCTTGCGCCTCAGGCAGCTTTAAGCCCCTATCCGCCAGCGCGTAGCCGAGGTAGTTGAGCGCCGGCGCGTCGTCGGGCTTGCTCGCCAGCAGCGCGCGAAACTCGATCTCCGCCTCCGTGATCTTGTCCATCTTCTCGAGGATCGTCGCCAACTGCCACCGAGCGTCGCGGTCCTCGGGCTTAAGCGCGAGAACCTCGCGCAGCAACGCCACCGCTTCGGCGCGCTCGCCGAGGTCGTCGTGGCCGAGGGCCAGATAGTAGGCGATGCGGTCGTCCTTCGGCCAGCGCTTGCGCGCCGCCTGCAGGGTAGCCATCGCCTCCTTCACGCCGCCGCTCTGGAGTTGATAGTAACCCAGGCGCAGGTGTAAGGTCGGGTCGTCCTTGAGCGCCGAGCTGTCCTTCAGGTAGCCGGCGGCCTTGCGGAAATCGCCGGCGCGTTCCGCGCTGGACGCGAGCCACGCCGCGGCCGCCGCGTCGCCGGGGCGCTTCTCCTTCAAGCGCAGGAACTCGGCCCGGGCCGCTTCGTCGTCGCCGCGCAGGGACTCAAGCTCGGCGACATGCGCCCACAATTCATAATCGTCGGGCGTCGAGGTCAACACCTTGCGGTACTCACCGAGGGCCGCCGCGGTGTCGCGGGAAACCTCGAACACCTGGCCGAGCATCAGCCGCGCCGGATCGGACTCGGCCTCATCAAGGGAGATCGCCCGGCGCAGTTTCTCGACGGCCGAAGAATACCGGGATTCCTGCGCGTCGAGCTTCGCGAGCTCAAGCAGGACCTTCGCCGCGTGCTCCGGATTGGCGGAGAGAAAACGCTCAAGCATGGCGCGCGCGCGCTTGGGATCCTTGGGAGCGATCAGCTCGGTCAGCGCCATGATCGAATCAATGGACGCGGGATCGAGCTTGAGCGCGGACTCAAAGGCCCCGATCGCCTCCGCTTCCTGACCGCGCGACCAGAACACGCGCGCGAGGATCATTTGAGATTTACCGTCTTTCGGTGCGAGCTCGAGGCGTCGTCGCGCCCATTTCTCGGCGCGGCCCCAATCCTCGACCTCGAGCGCCAGGTCCGCCGCCTCACCGGCGAGAAACGCCGAGCCGGGATCGAGCGCCAGCGCCTTTTCGTAGGCCGCCAACGCCTCGGCAAACGCGCCCCGGCGCTCGAGCAAAGTCCCGCGCAGGTATTCCTGCTGCGCGCTCGCGGTAGCCCCGGAGCCTCCCGATGAGGAGGCCGCGGCCGGCGTCGCGAGCAAAAGGACTAGGAGCAGGTTCAAGGGATGTCGAGGTCCATCAGTACGGCGTCAGAGCCGTCATTGTAGAACTTCGGCCTGCGCCCGACAACACGCGCTCCGGCCTTCGCATAAAATGCCAGCGCGCGCTCGTTGGCCGCCGACACCTCAAACGAGATCTTCGCGCAGCCGCGCGCCTTCGCCGTGAGCGCCAGCGCCGACATCAGCGCGCGGCCGCAGCCGCCGCCGTCGGACGCCGCCGCGAGATCAAGTAGACGGCAGTCCCGCTCCACGACACGCGCGAGCGCGTAGCCCCGCACCTGTCCGCTCTCCCCTCCGACGACGAACACGGAATCAAGCCGGTCGAGTTCATGCGTGAGCGCCCGCTCCGACCACTTCGCCGTAAACGGCCGCGCCAGAGCGAGCGCCGAAATCGCCTCGATGTCGTCAGCCTCGGCGCGTCTAACGACCAGGGCGCTCATAGCTCGTCGGCTTCAGGTAAAAAGGCTTAAACGGCGGCGTCTTCTTGGCGGCGAACAAAGCGCGCGCGACAGGCAGAAGATCGACGGCGGAGGTTTCTCCGTAGGAAATCGTGAGCCCCTTTTCCTCGGCCGCGGCCCTGAACGCCGGCCACGCCTGCGGCGCGGTCCAGGACGCCTCCCCGCGGGCCTTTCCCCGGCGATATTCCTGCGCGTACACCTCGTCCTTCCAGCCGGGAAGCGCGCCCAAAATTCTTTCCCCCTTCGACTTGCCCGCCGCGGCCGCTAGCCGGCTGATCGCCAACGCGGGAATCTTGAGTTGAAATGCGGCAGCGGCTGCGAACGACATGCCGATACGGATGCCGGTAAACCGTCCCGGCCCTGAAGCGGCGGCGATGGCGTCGAGATCGGACCATTTGAGCTTGGCTTTTTTCAGCAGCCGCTCAATCAGGGGAAGCAGGGCCTCGTCGTGTTTTTTGGCGACCCGCTTAAGTTCGTGCGCGCCTACCGCGACGGACAGGATTTCGCCCGTGGCGTCTACGGCGAGGATATTCGCGTTCACGAGAACGATTCTAGGATTTTTCGCGACGCGGGACCCGCGGCTTTCAGCGCGGCGCGCCGCCCGCCGCGCACATGGGCCAAGGAGACCTCGAGGCGGTCCTTCGGCCAGCGCCCGCCGGCCGCGCCGGGCCATTCCACGATCACGGCTCCGCGCGGATCGGCGAGCAGTTCCTCAAGGCCCAGCTCACCGTCCTCGCCCTTCGCGATCCGGTATAAATCAAGATGATGAATCGTCAATCCCTTGCAACGATACACATGGGCGAGCGCGAAGGTCGGGCTCGACACCCGCCCTTTATACCCCGCGCCGCGGGCCAGGCCTCTTGCGAGCGTCGTTTTACCCGCGCCGAGTTCGCCGCGCAAGAGCACGACAGCCCCCGGCTTGAGCTTCCGGCCCAGGCGCTCGCCAAGCGCGATCGTCTCCTCTTCCGACGCCAACTTCACACGCATAGGGCTTTGAACGCGTGCGGCAGATAGTCGGGGAGATCCGTCGAAGTCATGGCCCAGGCCGTCAGTTCCTTCTCCGCCGCGTCGCCGGCAGCACCGTGCAGCCAGGTGCCGAGCGCGGCCGCCTTGAAGGGCAGGTCGCCCGTCACGCGCCCGGAGGCGAGCATCTGCGCCCATAACCCGGCGATAAGACCCGTCAGCACATCCCCCGAGCCGCCTTTAGCGAGTCCGGGGCCGCCGGTGGCGTTGGACACGGTTCGCGCGCCCGAGGAGATCAAAGTCTTACGCCCTTTGAGCAAGGCGACGCCGCCGTAGCCGCGCGCGAGCTTCTCCACGCACTTCAAGCGCTGCGCCTCCACCTCGCTCCTCTTCATTCCCAAAAGCCGGGCGGCCTCCGCCGGGTGAGGCGTGAAGACGCACGGCTGCTTGCGCGTCTTGAGCATCTGCACGACGCCCTCATTCTCCTGCTGCGCCAAATTGTTCAACGCGTCGGCGTCCACCACGGCCGCGGCCTGGACTCCCGACAGCGCCAGTAGCACGAACCGCGCCGCGTCCGCGTGCGTGGTCATCCCGGGCCCGATCGCCATCGTCATGACCCGCCGCTCCTTCGCGTACTCCTTCAGCCGGTCCACGCCCTCGG
>JAYTSX010000068.1:0-32661 GCA_043745445.1 Elusimicrobiota bacterium
TTGGACACATCGAGCGAAAGCGTGGCGCAGGCCATGCGCAGGGCGTCGATCGGGGGGGCGTTGCGGGCGGTCTTGATGATCTCGAGCGTTTCGGGGCGCAGCGCCCGGTAGGTCGCCAGGTCGTGCTGGATGCCTTGGGACTCCTCCTTCGACGGGAGATGGCCGGTCCACAGCAGCATCGCGAGCTCCTCGATGGAGACCTTGCCCGCGATCTCTTCGATCGGGTAGCCGCCGATGATGAGCACGCCGTTCTGACCGTCGACCATCGAGAGCTTCGTCTCGGTGGCGACGACGCCTTCGAGACCGGCTTTGACGACGGACGCGGCGGGAACGGCGGGAGTGGGGGCGGCCATGATGAAAATCCTCCAGGTAACGACGACGCTCCGACGAGAATATCCTTTTGCTTCCGGCTCGTCAACGTTTTGGTGTCAGGCTTGACGTCTTAAGCGCCTTCGGGCCAGACACGTTCGAGCTCGTCGTCGTCGAAGCCGAAATGGTGGGCGAGCTCGTGGCGCAACGTCAGGCGGATTTCTTTCTGGAGCTCCTCGATGCTGCCGACGGAGTCCTCGAGGTTCCATTGATAGAGGTAGACCTTCGCGGGAAGTTGGCCGTGCGCCGCGCCGCTGAGAAAATCCTCGCGTTCGGGCCCGCAGTAGAGGCCGAGAAGGTCGGTGGTGTCGTTCTCGTCGCCATCCTCGAGGTCGTCGGCCTCTTCCCCGGGAGAATCCATGGTCTCGATCGTGACGTTGACGAGCAGTGCGCGGACCTGATCGGGGATGCGGGCGAGCTCGGCATCCGCCATCAGGCGGAACTTTGCCGGCGTGACGCGGACTTCCTTCATTTAGGCGATCGCGCCGGCTTTCTTCAGCAGATCGAGACAGGCGGCGTTGGCCTTGCGCGTGGTTTCGCCTTCGTCGAGGTTCTTGAGGACTCCGTTCTCCACGACGATATGGCCGTTAACGATGGTCCACTTCGTGCGGTGGCCCGCGCCGCAGAACAGCAAGGAGGCGATCGGATCGCCGGCCGAGCCCGCGTAGTCGAGGCGATTGACATCAAAGATCGCGAGGTCGGCGGCTTTGCCCGCCGCGATCATCCCGATGTCGTCGCGCCCCACGACGGCGGCGCCGCCTCGGGTGGCCATGCGCAGCGCTTCCCGGGCGGGCATCGACGAGACGCCGGATTTCACGCGGTGAACGAGCATCGCCTGACGGGCTTCGGCCAGCATGTCGGAGGTGTCATTGGAGGCGGAGCCGTCCACGGCAAGACCGACATTGACGCCCGCATCGAGATACCGCCGGACAGGCGGCACGCCCGAGCCGAGTCGTAAATTGGAGGAGGGGCAGTGGGCGATACCGACTTTCGCCTTGGCCAGGCGCTTGATCTCGTCGTCGTTGACGTGGACCATGTGCGCGAGCCAGACATTGTCGTTCAGCCAACCGAGGGACTCGAGGAAATCGATGGGACGCAGCTTGTACTTCTCGAGGCAGTACGCCTCCTCGTCGAGCGTCTCGCAGAGGTGGGTGTGCATGCGTACTCCCCACTTCTTGGCCTGCGCCGCCGTTTCCTTCATTAAATTCGTCGAGACCGAGAACGGCGCGCAGGGGGCCAGCCCGATCTGGATCATGGCGTACGGTCCCTTATCGTGATGCTCCTTGATCAGACGCTCGCCGTCTCTGAGGATCGCGTCTTCGGGTTCGGTGCAGTCGTCGGGCGGCAGTCCGCCCGACGACACGCCGACCGACATTGAGCCGCGTGTGGGACAGAAGCGGATGCCGAGCGAGCGCGCCGCCTCGATCTGCGCGTCCACGAGTCCCGTCAGGCCCCGGGGATAAAGATAGGTGTGGTCGGTCGAGGTCGTGCAGCCTGTTAAAAGAAGCTCGCCGAGCCCGACTTGCGCGCCGAGGGCCGCGTACTCCGGCGTCAGGTGGCGCCAAACCTGGTAGTGGTAGACGAGCCAGTCGAAGAGCTTGGCGTCCTGAGCGGCGGGGGTGGCTCGGGTGAGCGTCTGGCACAGGTGATGGTGCGTGTTAACCATGCCCGGGATCACGACGCAGCCGCGCGCGTCGAGGATCTGGGCGTCATCGGGAGCCTCGAGGTCCTTCCCGACGGCGAGAATAACGCGGCCTTTGATCAGGATGTCCGCGCCTTCAAGCTCGGTGCCGGCATCGTCCATTGTCGCCACGCGCAGGGCGTTTTTAATGTGGAGCGGGGGCCGCATAATCGCCAGTCTAGCAATTAAGTAGAATTGGGTCATGGAGCCTCTTGCTCTTTCCGAGTTGTGCGGCGACCTGCCGCGGCCGGGCGTGCTGTGCACGCTCGCCAAGGTCGTCGGCTCGGCGCCCCAGGCGCCGGGCGCCAAGATGTGGGTCTGGGTTGACGGCTTCTCGGGCACGATCGGCGGCGGGCGCTTTGAAGCCGAGGTGCTGGCGCAAGCGCGTCTCATCCTAGCGGCGGCTCAGCCCGAGGCGTTGCTTCGCGAATACACTTTGTGCCGGGAGATGGGGCAGTGCTGCGGCGGGAAGGCGACGATATTTTATGAGCCGTGCGGCAGACGCAAGGCGGTTCACATTTTTGGGGCGGGCCACGTGTCGCGGGCGCTCGCGTCGACGCTGGATGGTCTCGACCTAGAGGTCGTCGTTTACGACGCTCGTCCTGAGTGGGCCGACGCCAGTGCCTTCCCGCCTAAGGCGAAAATTCTCCGCGCCGACCCGGTTATGCTGGCCCAAGCCGCCGGATACGGACCGCTCGACGCCGCGTGCGTCATGACGAACGATCATGAGCTGGATTTTGCGCTGGTCGATCTCTTGCTCGACAAACCCATCGGCTATCTGGGATTGATCGGATCTATGCACAAGGCCCGCGTCTTTAGATCCCGCTTGCCTCCGCCGCGGCGTCTCCTGTGGGACGCCAAGATGCGGTGCCCGATCGGGCGCAAGATTCCCTCTAAAAATCCGAAGGCGATCGGCATCGCCGTCGCCGCCGAGCTGCTTGAAAAATGGGCTTACCGGGCGCAAATGAAGGCGGCGCCCGTTCACGCATGAGCGTTCTGCGCGTTCGGCTTCTCGCCGCCGGCCAGGGCAAGCGCGCGGGCGGGCCGAAGGCCTGGGGTGCGTATGCCGGCAAGACTTTGCTCGAGGCGCAGCTCGGCTTTCTCGCGACGGTGACTGAGCCGGAGAACATCGACATCGCGATTCAGGGCGAGTGGCTTGAAAGGTGCCGGGTCCTATCGCCGCGCGTGAACTGGGTCGCGGCCGATCCACTGGGTACGCCGTTGGCGTCGCTCCAGGGCTTGCTCAAGGCGACGCCGCGGGCGCGATCCTTCGTCATCCATGTCGACATGCCCGCTTTCGATCTTCGGGTGTGGCGGGCGCTTGCGGCTGCGGCGGGGGATGCGGTTCCGGTTTATGAGGGACGGCGGGGGCATCCCGTGCTCCTGAATGCGGAGACTCTGGACGAGGTCTCGCGTCTCAATCCGGTGACCGACCGTCTTGACGCCTTTCTGCGGGGACGGAGCGTGGACGAGGTTGCGGTGAACACCGATGTGATATTCGCGAACCTCAACGAGGCGCCGAAATGATCGAGTTCGCGGTGCGGAGCACTCGGATTTATACGCCGGAAGGGCCGCGGGAAGGCGCCTTGCTGGTCGAAGGGGGGAAGATCGCGGCGATAGTGAATATTGACGAAATGCCGAACGGATTATCGAACGTCAACGACGTGGGTGACCTTGCGGTGATCCCTTCTTTGGTGGACTGCCACGTGCATGTGAACGAGCCTGGGCGAACGGCCTGGGAAGGGTACCTGACGGCCACGCGTGCGGCCGCCGCCGGCGGAGTGGGGACGATAGTCGACATGCCTTTGAACTGCTCGCCGGTTACGACAACGCGGCGAGCGCTCAAGGCGAAGCTCGATGCGGTAAAGGGTAAATTGACCGTTGACTCCGCGTTCTGGGGCGGCATCGTGCCGGGAAATCTCAACGAGCTTCGGAACTTAGCCGACGACGGTGTCGTCGGCTTTAAAGCCTTTTTAACTCATAGCGGCCTGGACGAATTTCCCAACGTCACGCGCGAGGAACTTGAAGCGGCGATGCCGCTTATCGCGAGCCTCGGTTTGCCGCTGATCGTTCACGCTGAGTTGGACCCCGCGTCCGAGCCCGGAGACGACCCCCGACGCTTCGCGTCGTTTCTCGCGTCGCGGCCCGCTTCGATGGAAGTGCGCGCGATCCGCCTGATGATCGAGCTGTGCCGCAAGACACGGTGCCGCACGCACATCGTGCATCTTTCTTCGGCGGAAGCCTTGCCCGACATCGAGAAGGCTAAGGCGGAGGGCCTGCCGTTCACTGTCGAGACCTGCCCCCATTATCTTACCTTCGCCGCGGACGGCATTCCCGACGGTGCCACTCAGTTTAAGTGCGCGCCTCCCATCCGCTCCGAGGAAAATCGCGAGCTGCTGTGGCGGGCGCTCGGCCGAGGCGTGATTGATTTTGTCGTGTCCGACCATTCGCCCTGCGCCCCCGAGCTTAAGAAGTTCGAGGCGGGCGACTTCATGGCCGCCTGGGGCGGCATCGCCGGTCTCCAGTTCACCTTGCCCGCCGTCTGGTCCGGCGCCAAGCGCCGGGGGTTTCAGCTCGAAGATGTCGTGCGCTGGACGGCGGAGAAGACCTCCGATTTCACGGGCTTGAACAAAAAAGGGCGTCTTGAGAGCGGGCGCGACGCCGATTTCGTGATCTTCGACGACGCGGCGTTGTTCGAGATCCAGCAAGGCGATGTGCTGCACCGGCACAAGGTCACCGCCTACGCAGGACTGCGCCTGCAAGGTGCCGTCCTCGCGCACTATCAGCGCGGCACGCCAATTTTCGAAAAAGGGGAATTTCCGGCCGGACGCCGGGGACGGCCTCTTCTCAAAAGGAGCGAGACATGGACTTCACCAGCCTGATCGATTTGGCATCCGCGCGCGTCGGCGGCAAGGCCGTCGAGACCAACGATGAATTCTTCGCGCCGAAGGAAAATCTGCTGAAGCCCGCGAAGGCGGTGTGGCTTGCCGACAAGTACACGACCAAGGGGAAATGGATGGATGGCTGGGAATCGCGCCGGCGGCGCACCCCCGGCTACGATTGGTGCATCGTTAAGCTCGGTCTTCGCGGCCTCATCAGGGGCGTGAATATTGACACCTCGTTCTTCACTGGCAATTTCCCTTCGCACGCGAGTCTCGACGCTCGAGACGGCAAGGGGCCGTGGGTTGAGATCTTGCCGAAGACCGAGTTGAAGGGCAACGGTGATAATCTTTTGCCGGTCAAGACGGACAAACCCTACGATTGCGTTCGCCTCAATATTTATCCCGATGGCGGCGTCGCGCGCCTGCGCGTGTACGGCGAGGTCGCCCCGAACTGGACCAAAATCCCTAAAAAAGCGATGGTGGATCTCGTCGCAGTGGAAAACGGCGGACTTCCGCTGCTCGCGAGCGATGTTCATTACTCCCATCCTCAGAACCTGATCATGTCCGGCCGATCAAAAAATATGGGTGATGGCTGGGAAACCAAGCGCCGTCGCGGCCCGGGCTTTGACTGGGCGATCCTTAAACTCGGCGCGCCGGGGCTGATCCGCAAGATCGAGGTGGACACCAACTTCTTCAAGGGCAACTACCCCGATTCATGCATGATCGAGGGCGTGTATAAGCCCGGCGCTACGGGCGCGGAGCTTGCCGATGAGTTCACTCCGTGGTTGCCGGTGCTGTCCCAGACGAAGCTGTTCGCGAACAAGCGCCATTTTTTCCAGAAGGAGATCGTGACGCACGCCCCGATCACCCATGTGAGGCTCAATATCTATCCGGACGGAGGCGTGTCGCGTCTGCGTCTGATGGGAGTGCGATCTTGAAGGCACTGGTGATCGCCATGATGTTTCTCTCGACCCGCCCCGAGGCGGTCGCTGCGGCGAAGGACTGTAAGCCGTGACCCTGGACGTGTTCAACGCCCTTCCCCTCGAAGGCGCGCGTGACGAGCTGCTGCGCTGCTGCGGCTGCGCGAGCTGGGCTGGCGCCGTTCTCTCGGCCCGGCCGTTCAAGGATAATGCCGCCCTGCTCGCCGCGTCCGACGCGGCGTGGGCGAAAACCGGCGAAGCGGATTGGCATGAGGCGTTCGCTCATCATCCGCGCATCGGCGGCAAGGACGCTTTGCGCGAGAAGTTCGCGGCGACGAAAGCCTGGGCGTCCGGCGAGCAATCCGGCGCCGCGGCCGCGAGCGAGGCCGTCCTCGACGCGCTCGCCGCGGGCAACGCCCAGTATGAGAAAAAGTTCGGCCACATCTTCATCGTCTGCGCGACTGGAAAATCCGCCGCGGAGATGCTCGATTTGCTGAAATCTCGTCTGTTAAATAACGCCGGTGCCGAGCTGCGCCTCGCCGCGGGCGAGCAGAATAAAATCACCAAGATCCGCCTGGAGAAACTACTCTCATGAGCACGATCACCACCCACATCCTCGACACCTCGATCGGCCGGCCCGCGTCAGGCGTGACGATCATCCTCGAGAAGGGCGGCGGCGGAGGATGGCACACCGTGGGGCGCGGCACGACGGACATCGATGGCCGCTGCAAGGCGTTGGTCAAAGGCAACGCGAAGCTCAAGAAGGGAACCTATCGCCTGACCTTCGGCGTCTCGGCCTACTTCAAACGCACGCGCCAGATCGCTTTCTACCCCACGATCTCAATCGTCTTCATCGTTCGGGACGCGCGGCATCACCATGTGCCGCTGCTGCTCTCGCCCTGGGGCTACTCGACCTACCGCGGCAGTTAGGGCTTCGTTTTGAAGCGGTCCTTAAAGGACTGCGGCACGGCCGCCCACACTTCCTTCGCGGTCGCGATCATGACGGAGCCGAAGCCCCAGGCGCCGAGCACGAAGAAAATCAACGCGTAGGGCGAGGGCCCGAGCGCGACCGCCAGGCCCGTCATCAGCGCCTGCAGGACGAAGCCGCGTCCCATCGCGGCGGGCCCGCCGGCGGGGGACTTTTCCAAGCGGAACAAGGCGGTAAACAGCGCGGTCGCCGCGCCCGTAATCATCAGGGCCGCGGTGCCGAGGGTCAGCATGGTCGCGGCGGGCAGGAAGGCCGCGGCGCTAACGCTAAGGCCGAAGGCCATCGCGACGGCGGGGAACGCGCCCATGATGCGGTCTGCGGGCGTGGTCGCGGGATCCATGAACTTTGCGGCGAAGGCGGCCTGCGCGAGTGCCGCCGTCGCGACGGCGGCGGTCAACGGCGTGAGTGCGGCGGCCGTCGTGCCGAGGAAGGCGACCTTGGTCAGGTCGATGAGAGTAAATGCGGCGGCGCCCGCGATCGCGCCGTGGCTGAGCGACGAGGCGAAGACGTGTCCGATGTTGGGAGGCGAGCCGTCTTTGCTCCGCGTCGACCAGAGTCCGAACAACGCGCCGAGCACCGCGGCGATCGCGGTGGCGAGCGGGGCGTAGGAGCCGATGAACGACAGGGTGACCGGCTCGACGACGGCCGGGACCTGTGCGGCGAGCGCGATGCTGGGATGCGCGATGAACAAGCCGGCCGCAAGGGCGGCGCGACCGAGGAACGAACGGGAGGGCTTGGAAGCGGGAGCGGAGATCGTCGTGGCGTCGCCGGCGCGCGTGGTGGAGCCGTCGAACATCGCGTCGAGCTTGGCCTCGTTCGCGGGAGCCTTCTGCTCTCCGACGGCGGCGGCGGAGAGGACGGACAAAACGGGCGACGCCTCATGACCGCGAGCGACCGGAGCGGCCGCGGATGCGGGCGCGACGGCGATGGTTTTCACGGCGGTCGGCGCTGCAGCGATCGCCGCGGCGGGCTGGACGGAGACGCCGAGAGCGACGGGCTGGGCGGCGAAGACGAGCGGCGTCACCGCGGGCGCGGGGGCGGCGAGCGTGGGCGTCAGGCCGAGGCCGGACAGCGGGGCGACGAGGCACGCGCCGCCGGGCCCCGCGGAAAAAGGCAGGACCGGGACGACGGTGCCGGAGGCTTGACCGGTTCGCACGGACACGGCGGATTGCGCCGATGCGCTCCCGGCCGCGAGGATGCAGGCCAGGACGGCAGGAAAGAGGGTTCTCGTCATGGTCATATCATAGCGCCAGGAGGGTTTCGACGGCAGGAGCGAAGGGCCTCTCGGGGCGCGGCAATGGTCCTATCAAGGCATGCCCCGGGAGACCTGGAGGCGAGTTGCGTTATCTTGGAGCCGGGGCTATACTCGGTCGTGCCGGACTTTAGGGGGATTTCATGCGATTTCTTTTGACGGCGTTCCTGTTCAGCCTCGCCCACGCTTCGCAGGCTCAGGTGGTGGCGAAAACGGTGATGAAGGATAATCCGGAGTCGTACTGGAACCGGGGGTTCGGCTGTTCTTCGAGCGCCGAAAATTACAATGTCACTTTGCGGGTCGGCGATGTCGATACGATGGCCGCCAAAATCGACACGATCATGACGGCCGCCGGCGCGCCGAGCCAAATGGGCACGAATAATAACTACTACAACGGAAATCAGCAACGCGGCCGCCAGATGAGCTATTCGGTTCCCTTAAAATCCGCCGATAAGTTGGCGAAGAAGCTGATGGACATGGGTGAACTTCTTAATTATTCACTGAGCCGGCAAAACAACGGAGACAATCTCAAACTGATTGAGGAGCGTATCGCCGTCCTCGAGGCGGAGCTCGCCAACGGAAGCGCTCTGGAGAAGCTGCCCTCCGCCGCCTATTTCTTGAAATCCCGGCTGACCTCTTTGAAGCAGAGCCGCGAAGGCTGCGTTGCGGGAGTATCCCGAAGCTCGGTGTCCGTCAATCTACAGGCAAAGCCCGCCGAACCCAAGCCTTAGCTAGCGGAATTGGAACACGAGCAGACGTCCTTTGCGTAACGCGCGCACGCGTTGCGCGTTCTCGCGGAGGCGCTCGATCTCCGCCGCGACGAGTCCCCTGACATGCGGCGCGCGAGATAGCGCTTCCTTGTGCGCGAGGAGTTCGGCCGACAGCCTGTCGTAACGGATGTCGTCCGGCAGGATTCCATCGCCGTCGAATGAACTGACGATCCAAGATTGAAAGCCGGGTAGTTCCATTATGATTTTGCGGATATGTGCTTCAGGGAGAACGCTGAATATCACAGCTCCGATCACGGCGTCGTGGACGAGACTGCACGACGGGTCGCTGTAGGCGGGGCCGAGACGGTGCAGAGCTGCGAGGCGTGCTGCATCCTCCGGACCGGCGACATTTTCATATGCGATGCCCACCTTCTCGATTTGTTCACAGACGGCGCGTGAGCGGCGTTCCCACGCGATTTCCGGCGGTATGGTGTCATCGGGATTGAACCAAGGTCTGGCCTTGTTCGCGATCTTAGTGACGACACGCGCTGGGTGACTGTTGGCTGAGCCGCGGTGCGGAGCGCTGGGTCCGGTGGTGGAGATAACGATGGTCAATTCGGCCACGCGCGCGGCCTCGTGCGTCGAGATGAGCCAATCAAGCGTAGAGAGTTGCGTGGCCATGAGCCCGGAGATGCCTTCAGCGTCGTTAATCCCGAGTTCCGCCCATTCGCGTTTAAGATTGTCACGCTTGTAGTACAGCTCGGGGAATTCCGGGGCGGCATCGCAGGCTTGAGAGTAGGCCGTCAGCGTTCCGATGCGACGGAGTTCTGCGGCTATACGCTTCGCCTCTTCATTTGGGAGACGGCATTCAGATTGAATACCTCCGACTCGGGCCTTGAATTCGCATGGAGCCGAAGCTTTGACGAGCTTCTCCGCGCGGGGAGAAGCCAAAGTCAGACTGAGCTCGCAGTAGCTTTGCGAAATCGCGTAACCCTTGGTCCAGAAGCCGGGGGCGTCGATATCCATGCCCGCAGCGGACGCGGAGGTGGCGGCTAACATGAGGCACAACAGACGCATGCCCCAGGTTAACAGGCGGGCCCTTCCGACGCAAGGTCCGGTGCCCCTGGACTCGGCCGTATTCGTGCCTTATACTGCGGATTGCGCACGGAGGCTTCATGATTCAGGCATTGGCCGCGTTGCTCGTCGCCGTTCCGGTGCTGGCCGCGACGACTCCGCTCGAGGCGGATTTCCCCGAGGGGTATTGGGATCGCGAAGTCATGATCTACGGCGGCCGTTCAGCCACGACCTACAGCGTGAATTTAGCCGTCGCGGATCCCGCGAAGGCGCGGCTCGATGTCGAGGCGATCTTCAAGGCGTCCGGTGCCAAGCTTACGAGCTTCTCCGACCAGACCGCGTCGATGTATCAGATGGGCGGAGAGGCGTTGGGCATAGCGCGCATGCGCCCGGCATACAACATGAGTTATCAACTGCCTGAGGCGAAGTCTTCCCCAATTGCGCGCAAGCTCATCGGGATGGGGCGCCTGATCAATTACAATGTTCAGGCTCCGTTCGCGAATCCGCAAAAGAAGGAGATCGACGACCGCATCGAATGGATCGAGAAGGAGCTGAAGCGGTCCGCCGAGCCGCTCAAGATGATGCCGGTGTCACGCGCGATGCTCGAGTCGAAGCTCAAGCGCTTGCGCGCAAATCTTGAGTCGATGAAAGCCACGGTGGGGATTGCGACGATCTCCGTGCAGATCGCGCGCGAAGATCCCGAGGCTGGCGCGAAGCCGGCTGCGGCCTCGCCGACGCCTTAGAAATAGTCCGGCGATTTGAACCGAGGGTCCGCCAAAAGACCGGCGAGCCGCTTCGGGTCGGCCCGCGCCATCAGGATTGAGGCGGGTTTCTTGGGGCAGGGCCCCAGGACGACGAAGCCGAAGCGCTCGTAGAACGCTGGCGCGATATCGGAAAACAGAAAAAAGACTTCGGCGCCCTTCGCTTCCCGGCGCCGGATGACTTCGGCGATCAGGCGCGAGCCGTGGCCGCGTGCGCGAAGCTCCGGCGGCGTGGCAATGGAGCCGAGGCCGATGGCCGGCGCGCCGCTTGGAAGAGGAATTTCATGCGCGAGCAAGGAACTTGTCAGGCGGCCGCCGGCGTCCTCGTCGACCCACCAGACCCCGCCCGCGTATTTCGGCGCCGCGCGGCAAGCGGCGAGATAGGCGTCGAGGCTTCGTCCTTCGGCCCAGGTATCGAAGCCCATCCGGTAAACCGCCTCGAAATCGGCGGGGGTGGCGGTTCGGATCGGCATTCGCGCCGTTACTTGCCGCGCCGGCCCTCAAGGATTTTGAGGAACGAGCGCGAGGCGAACTCGGCCGGAGTGAGGCCGGTCGCGGAGGCCTCGGCTTCGGTAATCGCGCCGCAGTTGCGCGCGCGCAGGAAGTAATTCAAAAGGCCCTGTCCGGTCGCGGCGTCGTCGAACACATCACCGACGAGGGTCGCCTGAGCGGCCTTTTCGATGAAGTTCTTCAGCCGCGCGGTCGCGGGCGCCAGGCCGCCGAGGAAGAAGGCGTAGACGGCGCCGTAGCGTGTCGGCAACTGCGCGGGATGAAGATCCCAGCCTTGATAAAATCCGTTGACGAGCGAATGCGTCGCGTGGTCGTAGTGCAGCTTCCACGCGCGGCGCACCGCCTCAACGTTCTCCCGGTCCTGCTCGGCAGAAAGATACTCGCCGGCGGCAGGCCGGTGCGGGCCTACCGGCATCACGTTCGTGGCGCCATCGGACATATTGATGCCGGTGCCCGCGAGGGTGATCTGCATGACGTGCTTGGCGAAGTCGCAAGACTGATGATCCATGCGCTGATGCGCCGCGGTGATGTTGCATGAGGCGGTATAGTCGTAGGTGCCGAAGTGCGCGCTCACGCAACGGCCCGGGAGCGCGTCCACCATCGCGCGCAGAGGGGCCGTGCCGTCGAAGCCGATGACCGACTGCGGCGTTTCGACCATGAGCTCAACCTTGATCGTGTTGGCCTTGAGCTTCTTCTTTTTCTCGAAGGCATTCAGAAGTTTGTGGAGGGCGGCGGCCTGCCCGGGATGCACGACCTTCGGCAAGGTCACGTAGAAAGGATCAGGAAGCTGGCCCTTGGTGGCGCGGATCAAGGTCGTCAGGAAAATATCCATCGTGCGGGCCGAGCGTACGGCCAATTCGTTGGAGAAGGTCTTGATGCGGATGCCAATGAAGGGGGGTAAGGTGCCTTCTTCGAGGCCTTTGGCGACCTCTTCCGCGGCCGAGACGGCGTGTCCGTCTTCCTCGGCGTCGGGGCGGTTGCCGTAGCCGTCTTCGAAGTCGATGCGGAAATCTTCGACGGCCTCGCGCTTTAATTTTTCGACGACACGATCATAAACCTTGAGAGCTAGGACCTCGTCCATGCCGACGGCGCGGGAGAAGGTGATCGCATCGGGGGCGTAGCGGGACAGCGCGCGCAGGGACAACTCCCCGAGCTTCTTCGCGGAATCGGATTTAAAAAGGTGGGCTCCACCGTAAACGGTGTGTACGGGTTGGCGCCCGAACGCGTCACCTGGATAGCGCTTCAAATGAAGGTCATTCTGTTTGGTGAGCGCCGAAAACGCAGCCTTGAGAGCCTTTGGGTCGAGCGTCGCTTGAGGCTTCATTTCACTTCTCCCTTTAAGAAAGCGACCAGTAAATTCCGCGAAACCGTCAGTCGGTATTCGCGGGTCGAGCGAATATCATCAATCGGCGACACATCCGAGGTTAATAGGTCCGCAGCGGCGGAGATCGAGACGTCGTTTAGCCGCCGCCCCCGCAAGAAGCCTTCTGCCGCATATAAGCGACGGACCGTAGGAGCGAGGCTCCCAAACGCAAGCCGTGCCTCCGTGAGTTCTCCATTCTTTGCCGTCCAAATCAGCCCCGCAAACATCGTTTTCGAGATCGCCTGCGCGGCGCGCGTCCCAACCTTCCTGAAAACGCCGCGCGTCGGCGTTTTGTCCAAGAACGGGAGGAACACCGCCTCGATCAGCTCTCCGGGCTGAAGTGTCGTCTTCTTCACTCCCGCGAAAATATCGCTCATCGGTACGGCCCTGCGCCCGTTCGGCCCGACCACGCGCACCGTCGCCTCATACACCGCAAGCGCCGGAAAGGTGTCCCCAGCAGGGGACGCGTTCGCGATGTTTCCGCCGATCGTGCCCCGATTCTGGATCTGCGCCGCGCCCACGGTCGCGCACGCCGCGATGAGAAGGGGGAAGCGCTTGCGCAGGACCGGATGCTTCTGAATCTCGGCGTGCGTGACGAGGCTGCCGAGATCGACGCCGTCCTCGACGACGCGTATCGTCTTCCACTCGGCCACGCGCGAGAGATCGAGCACCGCGCGCCCGTTCAGCTGCCCCAGGTTCCAGCCCACCATGAGGTCGGTGCCGCCCGCGAACGGGATCGCCATCGGGACCTTCGCGTAGGAGTTCACGGCCTCAGCCGCCGTGCGCGGCGACAGCACCGTCATCGACTTCGCGTCGCCCCTCATTTCTTAGCCGCCTTGATGACCGACTTCACGATGTCCTGGTAGCCCGTGCAGCGGCACAGGTTGCCCGACAGCGCGGTTCGCACCGACTTGTCGTCGCATTTCCCGCCGCCCTTTAAGTGCGCGTGCGCGGTCATGAGCATGCCTGGTGTGCAGATGCCGCATTGCGCGCCGGCGCAGGCCAGGAAGCCGGCCTGAAGCTTTGAGAGCTTCTCCGGCGTCCCCATGGACTCGACCGTCTCCACTGTGCGTCCCTCGGCCTGGCAGACGGGGATGAGGCAGGAATTGACGGGTTGACCATCGAGGAGCACGGTGCAGGCGCCGCACTCGCCTTCGCCGCAGCCTTCTTTGGTGCCGGTGAGGGCGAAGTCCTCGCGCAGAGCGTCGATCAGGCGCTTAAACGGTGCGCCCGCGAACGATTTTTTCTTGCCGTTGACGGTGAGCTTCATTGCAATGCCCTGCTGATGCGTTCCGGCGTCTGCGGCAAAGTCGTAATCATCCGTCCCGTCGCGTGCTTAATCGCGGCCGCGACGGCGGGGCCGGGGATATCCATCGGCAGCTCGCCGACGCCCTTGGCACCGAACGGCCCGCGGGAATACGGTTTTTCAACGAGGATCACCTCGAATGGAGGCGTGTCGAGGCTCGTCGGGATCACATAGTTCGTCAGCTGGGAATTAATCATGACGCCGTCTTTGAAAATGGGCTCTTCGAGAAGCGCCCAGCCGAGGCCTTGGGTTGAGCCGCCGATGATCTGGCCCTCGGCGAGGATCGGGTTGATCGCCTTGCCGATGTCCTGCGCCGTGGTGACCTTGTTGACCTTGACTTCATAGGTGAGCTTGTCGATCTCCAGGTCCACGACAATCGCCGCGTAGGAGTAGACCCCGTACGCGTCGCCGCGGTATGTCGCGTCGTCCCAGGTCACATCCGAGGGCTTTTCGTACTGCACCTCGAAGCGGCGAACGGGCGCGCCCTTGCAGAGCGAGGCGGCGGCTTTCTTGAGATCGGCGGGCGTCTTCGGCACGCGCCCGTATTCAGCCTCGAACGCCTGCTTCAGCTCGCGCGTCGCTCGGCTGACGAGCCCGCCGACGACCATGCAGGTGCGAGACGCGACGGTGGGTCCCGAGTCGGGGACTTTGTGCGTGTCGGGGGTCTCGACGGAGAACCAAGACGCGGGGACGCCGAGCGCGTCAGAGGCGACCTGGGCGAACATCGTGTTCGTTCCCTGACCGATCTCGGTCGAGGCGGCCAGCACGATCAGTTCGCCGGTCTTCGTCAGCGCGATGCCCGCGCGGGATGCTAGATAGACCTCGCCGGAGCCGGTGAAGCCGGCGCCGTGATGACAAACGGCTAAGCCGATGCCTTTCCAGGTCGCGTTCTTCTTATTTTTGTTCCAGCGATCGTATTCGGTGCGTTTGGAGAAATACTTTGAGGCCTTGACCGTTTTTTGGAGGCACTCATCCGCGCCCACCGATTCATGGAGAATCTGGCCGGTGGCGGTGGTGGAGCCGAGCTTGAAGATGTTTCGCTGCCGCAGCGTTAACGAATCGATCTTCAAAACATCGGCGATCTTTTCCCAGTGAAGCTCCACGGCAAACAAAGTCTGCGGCGCGCCGAAGCCGCGAAAAGCGCCGTTGGGAGGCGTGTGAGTCATTACTACTTTTGAATTCACGCGCACATTCGGGCATTCGTAAACGCCGGCCGCATGCAAGGTCCCGCGGGAGAGCACGACCGCCGAGAGCGTCGCGTACGCTCCGCCGTCCATGATGATGTCGATATCCTGCGCGAGGAGCTTGCCGTCCTTGGTCAGGCCGGTGCGGTGGCGCACGATGGCGGGATGGCGCTTGGTCGTGGCGGCCATGTCTTCGTGGCGGTCGTAGACGATTTTGACCGGGCGACCGGCCTTGAGGGCCAGCAGGGCGGCGTGGCCGGCGAGCATGGAGGGATATTCCTCCTTGCCCCCAAAGCCGCCGCCGGTGACGGTTTGAATGACCCTGATCTTGCTCTCGTCGCGGTTGAAGATCTGCTTCATCGCCTTGAGCACGTAGTAGGGGCACTGGAGTGAGCCGGTCACGATCAGCACGCCGTTTTCTTCGTAGGCCGCGATCGCATTGTTCTCGATGTAGGCCTGCTCCTGAGAAGGCGTGGTGTATTCGCCCGTCACGATAACATCGGAGGCGGCGAAGCCCGCGTCGATATCACCGTGGGAGATCAGGTAGGACTTGAAGGTCTTGTCCGCCTTTTCCATGTCGAAAACGGGAGGCAGGGGCTCATACTCGATCTTGACACGCTTGGCCGCCTCGTACGCCGTCGCGCGGTCCGCGTGTGCGATAAGGACAACTGCCTCCTCGCGATGGCGCACGATGCCGTCGGCGAGCAGAGGCTGATCGGGCTCGATCAGCGCGACAATATTTTTCCCGGGGATGTCCTTCGCCGTGACGATGACGCATTCATCCCACGCGAAGGCCGGGTCGTAGGTGATCGCCTTGATCTTGCCGTGCGGCACCGAGGAGCGAACCGTCACTCCGTGCCAGCAGCCGGGAATGGCGACATCATCGAGGTAAAGCGCCTGGCCTGTCAGCTTGGCGGGCCCGTCCCGCCTCGGCTCGTTTTTCCCGACGCTCATGATCTGAATATTAGCAAAGCTATTTCGTGCCGGCGAGGTTGGACATGTGGTTGAAGTAGGCGAGGAGATCATTAAGCTCAGCCGAGTCGAGTTCGTCGAAATCGGGCATCTTGGTGCGGCGGAAGGAAGAGGCTTTCTTAATGAAGGACTTGAGGAACGATTTTCTTTGGTAACGGGTGATGCCGCGCGGCTCGTTAAGGTCGGGGCCGACCGTTCCTCCCGCGCCGCTCATGGAATGGCAGGAAATGCAGGAGCGTTTAAAGATCGTCCAGCCGCGTACCGGGGCGGAATCGGCATCGGCGCCTTTGGGGAGCGCCTTCGGATATTCGTCCTCGAGGATGGTCATCTTCACGCCAGTGATTTGCCACGGCCAGGGGAACCCTTTCGTGGCGCTCTGTTCGGGGCCCGTCCATACGAGATAAAAAGGTCCGGGAACGACGCCGCTGGGCATCGCCTCCCAGGCGGGCGCGTCGGCGTCAGCGAAGGCGATCATTCCGCCGTCATTCATCAGCACGGACACCCGTGCGTGCGAGCGATAGCCATCGAGGGCGTCGAAGAAAACTTCGCCGAGCGTGTTCTCGCCCCACGAGCCGCCGTAGGCGGCCGTCAGGAGATCCTTGAGCGGCACGGCCTTATAGCGTTTGCGCGTCTTGTAAAACGCGTCCTCGACCTCGATCGTACGGACGGCGGGGCGCTTCGCCATGTCGGCGGCGGTGACCCTCAGGACTTCCTTATCGCCGGAGACGAAGGTCAATGCGGGTGGCGGGCCGTCGGCGGGATGCACCGGCGCGGCGAGGAGCAACGCGAGAAAGATGATCATCACCGTATTGTCGGAAATACGACGGCACTGCGCAATTAGGACCGACCGGGATTTTTGAGCTACAACCATGGGATGTTCGCCGCGATCAGGCGCCTGTACTCGATTTCGGCTGGAAACGAGCCCGGCGGCGTCCCGCTAGCGCTTCAGCGACACGACGGGAAAGAACAGGCCTTTGCGCGTGCGCGTCCACCAGGAGCCGTCCGCGCGTCGCATCGCGGGCGTTGCGAAGACCGTCTCATAGCGCAGGGCGCGCGCGTACAGAGGCTTGGAACCGCCGAGGGGGCTGGGTCCGAGCAGGCCCACCACCGGCGGCGAGCCCTCGAGAAGCCGGAACATTAGGTTGCCGAACCAGGGGCTGTCCGTTGGTTCGCCGAGCGCGGCGAACCAGCACTGCCAATCGAGGCGGGGCATGTGGGGGGCAACGATGGGGGGAGCGCGGCGCGGGTCTCCGGGCTTATAAAGGAACGGCCATTCCACCCACTCGCTCCCGTCGGCGGAAATCTCGATGGCGATCTCGTCGCGAGAGCGCGTCATAACGGCGAAGAGCCCGTAACGGTTAAATGAGCGCAGCGGGGAGACGGCGGCGACGAGGGCGCGGATTGGGGCCGGCGGGACGGTTCCGAAAATCGAGAGGGTCTCGAAGAAGCCGATGGTGAGGGACAACGCGGCGATGACGCCGATGCTCCAGGTTCGCGCCTTCGGCGCGGTTGTCTTGGCGGGGGCTGAAGCGTTTTGCTTGAAGAAACGATCATCTAAACATGACAGACACAGAATTACGGTTAGAGCGTTGAAAAATCCGTAGTTGCCGGTGAGGGCAATGATTAACATGAGCGCCGTTATCGCGGCGGCGCCCGCGGCGCGGACGCGCCGGGGAAAAAGGATGAAGATTGGAGCGGCGAGCTCGATCACGAAAAGAAAAAGACAGGTGACCTTGTGGGCCCATAACGGCAGACGGGCGCACCACCAAGCCAAGGGCGTCGGTAATGGCTGCGTCCAGTAGTGATAAGTTAAGGCCGAGAGATCGCGCCAAACGGCGTCGCCCGAGAGCAGTTTGACAAGGCCGGACTGGAGCATCAGCTTTAAAAGAAGCAGACGCATTAACCATAAAGCGCCGCGCGACGGCGCGGCGGGTTTTCGGCGCCAGGGAGCGAGGAAGCAGGCGATGAGGCCGGCCTCCAATAGAAGTACATCCCATTGAAAGCTCATGAAATCGGAACCGACGGCGGACAAAGAGAGGTAAAGCATCCAGCAAATGAATGCGCTGGGCCCGGCGGCGAAGCCGAAGATGAGTCCGAGGGATGCAACGCCTCCGATCCAACAGTACGCCGACAGCGCGGTATCGGAGGCCGACAGCCACGCGACGCTTGGGAACATCCAGAAGCGGGAGGCGCCGAGCTGGGCCTTGGCGGAGGCGAGCATCGCGGCGGCGGGCATGATACCGTCCGTGCCGATGAGTCCGCGGATTTGGGCGCCGAGTGACACGAAAGCGACCAGGTAACAGAGGCCGATTCCGCCCAAGACGAGGCGGACGGTGAAACCGATCGGCGCGGGCATGGCCGATTCGCCCCAGAAAAAACGCGTCAGCTGTGAGAAGAAGGGGCGGCGCGCGGCGATGAAGCGATAGATGGCTTCGGTGGGGGCGACATAAAATCGCGGGAGTAAGGACAGGCCGTCAGCGTAGGCAAGCGTGCGCAGGACGGCCTCGGCGCCGCGGCTCGTGCGCCCGGGCTCAAATAGGTGGACCGCCTCGGCAAAATTTTCGCGGGGGACCTCGGGATGCTTGGCGGCGGCGGTCTGATACGGGGCGTAGTCGACCCGATCCTTGGTCGCGAGACGCGCGCGATCGACCCAGAGGCGGCAAAAGCCGCATTCGCCGTCGAAGATGAGAACCGGGCGCTTCATGCGCCCATTATAGCAGGCGCTTAGCGGGAGCGGCGGCGCTTACGCCAGAACGGGCGGCCTGATTTCCCGGGCGCGCCGGGCTTGGGCGGATGAGCGGCCGCGCGCGCGTTGTGCGCGGCGATTGACTGAGGAGCCCGAGGCCCGGTGTGATGCTGGCCGTGCGTCGAGGTGGGCGCTCCGCGGTAGTCAAAGCCCTCAAGCGTGTGCCTCTCGATGGCTTTGCCGAGCTTGCGCTCGATCGTGCGGATCATCCCGTCGTCGGCTGAGGTCACGAGCGTATATGCGTCGCCGGTTTTCGCGGCGCGCCCGGTGCGGCCGATGCGGTGGACATAGGCCTCGGGCGTGTCGGTAATGTCGTAGTTGATGACATGGGAGATCTGGGAGACATCGATGCCGCGCGCGGCGATGTCGGTGGCGACGAGGACATGCACCTTGCCCTCGCGGAAGGAATCGAGCGCCGCTTTACGGCGATTTTGGGACAGATTGCCCTGCAAGGAAGTTGAGGAGTGGCCGGCTTCCTTCACCTTGTCGGCGATGCGCTTGGCGCGATGCTTCGTGCGCGTAAAAACGAGCACGGACTCGCTGTCAATCTTCGCGAGCAAAGCCAGCAGGAGCGGCGTCTTAAGGTGCTCGACCACGGGGTACAGCGCGTGCGTGACGGTCGTGAGCGCCACATTGTGGTCCACCTGGACGGTGATCGGATTGTTGAGGCACTCGTGCGCCAGGCCGCGCAGTGCGTCGGGCATCGTCGCGGAGAAGAGGAGCGTCTGGCGGCTCTTAGGAAGTTTCGCCAAAATTTTTCGAACCGAGGGCAGAAATCCCATGTCGAACATCTGGTCGGCCTCATCGAGCACGAGGACTTCGACGCCGGACGATTTGAAGTGCCCATGCTCCATGTGATCGAGCAGGCGTCCGGGGCAGGCGACGACGATCTCACAGCGGCCGTGCAGGGCCTGGATCTGTCCCTGCATGCTGACGCCGCCGTACACCGTGGCGGCGCGCAGGCCGGTGCCGCGTCCGAGGTCGTCGAAGGATTCTTTAATCTGTTCGGCAAGTTCGCGGGTGGGGGCGACGATGAGTGCGCGGACGAGGCCGCGCGGGCCCGCGTTCAGGCGGTGAAGAATCGGCAACGCGAACGCGGCGGTTTTCCCGGTGCCCGTTTGGGCCAGGCCGAGGACATCGCGGCCTTCCATGACCTTCGGGATGGATTGCTTTTGAATCGGAGTAGGGGTGGTGTAGCCGTGCGACTTAAGCGCGGCGTTGAGGATGGGGTGCAGATTAAACGCGTCGAAACTCATAAATCTCCTGGGAAAAAGAAAATGGCCGCCCCCGATCGAGGACGGCCAATCCGAACCGGCGGTTTGTCTTCGGTGAGAAAAGCTGGCGGGGCCGACGGGATTTGAACCCGCGATCTCTGCCTTGACAGGGCAGCGTGTTAGGCCAGCTACACCACGGCCCCGCGACTCATCGAGTATAGCAAATACGCCCGCGAATTTTCGCCCGCTTGATTTCCCGGAGGTCTGCGCTACAATAGGCTGGTGATGACTGCTTCCGGTCTTTTAAATCGGATTGATTCGCGGCTGAACGGACGGCCGCGCTGGAGCCTGTTGCTTCTGGCGGGCTTCGCGTTACTGGCCGTGTTCCTCGTGGACATCCTTACCGCGGCGGATCTGCATTTAACGGTCTTCTATCTTTTGCCGATTTTTATCGCAAGTTGGCATGTCAATGCCCGTTGGGGCGTGGTCATGGCGCTTCTGTGCACCGTGACCTACCAGTTTGCGGACGCGCTGACCCGAACAGGCGGCCTCTCCGCCACGCTCTCCATTTGGAATACCGGGGTCATCTTCGGCATCTTCGTCGCCAACGCGGCCAGCATCGCCAGGCTCCGGGCGAACTTGACCGAGCGCCGCCGGCTCACCGGCGAGCTTGAGAAGGCGCGCGCCCGAATTGTCGAGCTGAGCGACCACGGGTTTTCCTGTGAACACTGCGGCAAGCCTCGCCGCATTGGTTAAAATAAGCGCATGGAAGAAGCCGAGATACCGACCGAACCCCTGCAGGAAGAAATCAATCATCACGCCCACAGCACCGCACAAAGCTGGATCATGGGGGTCGCGCTGACCTCGGCGCTGCTGGCGGTGCTTGCCGCCGTCTCGGCGTTGATGTCAGGGCATCATTCTAACGAGGCGATGATCGAACAAATGAAAGCGTCGGACTCGTGGTCGTACTACCAGGCGAAGGGGATCAAGGCCGCAGTGCTCGGTTCCAGGATCGACTTCCATCGCGCCTTAAAGCAGGCGGTCGCTCCCCAGGATGAGGAAAAGCTCGGGAAGTATGAGGACGAGCAAGCGAAGATCTCGGTCGAAGCGAAAGATCTTGAGGTCTCGTCGCGCCGTCATCTGCGGACGCATGAAACCTTCGCGGCCGCCGTGACCTTATTCCAGGTTGCGATCGGGATCGCCGCGATTGCCGCCTTGACGCGAAAGAGGCGATTTTGGCTTGTGTCGATGGCCTTCGGGGCGGCCGGCTTCGTCTTCTTTGTCCGGGGCTTCCTGAAATAGCAGATGATGACGCTCGACCTATGGATTTTGGCGGCGCTGGTGCTCTTCGCCGCGATCGGCTATTACACGGGCGCGATTCAACAGTTGTCCCATTGGATCGGCATCGTAGCCGCCTATTTCTGCGCCAAGCCCTTGGCCGTTGCGCTCGCGCCGGTTCTCGCCGAACGCATGGGCTGGCCACCGTCGCTGACCGGCATCGCCATGAGCGCCGTCTCAATGCCCATCCTTTTCCTCGGAGCGATGTTGCTTTCGCGCGGGATACTTAACGCGATCATTCCTGGCGACCAGCGCAATAAGCCCGACCGGATCGCCGGGATTTTTCTCGGCGCGGGAAAGGCCGGCGTGATCACCTGGGCCATGCTCTCCGTGGTCCTGGGCTTCGAGAAGTCCGAGGCGGTCCCCATTGTCGTCAAATCCGCCTTGAGCGTCTCCAAGGCCGCGGCCTATACCCGCGAGCACGGCCTATTTGCCGCGAAGCTTCTCGCGGATCCGGAGTTGGTCAAAAAATTAGACGCGCTGAAGGCGCGATGAAGAGGTATTCCATGTCGATGAAACGGTCGGGCCTGGGGCTGTGCCTTATGATGGGACTCATCAGCGCGGCGGGTGCTAAAGAAGACAAGGCTCGGAAAAAAAGCGAGGCCGTCAACCTGTTCATGGGCAACTATGGCTACGTTCTCGAATATCCGGCCAGCCATACGGCGATGCCGAGCTTTGAGGACGCGGAAAAAACCATGGAGAAGGTCCTGATCTATCCAAAGGGGACGCCCGAAAGTCAGATGCGTGAGAAGGACTATGCAAAGCACGGGATCATGCGGGTGGAAGTGGCTCCAATCATGGCGCGCACTCCCCAGGGGAATTTCCGGGCCGGGCTCAAGGAACTTGCGACCATCATTCCGGAGGCGCTCAAACGCAACGGGGAGAAGTGCGTGGTCTCGAAGTTCGAGGCTCCCTTCCCGGCCGCAAAATTGACCATCTCGGGAGGCATCTCGTTGGTCCAGGTCATCCTTGAGGGCGCGAAGGTGACTTATATCTTCACCGCCGCCAAAGACGACTCGGCGTTGCGCAAGCTGATCAAAAGCCTCAAGGAGATCGCTCCCACCGACAAGCCCGGGCTCTAATCGATCGTGAGCTGACCCTGGCTTCCCATGCCGGAAATTCCGCCGGTTCGATACCATTTTAACAGCGGGCTGATCGCCGGTGTGGGCTTTGCCTCAGCGGGGCCGATTTCGTAGACCAAGACCCAGCGCCAATCCGCGGAATTTCTCTCAAGGTCCCGATAACGGAGCCGGGCGTACTTGTTGAAAAAATCTTCGAGTATCTGGTGCTGCTCAGGTTTTAGCCCCGGATCCGGGTCGCCTCTCCAAAGCCAGGCCATGTTGACCAGCATATGCGTCGCGCCGCTTTGACGAAATTCGCCCAGCAAATCTTCGGCGTTGCGGCTTCGCTTGAGCCAGTGCGCGAGAAGGTCTTCATCAAGCAGGCTCGAGGTCAAGAACGGCCGATTAAGGTAATAGCCCCGTCCTCCATTGAGAAGAAGAACGCGCGCGGTTGCCGGCGTGTTTCGGTCAATCCATTGCGCGGCATTGAAATAGGACGCCGGATAAACCCTGTGGGTGTGGCGAAGATACTCTTCCTTCGTCGCTCCGTTGATCAGGTACTCCATGCTTCCGGTCTGTGAAGAGGCGACGGAGAAATCTGCGGCGCTGTCCAGCGTGAGCCCCGCCAGCAACGCCAGCAACCCGAACAGCGCCCAGCGGGGGGCGCGCTCGACGACGATACCGATGAAGATGCTGAGAAGGCAAAGTCCAGGGAGAAAAAATCGGGGCATGGCCGAGGTCGTCCACCAGAACATCCACAGGCCGAAGATGGTCCACATCCACAGCCGGCTTTCCGCGGACGCCGGGCGCACCCAAAGCAAGCCCGACAGGCCGATAAGGAAAATCGGGCCGACGCTGTCGAACTCGGTTATGCCCTCGACCGAAATGAACCAAGGATGCAGCAAGGCCTTGAACAAGGCCGGGCCGTCGGATAAGAGCAGCGTCCAGTCGCGGCCCCACGCGTCGGATCGGAGGTGCCGCCACGATGAGGGATAGGGCGCGTTCGGAGAAAATATTTCCTGAAGGAAGGGGAAAACCGGGTTGTGGTAGAGAACGAGGTTCTTGACGATCCAGGGCGCGAGCAAGGCCAGGGCGATGAGGGCATAGCGGATCAGATGGCGTCTCGGCTCCCCGAGCGACGCAAGGACGACCACGATCACCGGCAGCAGGGGCCAGTTCGTGTATTTGACTCCGAGGGCCATTCCGCAAAATACCGCGGACAGAGTGAGCGCATCAGTTGCGAATGGAGCCGTCCCCCGGCGAGACAGGTGCAGAGCCAGGCTCGTTAGGGCCAAAATCACGAAATAGGCCGCGCCCATGTCGACGGCTGTTTTGGCGATGTTGTAGACGGGGATGGACATGCCTAGGAAAACAACGCAGGCGATCCAGCCGACGAGCGGCCGCCTCATGCGTGTTCCAATTCCAAGGAAAGCGGCCGCGATGCCCACGCCGCAGGCCCAGTGAATGAGCTTGGCCGATATCTCGTCAGAGAAAAAGAGCATCAAGGCGTAAGCCCACTCCATCAGCATCGGAAATCCGGAATAGACGACGGTCGGCGTGGCGACCAGGCCGCCGTTCAAACGGTAGAGGCTCGGAAGAGCGAGATGATAGACCAGAGCGTCGAACGAGACTTCCGGCGCGAGGGCGTGGAAGCCTTCAAACGCAATAATCAGGAGCGTGAGGATGTAAAGGGCGACGCAGGCGGGATCTCGTAAAACGGAGGTCCGTTCCGAAGGCGCCGCATCGGGAAGTCCGCGGTTCAGCCAAAGGGTGAGGCCGGCGAAACCGGCCGTCATGGTGAAAACGGCCGCCGGTTTGAGCGCCTGGGCCGCACCGAGTGCGAAGGTCGCCAGCGCGAGCGTGCCCAGACCGAGGCCGAAAGCGAATGAGAGCGTTTCGAAGGCATTCAAGCCTTCGACTTTCAAAGCCCGGCGCAGGAGGCCGCGTCCAAGGAGGAGGCTCAGCGCCGCAAAGAGGCCCAAGAAAGCCAGGTGGCTCAGATGCCGTTGGCCGGCGGCCGCGCTCATTTGCCAAAGCGGCGGGACGCAGTTCAGCCAATAGGAAGGCGTCAGGAAGGGAAGGTGGTGGGTGCGATACACCGTCAAAACGGCTGCGCCCCAAAGAAGCGCGATCATGCCGAGCAACGGCAAGCCCAGGACCGGTTGGATTTGAAAAACCAAGAAATCGGGGGCTGGCAGCTTCTTGAGTTTGGCCATTAATGATTTTTACAAAATCAAAGACAGGCTTGACGCGTTCAATTTTGCGGCGCACACTCTGTTCATGGAAAGAATAATTTGGAAGTTATTCTTCGGCATCGCGGCATGGAGCCCTGGCCGCGGGCGAGTCCTTCAACGACAGCGTCGATTTCCCGGATGTCACGGCGGATGATCCTAAGAAGCCCGCTTTGTGAGCCGACATTCGGCTAGGCGGGGTCCTGTCAAACTGCTATTTTCGTCTAGCACGGGCCGTTAGCTCAGCGGTAGAGCACTGTCCTTACACGACAGCTGTCGCAGGTTCGATCCCTGCACGGCCCACCACTTTTAAAGCGACGCGGCTTCGGCGCGCGCGCGCAACGGTCCCAAAACGTCGCGCTCCAGATTATCCCGGTAGAACAGGTTGTAGGTGTCGAACGGGATCAGGCGCCCGTCGGGATGGACGATGTGCACGCAGGTCTTCTTGACGGAGCGCACATCGAAGGACTGCGCGTCGATGAACTGCATGATGATGACCCGGAACAGGTTGCGGTAGCCGATGCCGTCGGGTACCAGCGCGGCCGGTAGGCAGCAGAGCAGATCCTTGAGGGAGCGCGCCGCCGACTGGGGCGAGTGGTTGGTCGCCAGCAGCTTGAACAGTTGGTTGCGAACGGTCTCGTCTTTCTCGTAGACGATGGTGTTGCGGCCGCCCTCGATGAGAATCTTCGGGTCGATGAGGCCCGTGAGCGGCGTCACCTTGCCGTTAAGCTTTAGCGCGTACGCCATCGCGAGCGCGTCGGGATGGCAGGGGACGGGAATCACATCTTCGGGCTTGAAGACGGAGGTCTGCTCGAGAATGCCGCGGCGGACCTCGGTCAAGGTCAGCCGGTCGCGGGCCGGATCGTAACCCTCGAGGCGCCCTGCTTCCTGCACGGGCTGGAAGGTCACGCCGCGCACGCAGGGCTGTTTAAGCGCGAAGTCGATGATTGGGCCGATCTCATCGTCGTTGAGGCCTTTTTTCAAGGTGACTACGAGCGTCGTCGAGACATCGTGCTTGTTAAGGTGCTCCAGGGCCCTTTCCCGCGTTTTGCGCAGGTCGACGCCACGCAGCGCCGTCAGCGCTTCGGGCTTGAAGGAGTCGAATTGCAAATAGACCTCAAAGCCGGGTTGATAGGAAGCAAGGCGTTTGACAAACGCTTCGTCGGCGGCGAGTTTGAGCCCGTTCGTGTTGAGCATTACGTGCTTGATGGGGCGGGCCTTCGCGAGATCGAGGATGGCGAAGAAATCGGGATGCAGAGTCGGCTCGCCGCCGGAAAGCTGGACGATGTCGGGCGTGCCTTCATTTCGCACAACGGCGTCGAGCATGCTTTCGATCTGTTTGAGCGATCGGAACTCGGGGCGAGAAGGTCCGCTGCCGGCATAGCAGATGGGGCAGCTGAGATTGCAGTGGTCGGCGACTTCGAGAACGGTGAGGCAGGAGTGTTGCTCGTGGTCGGTGCACAGCCCGCAGTCGTACGGGCAGCCCCATTTGACGGGCGTGTTGTAGCGCACGGGCATCTCGGGGGGCTTGATGAAGACCTCGCGGCAGCGGCGATAGTACGCCACGTCATCGGCGATGAGGACCTTCTGCGCGCCGTGCTCGGGGCAGCGTTTGGTCAGGAATACTTTTTCATTTTCGAAGATGATTTTGCCCTCGACTTTGCGCAGGCAGGTCGAGCAGATTGAGATCGCCGTATCGTAGAACAGGTAGGGCCGGATGCGTTCAGCCATATGCCTCCTGATCGCGTTTCCAGAGGAAGGCGAATAGCGGGATCATGATCAGGGCCAGCAGTTGGTAGCCGGTCAATCCTTGGAACAGGCGCGGCTCCGGGCGGATGAACTCCGTGGCGAAGCGGTAGAGAAGGTAAGTGAGGATGTACAGCTTCATCAATTGGCGAGGATAGCGGCGCTCGCGGCGAAGCCGGGAGAAAAGCAGCGCCATGATCCCGTGAAAGACGGCCTCATAGAGCTGAGTCGGATGACGCGGGACGCCGTCGCCGAAATCCACGGCCCAAGGCAAGAAGGTGGGGGTGCCGAAGCAGCAGCCACCGACGAAGCAGGCCAGGCGTCCAATCGCGATGGACGCCGCGACGGGGACGACATAGCTGTCGCCCGTCTTAATTTTAAGCTCGAGCGTCCACTTGGCCAGCTCCACGCCGAAATATCCGCCGAGCAGGCCGCCGAGGATGGTCTTGCCTCCATCGAAGAGCGCGGAGAAGTCCCGGGACGCGCGCGGATCGAGGAGCAGGAAGACGAACTTCGCGCCGAGCATGGCGCCGCAGAATGCGCCCACGGCCAGACCTGCTTTTTCGAGCCGCGTCAGGTTCAGGGCGGACTGACTCCGCCGGCCCAGGAATGCGCCGGTCGCGAGCGAAGCCACCATGATGAGCGGGTAGCTCCACGGAAGGTGGTGAGGGATCAATGCAGTGCTGCGTAAATGGCGAAGCAGGCGGCCACTAAGGCGATGATGATCGCGACGATCACGAGAATAATGATGGCCAAGATGCTGGCGGCCTTCGTCACGATCCTTTCGATCTTACCCAAAGTCGAAGTGGGCTGAGTTTTTGGGGCCCTGAAGCCGGCCAGGGCCGTGACGAAGAAGGCCGGGATCAGGCCGAGCCAGAGCAGGGCCGTGCCCGCGCCCCGGCCCGTGGTGAGGCCGGTCAAAATCAGGATGAATGCTACGACGAGGACCGGCTGGGTCCAATTGGGAGCGAGAGCGGAGAGGGGAGGCGCGTCGGCCGGGGCCGGCTGCTGTTGCGGCTCCGATTTCGGCTGGACCGCCGATGCATCCCAGAATTTATGATGGCACATCCAGCAGAACGCCTCGCTGGGGCCGTGCGGCGCCTGGCAGCTCGGGCAACGGTCGAGTTCGGGTGGGGTCATTGACCCTCCGTCAGCCGGCGGGCATAGTCTTCGGCGAAATCCCGGACGCGGCGCAAAATCTGGCCGAGGGTCATCCCGCATAAGATCAAGGCGACGAGCGTGATGAGAAGGGAGTTGGTCGAGGCCATCAGCGGCTTGCGCATCCAAGCCGCCTGTCCGGCCACGGCGAGATAGCTGATCAGCGCGCCCGCGGTCGTGAAGCGCAAGAGTGGAACGCTGAAGCGCAGAGCGGCCAAAGTCAGGATGAAGAAGTACCCGACGAGCAGCGGGCTGCGCGGGCCGTCGGCCAGCAGCATCAGACAGGTGAAGAGCAGCAGGTCGACGCCGGTCGAAAGAAACTTCATGGCGCCTGGGAAGACGCGGCGCTGCAGACAGAGGAAGACGGCCCAGGCGGTCATCAGCCAGGCCGCGGCCAAGGCGGTCACCGCGGTGTGAAAGACCTGCGGGACCTGGGCGCGATTGATCAGCTCGATCCCATAGAATAGCGCGATGGCCGTCACGCGCAGAAGGTTGGCGCGGGATTCTCCCTCGAACTCCTGCCAGCGTCCGGCGATGAACCACTGCCGATCCGCGTTTTTCGTGTTTGTCATAGGGTGTTCAGGAGGCGAGGTCGATCCAGACGCGTTCGCAGGCCTTGCACACGAAGCCGCCGACCGTGTCACGGTAGAGAACATGCGCCAGGCTCGGGCAGAGCCGGTCGCCGCTTTCGAGGGGCTCGAGATCCTCGTGGCAGGTGGCGCATTTCCCCGACGCGAAGGTGAGCGGCTCCCGGCATTCGGGGCAGAAGGAGCGCGCGCCGGTCGCCTGGTCCTTTACGAGCGCGGGCGGTTCGACGGGTGCGGCGTGGATGTCGAAGCCGCAGCCGGGGCACTGAGCGTGCAAAGTGAGCCCGACCTTTTCGCAGTTCGGGCAAGGCAATAGGGCGTCCGCGCCTTCGCTCGCCTCGGGCGCGTCCGCGTGCGGCTCGAAACCGATGGCTTTCATGTGCGCCTCGATGAGAGCCACCGCTTCCGCCTCGAAGGAAGCGGGCACGACGATGCGGATCGCCAGGATTTCGCCGCCGCCGCCGATGACCATGCCGCTCGTGTTTGCGCCGAGCATTTCAGCGGGAATGCGCGCGTCACCGAGCATGGAGCACAGCATCATGGCTTCGGCATACTGCGAGGTGCGGAAGACGACGCTGAGCGCGTTCTCGTCGCTCACGGGCGGATAATCTTAGAGGGCGGCGGCCCCACGGCGACGACCTCGATGTCGAAGTCGAGCGTCTTTCCGGCGAGCGGATGGTTGAGGTCGAGCTTCACGACGGTCTCGGCGATTTCAAGGACGAGGGCGCGGAACTCGCCGTCAGGGCCGGAGGCGCGCACGGTGGCGCCGACCTTGAGATCGGGCATCTGCGCGAAGGCCTCGCGCGGCGCGGTGAGGATCAGCTCCGGGTCGGTCTCGCCGTAGCCTTCCTTGGGAGCGATCTCAAGCTTCTTTTTATCGCCGGGCTTGGCGCCGGTGAGGCCGGCCTCGACCCCGGGGACGAGCATGCCCTGTCCGTGCTGGTACTCGAGAGGATCGCGGCCGGTCGAGGTGTCGATGATCTCGCCGTTGACCTTGAGCGTGTAATGGATCTTGACCTTGGAACCGGTTGCGATCATGGGGAGCTCCTGAGTTGAGGCGTTTTTATTGTCCTTCGGGGCCTTTGGCCGCGGGCAAGGTGAGTCGGAGCGCCTCGAGGCGCGCGCGCGTTTGCGCGGCCTGCTCCTGAACGGAGGCGAGGAACTTCTTCGCGTAATGTCCCTGGATGTCGTCGGCCTTATAGTACGGGATCTCGAACTTCAGGCTTTCGGCGGTCTGGTCGAGGCCCCCGAGCAGACGCTCAAGGTAAACGGCCAGCTTGACGGGATCGGTCGGCTCCATGCGCCATTCTCTCACATCCGACGGCCATCGTCAAATCAGGCGCTACTTCCCGAGACGGTAGGAGATGTCGTGCAGCTCGTAGCGTGCGCCGAGATTGGCGAGCCTTTCCGCGCGGCGTAAAGTCTTGCGCAGGGACGCGACCTTCAGCGTGCGGTCGAGCCGGACGGTGATGAAGCCGACGGACTTGTCGAAATCCACGGAAGCGGATTCGACCTCCGGAAGTTTGGCCCACTCCGCCGCGATCGAGCGGCCGCAAACGGTGGTGACAAGACCGGTCAAGGCGACGGCGTAGCGGCCGGGGGGGAGCTCGGTGAATTCACGCGCGGTCGGTAGGGCCGCGAAGGCGGGGTTCGTCAGCGCGGCGGCAACCAGCAAGGCGAGGGCTCTCATTCCTCAATAGCATAACAGCCGTATTGAGTTATGTCCATGATTTGTTAGGATGACCGCGCGTGGATCTATTTGGACGAGCGTCGTGGGTTATGTTCGCCGCCGGAGCCATCCCGACCGGGCTGGCGGGCTGGTGGATTGGCACTCATGCCGGCCAACCGATTGCGGTCGCGGCCTTACTCCTCGCGGCGCTCGCGTTCGCCGCGTCGCTTCTATCGGCCTATCTCGCCTGGCGCTGGTTCGTCGCCCCGCTGCGCGAGCTTGAGCGCGGGCTTGAACGCTGGACGCGGGGCGACCTGTCCACGCCGCTCGATGAGACTCGTCTGACCGGCTGGCGCCGTTTGGCCGGGCAATTCTCACGGGCCCAGGACGACATGCGCCGCGCTCTGGATGAGGCCAACGCGGGGCTGGCGCGGGAGCGTGCGCGGTTGGAGACTCTCGTTGAGCGGATTCCCGACGCCCTCGTCATCACCAATTTACGCGGCGAGGTCATGTTCTTGAATGCGTCCGCCCTGCCGTTGTTTTCCGCCTCGCGCGAAGACGTCATGTCGGGCGGCAAGGGCCTGCTCCAGCCGCGCGATCCGTCGCGCTGGCGCATGCGCGTGCAGGACGTGCTGAAGGCCCACACCTCCGGCGGCATCATGGAACTGCCCAACCCCGTGGGCGGCCCGCCCACCAGCTATCGCACGACGGTGACGATGTTCACCGATCCGGTGACGGGTGACTTCGGCGTGCTGATGATGCTGCGCGACCAGACCTCCGAGAAGCGCATCGAGGCGATGAAGGAAGAATTTTTTCAGGCCGCAGCTCATGATTTGCGCGCGCCGTTATTCGCGGTGCAGGGATATCTTCGTCTCCTGAAGAAGTCGATCGAGCCGGACGACCGCCAGAAGAATTGGCTCGAGGCCATCGACCAGTCCTGCGAACGCCTGACTGCCCTGGTCAAGGACGCACTCGACGCGGCCCGCATTGAAAGCGGCCAGCTGAAGCTCATGCCCGCGGCGGTGCAGCCCTCCGGGGTCCTGCGCCGGACCGTGCGTTTATTTCAGCCCATGGCTGATGAAAAGGGCGTCCGTCTTGAGACGCGTCTGGCCGAGGGGTCGCCGGCATCTTTTGAGGCCGATGAACGCCTTGTGGAGCGCTTGATTCATAATCTCGTCGCGAACGCGATCAAGTTCACCCCGCGCGGCGGCCTCGTGCTTATCGAAGCCTGTGCCGCGGGGCCCGATCGGATCGAATTCGTGATCAGCGACACCGGGCCTGGTATTCCCGAAGCCCAGCGCGCCGCCGTGTTCGAAAAATTCCGCCAGCTCGAATCAGACTTGCCGAAGTCCGGATTCGGCCTCGGCCTCGCCATCTGCGCCAAGATCGTCAAACTGCATAAGGGAGAAATCTGGGTCCAGCCCGCCAAGAGCGGCGGCGCCCAGTTTGTCGTTCGTCTGCCTCTCGTGCAGATACCAAAAGAGGTCATCAATAAATGAAAGCCACGACCGCGCCGTTTCCGACGCTCGCTGAAGCGATCTGCCCGTCGTCGGGATTGGTGCACGACACGACCGCCGTTGTTGTGGCCAGCCTTTTCATCGCGGTCTGCGCACAAATCAATATTCCGTTGCCGTTTACCCCCGTGCCCCTCAGCGGCGGGACGTTGGGTGTTTTATATACGGGCGCCCTCTTGGGTTCCCGCCGCGGTGCCGTTGCCGTCGTTCTGTATCTACTCGAAGGCTCGGCCGGCCTGCCGTTCTTCTCCGGCGGCGCCGCCGGCATCGTTCACCTGTTCGGCCCTACCGGCGGCTACCTCGCCGGTTTTCCAGTCGGCGCCTTCGTGACCGGCCTTCTCGCTGAGCGCGGATGGGACCGCACGCCCGCTCGGGCGTTCCTCGCGATGCTTGCGGGCAGCCTGCCGATTTTCGCCCTCGGACTGCTCGGCCTGGCGCGCTTCGTGCCGGCTTCAACCTTGCTTATGCAGGGACTGTGGCCCTTCCTGCCCGGAGACCTCCTGAAGTCCGCCTTTTCCGCCGGTTTGTTGCCGCTGGGGTGGAAACTGCTGGGCGGAAAAAAGAACTGAACTGGGGTTGACACGCTTCGGGGACCCGTTTATACTCTGCGCGGATTGAATATTAGATGAAGAACAAAGGCCGGTTGCTTGATGCCGCCATGGGGTTTGCCCTGACCCTGTTCGTCGTCGGGAGCTACTGTTACCGGCTTCCTCTCTTAGAAAGCGTCGAGTTTAAGGCCTACGACCTCCGGGCCAAGCTCCGTCAAAATCTAAATCCGCCGCCGGAAATCGTGATCGTCGCGATCGACGACCAGTCTATCTCTGAAACCGGGCGCTGGCCATGGCCGCGCACCCGTATGGCGGCCGCAATCGACAAGCTCAAGGCCGCCGGACCCAAGGTCATCGGGCTTAATGTCCTTTTCTCAGAGCCTGAGCAGAACCAGGGCCTGCTCGAAGTCAAGCGCCTCGAGGAAAAATACCGTGAGCTTCTTGGCGGCAAGAAAATAAATCAGAAGGGCGTCGACTTCGCGCTTGAGTTCTCATCGTCGGCCGTGGCCCTCGATTCCGATTCGAAGTTGCTGGCCTCGCTGCAGAGCGCGGGCAACGTGGTGCTCCCGATGTTCTTCACGGCGGGCACGATCGGCGGCAAGCCGGATAGCGCCCCGGCTTCGGTCTCGAGCTCGGCGATTAAGGCGTCCGGCGCGATTTCTTTTATACAGGAAGAAGCCAAGATGGCGCACCCGATCCTCGCCTTTTCCGAGGCTGCGTCAGGGCTTGGCCATGTCAACCTATACCCCGAAGTCGACGGCGTGCTCCGTCGGGAAGCCCCGGTCGTCAAATACGGCGGCGAGCTGTATCCGTCCTACGCGATTCGGCTGACCATGGCTTATCTCGGCCTGAAAACCGAGGACCTTAAGTTCGAACC
>JAYTSX010000069.1:0-9094 GCA_043745445.1 Elusimicrobiota bacterium
CCACCTGAAGACCGAGCCGGCCGTCGGCTATCGCCTCGAGTCACCCGACGAATAACGCCGTTTTAACGGGCGGATAATGTTTGCTGAGAGCGGCCTTAACCGAGGGTCGGGGAGTTCTTCGGGACCCACATGCCGGCGACGAGGCCGGTCATGATCGTCTTGCCGTCTTTCGGGCCGCCGTCGAACTGGAACTCGACGCAGCTGACGAGTTTACCCTCGCGGAAGTAGCCCTCGGGTTCGAAGCTCGCCATGCACGCGACCTTGTCGCCCGCGTGCACGGTCTCGAAGAACTCGACGCTTTCGACCTGCGTGAAAAATCCGACGAGCTGCGCGATCTCCTCGGGCGTCATCTTGAGCGTCATGTGATAGATACACCACGCCACGCTGCCGATCTGCGCGGCCATCTCGATCATCTTGAAGGGGGGAACGAGCGTGTCGTCGGAGGAGTAGCCGGCGCAATCCTCGGCCGTCCAGGTGTAGTTGCCGACGATGTGCTCCTCGTCGATCTCGACTATCTCGTTGATGAAGCGCATCGGCCGCTGCTGCGGAACGAGGGCCAAGACCTGCTCGGGGGTCAGCACGCTCATGTCCCGGAGGCCTCTTTGATCTTGAGCTTGCCGCCGGTGGACATCGCGCTCGGCAGCGGATAGTCGGAGTAGCGGATGTTCTTGTGGCAGCCGACATTGGCGTTGGAGCAGGAGAGGATCAGGCGGCCGTCCGCGTAGACGCGGGTGTCGGCGCGCACGAAGGCGTCGCCGCCGGCGACGCGGGTGAAGCGGATGATCTTGGCTTCATAACGGATATCTCGGTCCGAAGGACGGATTTCGTCGAACACCTCGACGCGCTCGAAGCCGAGCGCGCGGCCGATGCCCTGGCTGCCTCGCCAGGTGAGGAAAAGGCCGCACAGCTGCCAGACGGCGTCGATGGACAGCACGGCGGGCTTGGCCGACGGCGTGATCGCGTAGAACCATTCGAGCGGGCCGTTCTCGCGCGAGGCGCGGAGCTCGCCCTCGCCGCTCGCCTCGTCCCAGGATAGGCGCTCGACGCGGCCGATCTCGAGCATCGGCCCGGTGGGCAGTAGCCCGATCTCGAGGCCGGACGCGTCGATCAAGGTCCCGCGCGAGAGGCCGACGACCTCGGCGCGCGACAAGCGCGTCTTGGCCGTGAACTCGTCCCAGCGCAGGCGGCGGGCGGGTTCGTCGGCCACGATGGCGTCGGCGGCGGGCGCCGCGGGATTCTCGTCCGTCCAGAACGCGGTCGCGACCTGCGCGGCGGCGATCGTGTACACCGGTGTGCCGTCGACGGAGACGGTCGCCTTGCCGGTCACGAGCGTTTCGTCGCCGTCCTTCTCAATGGAGACGATGTCGAGCGCGTAGACGACCTCCTGATCGTAAGGGCGGATCTGGCCGAAGAAGGAGACGCCCTCCATGCCGAGGGTCTTGCCGCACCCGGAGAGGCCGCGCCACGCCGCGAAGAACTTGAGCGCCTGCCACACGGCGTCGACGCCCCAACAGCCGGGCATGACGGGGTCGCCCTGAAAGTGGCAGTCGTAAAACCAATCATCGAGGCGGTTGCGCCGGACGGCGACGATGCGGCCCGTGCCCGCGGCCGCGTCCCAGGACAGCTCCCGAATCTCGTGGAACGGAAGCAGCTGAGCGCCGGGGATCGACGGCAGGCCCGCGGGGGCGTCCGTCAGCAGGCGGCCCGCGGCGAATGCGGCGAGCTCGTCGGAGGCGAAGCGGCTGCGAGACTGGAATTCCTGGAATTTCATGCGTGGTTTGCTTGGCCATTATACAATTGATAGACTGGCCCCCATGAGCATGTTTAAGGAGTTCAAAGAGTTCGCGATCAAGGGCAATGTGATCGACATGGCGGTCGGCGTCGTCATCGGCGCCGCCTTCGGCAAGATCGTCAGCTCCTTCCTCGCCGACATCGTGATGCCTCCCATCGGCTTGCTCGTGGGCGGGGTGAACTTCAATGATAAGGTCCTCGTGCTGAAGCAGGCCGAAGGCGCGGGGAAGGCGGTCACCTTGAACTACGGCTCGTTCTTGACCAACATCGTCGATTTCGTCATCGTCGCCGCGGCGGTATTCGCCGCGATCAAGATGATCAACTCGCTCAAGCGCGCCGAGCCCGTCGCGCCCCCGGCGCCGACGGAGAAGCAGTGCCCCGAGTGCCTGCTCAATATTCCCATCAAGGCCAAGCGTTGCGGCCACTGCACCCAGTCTCAAGCCGCCTGACCGATTCCTAAGGAGACTTCCATGAAATTTATTCTCGCCGCCGCTGTTCTGAGCCTGTCGGGCTGTTGCTTTTTCGGCATCGGTTCACCGACCGCCGCCGCGCCTGCTCCTGCCCCCGCGCCCGTCGCCGTGCGCGCGCCCGCTCCCGCGCCCGCGCCCGTCGCGGCCCCGGCTCCCAAGGCCGCCGAGAAAGTGACGATCGCGCTTGAGGTCAAGTTCGACACCTCGAAGTCCATCGTCAAGTCCGAGTACGACGACCAGCTTAAAAAGGTCTCCGACTTCCTCAAGACCTACCCGGACAGCAAGGCCGAGATTGAAGGCCACACCGACAACGCCGGCTCGCCCCAGGCCAACAAGAGTCTGTCCCAGCGCCGCGCTGACGCAGTGCGCCAGGCCCTCATCGACCGCTTCGGCGCCGACGGCGCGCGCCTGACCGCGACGGGCTACGGCGCGGAACGCCCGATCGCCGACAACGCCACCGTCGAAGGCCGCACCAAGAACCGCCGCGTCGCGGCGACTTTCACCGGCACGAAGAACTAAGAGGCGATCTGTCGCGCACGATCCTCGTCGTTGACGACGACGTCACCTTGGTCGCTCCGCTCAAGGACGGCCTCGAGTCGGCCGGCTACCGCGTCGCCGTTGCCTTCGACTCCGCGCAGGGTTTGCTGCTCGCGCAGGAGCTGCGGCCGGACCTGATCATCCTCGATTTCTACATGCCCGGCGCGGACGGGGCGGCCACCTACGACCGCTTGCGCTCTTCGCCGTTGACGAGCGCCACCCCCGTCATTTTTTCGACGGGCCTGACGCTCGAGGAGCTGAAAGGGCGGATCAAGCCGGGCCTCAAGACCTTTTTCCTGCGCAAGCCTGTCGGGTTTTCCGGCATCCTCTCTGTGGTCAATCAGGTGTTGGGCGAGGACCGCCAGGCGATCACGAATGTGACCTTGCCCAATACGACGGGCACCCCGCCGCCGGCGTCCGAGCCGAAGGCTAAGGCCAACCCGCCGGCCGCGCTCAAGCGACCGAAGTTCCACGAGTTCCAGGTCCGGGTGACCTACGCCGACACCGACAAGGCCGGCATTATCTATTACGCGAATTATCTGAAGTACCTCGAGCAGGGGCGCACCGAGCTGCTGCGCTCGCTCGGCGTCCGCTACCGCGACCTCGAGGTAAGCCGCAAGCTTTTCCTACCGGCCGTGTCGGCTCATTGCGAGTATCTCGCGCCGAGCCGCTATGACGACCTGCTGACCATCCGCACCTGGATTTCGGAGCTGGGCCGGGCGAGCATCGCGTTCTCGTGCGAGGTCGTCGATGTCGAGCTCGCGGGTAAGGTCGTCGCGCGAGTCCACTCCCGCCATGCGATCGTGACCGACCTGTGGCGCCCGGCGCGCGTGCCCGCCGATCTGCGCGTGCTGCTCGCGCCTTTCGTCCAGCCCTAGGTGTAGGGGACGCCGGCGCCCTCGGCCGCTTCGAGGGTGAAGCCGCGTTCGCTCGTGTACCACGACCAGGTCACCGAGACGAAAGCCTTAATTATGCCCGCGGCGGGGACGGCAAACACCAGGCCGAGGAAGCCGAACATTTCTCCGCCGAGGATCAAGACGAGAAGGTTCGTCATCGCATGCATGTGCAAGCTGTGGCGCGCGATGATGGGCTGGATCAAGGTCTCCTCGAGGCCGCGGATGCCGAGGAACAGGAGCGCGACCTTGATCGCGGCCATCGGTGTGCCGAATTGGTAGAAGGCCATCGCGCCGCCGACGATGATGCCCATCACGAGGCCGAAGTAGGGCACGACCGAGCTGACCGCGGAGATCGCCGCGATGATCAGCGCGTTGTCGACGCCCAGGATGAGCAGGCCGAAGAAAGAGATGATGAAGATCACCGCGGCCACGATGATGAGACCGCGCAGGTAATTGCCGAGCGCGGTGTCGATCTCGCTGAGAAGGTGGATCGCCTGCTCGACCAGGCGGCTAGGGCAGGCCTGGATCAGAGCGTCGACTCCGCTAGGACCGTCGAGCAGAAAGAAAAAGCCGATGAACGGCACGAGCAGCGCGTGCATGAGGTAGGGGAGCAGGGAAAGGATGTGCGACGGAAGATCCTGCAGAACATGCAGGGTGCCGCCCAGGGCGGACTCAAGCGCGTGCTCGGCAATCTTCGGGGGAAGGGGTAGTCTCTTCGTGAGGGAGGCCTGCTGGGAATACACCGCTTTCTGAATTTGCTGAAGGTAGGCGGGGGCGCGTGTCTGCAAAAGCTCGGTTTCTGAGACGATCACGGTCTTCAGGCCCGCGTAGGCTATCACGGCGAGGGCCGCCGCGCCCAAATAGCCGCAGAGCACCAGGTGGAAGCGCCGCATGCCGCGCGCCTCAAAATAGGTCACGACGGGATTTAAGACATAGGCGAAGGCGGCGGCCAGCAAGAAGGGCGTGAGCGCCTCGTGAACCTGATAGAAGGCGTACAGCGTGGCGCTGCCCACGAGGAACACGGGCACGAACGGAAACTTGCGTTCGTCAGTCATTCTTCGAGGAGGCGAGCTTGGAGTCGGAGCCAAGACGGCGCAGGCGGGCGGACAGCAGGCGCGCGAGGTGACCCATGATGGTCACGCCGATGCGCGGCTCGCCGTTCAGGAGCGAATCGAGCTTGCTCTTGTAGAGCAGATGGAGATGGGCCTTTTCGGTCGCCGTCGCCGTGGCCGTGCGCGGCAAAGATTCGAGCAGGGCCATCTCGCCGAAGAAGTCACCGGGCTTGAGGTGGTAGAGAACGACAGGCTTGCCGTTGGTCCCGATGTGGGTGAGCTCGACTTCGCCGGTCTCGAGGATGAAGAGCGCGCGGCCGATGTCGCCTTCGAGGAAAACGACCTCACCCTCACGGTAGCTGCGCGTGTGGAGGGCCTGCACGAGGTGCCCGAGTTCGCGGTCGCGCAGGTCTTTGAAAATGTCGAGAGAGCGTAGAAAGAGCTTCTTGCGCGAGAACTGCGGGTCGATGAACCAGCGCTTGAGCGACTTCAGCACGCTCATGTCAGCGGCGCAAGAGCGACATGCCCGCGGAGATGATCGTGCTCAGCGTTCCGCCCCAGCCGGAGCGGAAAGTCTCGCCGACGGACAGCACTTCCTGATCCACGCGGTACGCGGCCACTTCGACGGCGGCGGCGGCGTCCTTGACCTTCAACATCACGATCGCGATGACGGCGATCATGACGCCCAGCTCGAGCACGATTAATCCAAGGCAGACGGCGATAAAGGTGTCCATGGAGGGCATACTATCAAAATTTGTAGGATGGGATTATGCCTGAAGCGCGCACCGATTGGTCGGCGACGATCAACCTACCTAAGACCGATTTCCCGATGAAGGGAGACCTCGCCAAGCGAGAGCCAGAACTCCTGAAGGTTTGGGAGGACTTCGGGCTCTATCAGAAGATGCAGGAGCGGCAGAAGGGCCGGCCTTCGTTCGTTCTCCACGACGGGCCTCCTTACGCCAACGGCAACATCCACATCGGCCACGCGCTCAACAAGGTGTTGAAAGATTTGACGGTTAAGGCCCGCGCCCTGATGGGCCAGGCGGCGCCCTATGTTCCCGGCTGGGACTGCCACGGGCTCCCGATCGAAACGGCGCTTCTCAAAGAAATGAAGATGAGCAAGCGGGGGGTCACCGACATCCCTAAGTTCCGCAAGGATGCCGCCGCCTTCGCCGAGCGGTTCATCGGCCTTCAGCGCGCGGAGTTCAAGCGGCTGGGCCTGTTCGGCGATTGGGAGAATCCTTACAAGACGATGTCCCGCGAGTACGAGGCGAAGATCCTGCACGCCTTCCGTTTGCTCGTTGAGAAAGGCCATGTCTACCGCGGCCTCAAGCCCGTCCTGTGGTGTCCAACATGTGAGACCGCGCTCGCCGATGCCGAGGTCGAGTACAAGGACAAGACCTCACCCTCGGTCTATGTGGCGCTGCGCATCCTGCCTTTCTTGTCGGACATGATGGTCAACGGCAAGGATCAAGCCGCGGGGCTCTCAAAAGGCGATAAGCAGCTCCTCGAGGGGGCCGAGCTCGTCGTCTGGACGACGACGCCGTGGACCTTGCCCGCCAACCGGGCGGCCGCGTTCAATCCGTTACTGAAATATACCTTGGTCAGCGCGGAAGTCAACGGCGCGAAGCGCTCGCTGCTGATCGGACACGACCGCCTGGAGGCGGTTAAGACGATCATCGGGGCTACGAGCGTCTCGGAGATCAAGACATGGGAGGGCGCCGCGTTCGCGGACGCCCCCGAAGCGGGAGGGCTATCTTATCAGCTCCCTTTCCCTCCGTCCGCGACGGACAACTCCGGCCGCGCGGTGCTGGCCGACTATGTGACCGCCGAGGACGGAACGGGCATCGTCCACACGGCTCCGGGGCATGGCGAGGACGACTTCCATACCGGCATCCGGTACGGTCTTCAGGTTCTTAATCCGGTGGATCACTCAGGCGTCTTCACCGACAAGGCGCCGCGCTGGCAGGGCAAGCACATTTTCAAAGAGGGAAATCCGGAGATCGTCGCCGCGCTCGCCGAGCAGGGCATGCTTCTGGTCAAGAAAGATATCCAGCATTCCTACCCGCATTGCTGGCGCTGCAAGAATCCGGTCATCTTCCGCACCACCGAGCAGTGGTTCTTGAAGCTGTCCGACGCCCTGCGCGAGCGCCTGCTTGCCGAAATCGATAAGACGCAGTGGGTGCCCGCGGAGGGACGCAACCGCATCGCCGCGATGGTCACGAACCGTCCCGACTGGTGCCTGTCCCGCCAGCGGGTGTGGGGCACCCCCATTACGGTGCTGTACTCGGTTTCGACGGGCAAGGCCGTCATCGACGGCTCCGTCCTCGAGGCGATCGAGAAAAGGGCGGCCGCCGAGGGCACCGATTTCTGGTTCGAGCGTTGGGGCGAAGTCCTTCAGCTCTCCGACTGGCCCTTTCTACCCAAGCATCCCGATCTTGCCGACGGGTTCCGCCGCGAGTCCGACATTCTCGATGTCTGGCTCGACTCCGGCGTCTCCTGGCTAACGGTGCTGGGTGAGGACGCGGTGGCCGACCTTTATCTTGAAGGCTCCGACCAGCATCGCGGCTGGTTCCAGAGCTCGCTCGTCATGTCCACGGCGTTGCGCGGCAAGGCCCCGTACAAGGCGGTGCTGACCCACGGCTTCGTGCTCGATGAGAAAGGCCGCGCCATGCACAAGTCGACGGGAAATGTTGTCGCCCCTCAGACGGTCATCGAAAAGTGGGGCGCCGACCTCCTGCGCCTGTGGGTCGCGCTGTGCGATTATAACGACGATGTGCGCATCTCCGACAACCTTCTCAAGGGCCCCGAGGACTCCTATCGGCGCGTGCGCAACACCTTCAAGTATCTGCTCGGCAGCCTCGACGGCTTCGACTCCGCGAAGGCCGTGCCGTACGAAAAGCTTCCCGAGATGGAGCGCTATCTTCTCCACCGCCTCGCCCTCGTCCAGAAGGAGACTCTCGAGGATTACCGCGCGTACCGCTACCGGGACGCCGCGCGCCGCCTCGTGGACTTCTGCGCGTTCGATCTGTCCTCGTTCTATCTCGACGGCATCAAGGATCGTCTCTACACCTTCAAGATTGGCTCCCCCGAGCGCCTCGTCGCGCAGACCGTGATGGCCGAGGTGCTGGCGCGGCTGTGCGCCCTGCTTTCGCCGATTCTTTCCTTTACGGCCGAGGAAGCCTGGCGCTTCTGGCCCGCGCGTCCGACGGAGAGTGTCTTCCTTTGGGACTTACCGGCGCCCGACGCGCGCTGGACCGACGGCGCCCTCGCCGCGCGCTGGGGCAAGGCCCGGGAACTGCGCGAGCGCGTCAACAAGAAGATCGAAGAAGCCCGGACCGCCAAGCTGATCGGGAAATCTCTCGATGCGAAGGTCGTCCTGCCCGGTGATGCCGCTGAATTCAAAGGACTCAATCTCGAGGAGCTGTTCATCGTCTCGCAGGTCGAGACGGGTGCGGGTTCCGAGATCTCCGTCGTCCACGCGGACGGCGCCAAGTGCCCGCGCTGCTGGCGCTGGCAGACCGACCTCGGCGTAAACGCCTCTTTCCCGGAGCTATGCGGACGCTGCGCGCGGCAGCTGTAGTCGCGCTGCTCGCGCTTGACCGCGCGACCAAGGTGTGGGCGGCCGGTTCGCTTAAGGCCGTGGGCACGATCCCGCTCATCCCGTTCTTTGACCTCACCTATGTGGAGAACACGGGTGCCGCTTTTGGCCTGGGGCGCGGCGCCAACAAGCTGTTAACCGCCGTGTCGGTGGGCCTTGTGATCGCTCTGCAGGTTATGCGCCGCCGCTGGCCCAAGAACGATCCCTGGCTGCAATGGGGAGCTTTGCTCGTCACGGCCGGAGCGGTGGGGAACCTCTATGACCGGCTGGCGTTCGGCTTCGTCGTTGATTTTCTGCACATCCACCATTGGCCGGTGTTCAATGTGGCGGACTCGTGCATCTCGATCGGGGCGGTGATGCTGGCGTGGGGAATGAAGGACGAGCCGGCGGCTAAGCCGTAAGGCGGGACAGGCCGTAAGCGAGAAGTCCGCCGCCGAGCAGGCCGCACACGGCACCCATGACGCCGCCGATGAGGCGATCCCGCTTAGTCGTGTCGGCGGGCGCGGGTTCAAGCGCGGCGGGGCCTGCCTTGATCTCCGGCGCTGAGGCCTCCCGGTTGACGCGGGAGTCGGCCTTGGCTTGCTCGGCAATCGCGATCTGTTCCTGCGTTCGGCTGTCGGTCAGCGCGCCCGCCCGCACGGGCTCCTTCTCCGGGCGCACGCGGGCGCCGTCGAAGTTATCATTCACGGAGGGTTCGGGCCGCGCGAGCGTGGCGCCGGCGCGAACCGGCGCGAACAGCGCGGCGGC
>JAYTSX010000070.1:0-9067 GCA_043745445.1 Elusimicrobiota bacterium
TCGGTGCCCGTGCCTTCCACGACGCTGCCGAGGCTGTTGATGACCCAATGATAGCCCATGCGCCCGAAGCCGCGCTTGATGTGGTCGTTCTCCCAACCCTGGATTTGACCGAGCACGTTCGCGTCGGTGTGCGAAGGCGAGCCGGCCGAATGGTGGACCGTCATTTTCATCGGCGTGTGCTGGGGTGCATCGGCGCCGAACCGAGCGTGCCATTGGTCCCGGCCCATGACGGCGACGCCAAGGCCCGACAGCGCCGCCTTTACGTCGGCCAGGATGCTGCCGCGGGAGCTGCCGCTGGTCGGGACCGGTGCGGGCGCCGGAACATCCACGAGGCTCAGGTTTTTGAGGGCGCTCGGCTCGGGGCCGGTCATCTGCGGCTCCTCACGCACGCCGCGACGGGGCCCGACCGATGGAGGCGGGGTGTAGGCGCGCGCGGCGGCGCGGAATTCGGGGTCGCTGCGCAGATCCGGGCTCAGCGGCTGGCCGGCAAGCTGCTGACGGGCGCGTTCTTGGTCGCGAAGGTGGATGCTGCCGATCATGGTCGCCTGCTTCGCCGCGTCGGCGGCGCGGCGGTCAAGCGTGGTTTCGGCCTTTTTCAACACTCCCGACAGGTCCTCGAGATCAATGGCCGAGGCCCCGTCAAAGAGACGCCGGGACACGGCCTTCTGTTCTGAGATGCTCTTGGCGCTCATGGACTTAAGCGGCAGCAGCGGCGAGGAACGCGCCAGCACGGTTAGGAGGCGCTCACGGTCGGCCTGCTTCATCTCACCCGCGACATCAGGAGCGACGGCGGCTGAGAGGTCGCCGTGGCGGGAGTAGTACTCCTTAAAATTGTCGCGGCACTCCTTCTTCGCCTTCTTGGGGTCTTTGCCGCGGGCCTTGAGATGAAGCACCTTGGGCTTGGGCGCGGGCTTGTCGCCGACGGCCTTGCCCCCCTCCGCGGCCGAGTCCGTCGCGGCGGGAGCGTCCGCGCCTGCGCCCTCGTCGGCAGTGTCGGCGGGACCAAAGAGGCTTTCAGGCGCGGCCTCCGGGCCGGCGGGAGCGCGCATGAGCAACCCGCCTTTCGTGTCGCAGGCGGCCGACATCAGGGCTTCGCTCGCGGGCTTCGCAGCGGGAGTTGAGGCGGGAGCGGGATCGCCTGCATGGGCCGTCGACGCGAGGAGTACGCTGAGAACTGCCGTGAGGGGTTTCACATTTCGAGTATAGCCCCCCCTCTTCAGTAATGCAAGACCAATAGTCCCGCCGGTCTATGGGCCTAAAGTCCTAGTTTGCGCGCATGTCGGCGGAAGAGCGCCAAAGGCCCGGTCCTGGGCGAGAAGTCCCGGAACAAAGGGTCGGGATTGTTCTGCCACAGCAAGCGCGGCGCGGGAACGGGAATCGCCTCGTAGGCGCCGCTCGTGGCGAGCGCGGTCAGTTCGATCGAGGCCTGAGGATCAAGACGCAGCCACGGGGAAAGGAGCAGCCAGTCCGGTTTCCGGGACGAGAGTTCATCCCTGTAGACCGGCGTGACGCCGGCGGCGAACATCAAGGACAGATTGTCGGCGTCGGAATACACGGTCGTCCCGCCCCCGGTCTTGATCGCTCGCACGGCGGCTTCGATATAGCCCTCCGGTCCGCGGCCAAGCTCTCCAATAAAGCGCGCCAAATCGGAACGCGGCCCCGCGTCGCGCAGGCGCTGACGCATCATGCCGGACACCGACTCGACGGGCGCGGCGGGAGCACCGATCGCGGACGCCGCCCTCAGCGGAAGCCAGCCGGCCCAGTTAACGACCGTGAGCGCGGCCGCCAAGCCCAGAGCAGTCGCCGTGCGGCCGCCCGCGAGCTCAGCGATCCAGCGGCCGGACAGATAGGCCAGCACCGGAAGGGCGCCCATGAGATAACGCCCGTACGGCTCCGCCGCGGACAGCGACAGGAGGCCCAGCGTCGCCGCGAGCCACAGCCAGGACAGCCTCTGCGTGTCACGGGAACGCACGGCGCATACGAGGATCCCTACCAGCGCCAGCGCCGCGGCGATTCGGGAGAACGCCCCCTCGCAGACGAGCCCGCACAACAGCACGAAGCCCGCGACGACCGGCCAATAGCGCCGCCGTTTAAGGGAGGCGGCCGCCGGAAGCAGCGCCGGAACCGCGAACAGCGAGATCCACAGCAAAAAGGTCTTGAGAAATTCAAAGGCCTCGACCGGAGCGTACAGGTGATTGCCGGGCCGCTCCCAGACGCGGAAATACCAGAACATCGGCAGAGACAACGCCGCGGTCGAGAGCGCCGCGGCCCAATATCGGCGGCCGAGGCATTCGCGCCCGCGAAGCGCCGCATCAGCGGCGAGGGCCAACGCGGCGATCGCGAAAAAGGCGAACGAGGAATGAAGCAGGAATAAAAGCGAGAGGACGAGAGCCGCGGGGCCGCCTTTCGCGCCGGAGAGGATTCGCCGCCACGCGAGAAAAACCAGAATGGTGCCGAGCGCGGTCAGCGCATAATAGCGGGACTGGCGGGCGAACAACAAAAAGGCGGGCGACAGCACGAGCAAAAGAAGACCGGATTCGGCGGCCCACGGAGGGCCGGCGTCACCGTGGAACAGGCGGAGAAAAAGCCACAACGACAATAAGGCGCTGAGCGCGAAGGGGAGTCGGGCGGCGAGCGGGGATTGGCCGATAAGGCGGAACGACAACGAAGTAATATAGGCGGGCAGCCATGTATTCCAGATCCAAACGCCGGACGCGTTGCCTTCGGATTTCGCCAACGACGGTTGGGCGGTGACCAACACGCCGTCGAGGGTCATGCGAGGAAGACCCGTCTTTTGGATGGACATTGCCCGAAGCGCCGTCTCGGCCTCGTCCTGCCACAGCGCAGGCTGCCCGAGGCGAAACAAAAGCAGGACGGCCCCAAGCGCGAGCAGGCCGGCCCGGATGTGTCGGGTCAACGCGGGCTGAACGCTTTGCGCGGCCAGCGCGCGGTGATCGTGGACTTCATCCCTCCGCGCGGCGTGAACTCGCCGACGACCTCGAGCCAGACGGGCTTGCAGGCCTTGGCGATGTCGTCGCAAATGCGATTGACGCCGTTCTCGTAGAAGATGCCCATGTTGCGATAGCCGAGCATGTAGTACTTGAAGCTCTTGAGCTCGAGGCACTCCTTATTCGGCAAGTAGCGCACCGTGATCGCCCCGAAATCGGGGAGCTTGGTTTTCGGGCAGACGGAGGTGAACTCGGGCACCTCGATCTTGATCTCATAGCCCTTGTACTGGTTGGGCCAGGTCTCGATCGGCGGCAGAGGCGCGTCGGCGCCGGACAGCGACAGGTCGGGGTTGTAGCCGTAAATCAGGGGTTTCTTATTCGACATCTTTTCTCCTCAGTCTCAGCGAATTCAACGCGACGGAAATCGAGCTCAGCGCCATCGCCCCGCCCGCGAACTCCGGGCGAAGCAATATCCCCCACCGCGGATAGAGCGCGCCGGCGGCGACGGGGATCAGAAGTAGATTGTAGATGAAAGCCCAGGCCAGGTTCTCGCGAATCACGCGGCGGATGCGGCGGCTGAGCTGGATGGCGCGCACCAGCGTCATCAGGTCGGGGTTGAGCAAGGTCATGTCGGCCGACTCGATGGCGACATCGGTGCCCGTGGCGAGTGCTACGCCGACATCCGCGTGGGAGAGCGCGGGCGCGTCGTTGAAGCCCTCCCCGACCATCGCGACCTTCTTGCCCTCGGACTGGAAACGCCGCACGATGCCGGCCTTTTCCTCAGGTCGTATCTCCGCAAAAACGGTGCCGATGCCGCACAGCTCGGCGGCGCGGTAGGCCGCGGCGTTGCGGTCGCCCGAGACCAGGTAAACCTCGAGGCCCATGTCCTTGAGCGCGGCCACGGCGGCCGGCGCCGACGGGCGCAAGGCGTCTTCCATTTGGAACGCGCCGAGAAGCTGGGTGCCCACGGCAACGCCGAGCAAGGAGCCGAATTCTGAGAAGCGCATCGCCTGGTCGGCCGGGATTAAAACGCCTTCTTCCTTAAGCCAGGGAAGGCTGCCCGCGCGCACCGCCCGTCCGCCGGAGCTCACAAGCACGCCGCGCCCGGGCAGAGCCTCAAAGGAGTCCACCTTCGGCGCCTTGACCTTGCGTTCCTTCGCGAGGGCCACGATCGCCGCGGCGAAGGGATGCTCGGAGCGTTCCTCGCAGGCCAACGCCCAGGCGAGCATCTCCTTCTCCGTCCCGCTCACGGTGATCGCACCCGCTGCGCGCGGCCTTCCTTCGGTGAGCGTGCCGGTCTTATCGAAGAGCACGATGTCGAGCTTGCCGACCTCTTCCAAAATTTCCGCGTTCCTCAAAAACACACCCATCTCCGCCGCGCGTCCGATGCCCGCGACCACCGCGAGCGGGGTGGCCAGGCCGAGCGCGCAAGGGCAGGCCGAGGCGAGCACCGAGACCATGCAGGTCATCGCGAGCAAAAACCTCGGCTCGGGGCCCCAGCGCAGCCAGATGACGGCCGTCATGATCGCAAGCGCGATCACCGTCGGCACGAACCAGGTCGCGATTTTGTCGACATAGCGCTGGATCTTGGGCTTGGTGGACTGGCTCTCACGCACAGCCTCGACAATGCGCGCGAGCGCCGACTCATCGCCCGGCCGTGACACGCGTATCTCGAGCGCTCCGCCCTTGTTGAGCGTTCCGCCCCACACCCGTGAGCCGACCATTTTCTCGACGGGCAGGCTCTCGCCGGTGAGCATGGACTCATCGAGCGTGGAGCTGCCGGTCGTGACCTCGCCGTCGCAGCCGATCTGCTCGCCGGGGCGCACCCGGACGATCTCACCGACCATAACCTCGGCGAGCGGCACCACGAGCTCCTCCCCTTCGCGCAGAACGCGCGCGGTCTTGGGCGCCAGCCGCATGAGCTTGGCCACGGCCTCGTTCGTCTTGCCGCGGGTGCGCGACTCGAGCCAGCGGCCGAAGGTCACGAACACGATCAGGCCGCTGACCGCGTCCCACTGCGTGATGCGCGCCGCGGGCGGCAAGGTCTCCGGAAAGAGCACGACATAAGCGCTATAGAGGAACGCGGCCCAGGTCGAGACCGACACAAGCGTGTCCATGTCGGCGCGCCGGCGCAGAAGCGCGCGCGAAAATCCCTGGTGAAAGTGCCAGCCGCCCCACAGCTGGACCGGCACGGCGAGAAACAGCGCGCTGTAAGCCGACAGGTTGAGCGTATGCGCCAGCATCAGCGGGATCGAGAAAATAATCGCGACCTGCAAGCGCGTCATCAGCGCGCGCTGCTCCGTCTGCTGGGACAGCAGGCTCATGGATTCGGCCTGCGTGCGCGACTCGCTTTCGCCGAGGACATCGTACCCGGCCTTCTCGATAGCGCGGCGCAGGGAGCGGACATCGAGTTTACCCGCGACCGGCACGAACTCGATCGCGACGGTCCGGGAGGGAAGATCCACGGAGACCGTGCTGACCCCGTTGAGTTTCGTCAGCGCGCCTTCCACCTTGCCCACGCACGACGCGCAGTGCATGCCGCGCACGGGCAGTACGATGCGGCGCACGCCGACAGGCAGGACCTTGCTCACTGCATGCTCCGCTTCCAGTCCGTATTCAATTCCTCAAGCGTGCGCCACGAGCCGGGGAAGCCCTCGGCGATGGCCTGATCTAAAGTCTTGTCGTAGCGCAGGGCGCCCAGGAACTGCGAGTAGCCGATGCGCCCGCCGCGCTCGATCATGAACCGCGTCATGCTTTCCGCTTGCGCGTACCAGAGGCTGACATCGTAGGCGCGTTCGGTCGCGGGCACGAGGTGGATCATCTGGTCCATCGGGATTGGCAAGGAGCGCAGGTTGCCGCGCAAAGACGAGAACAAAGCGCCCTGCCCGCCGCCGCCCCCGGACTTATTCTCCTGATAGACCGCCAGCCCCTCATTCACCCAGCGATAATCGGGATTGGAGTGGCCCATGTACTCAAACCAAATCAGATGCGTGATCTCGTGCGACAGCACGGCCTCCAGGCGCGGCGAGATGTAGGTGTAGATCGCGTTGCCCACGGCTACGCCGCCGGACCAATCCGGCTGGCCGGTCTTCTTGCGGAACTCATCCTGCGTGCCGTACACGACGATCTGATACAGGCCGCGCGGTAGGAACGAGTTCAAGCCCGTGTCGGTCATGATCCGAGTGTAGGCTGCCTCGGCTCTGGCCGATACGCCGAGCACGGTATCTTGACCATAGGCCTTCACCTTGAAGTGCAGGCTTGAGTTCTCCTGCGCGCCGGCGTCGAGGCCGGGATAGACGCCCTCCATGATCCCGGCATACGAGCGTCCCCGCCCATCGTCGGGCAATTCGCCGGGATAGGGCACGCACGCGGCGAATAAAAGGAGGAGCAGGCCAAACCGCGAATACTGATTCACGCCCCCATTCTACGAAATTGCCCGGCCACTCGCTCCATTTGGTATCATCTCGTCGTGGAACCCAGAACCGCGTCGCCCTCGATCGGTGAAGTCCTGACCGTCAAGGTCGACCGCATGGCCCCCGCCGGCGACGGCCTAGCCAAGGCCGAAGGCTCCAACCGAGTTGTGTTTGTGCCCGGCGCCGCCCCGGGCGACCGTCTGGAAGTCACGGTGTTCGACGCCAAGTCCAACTTCGCCCGCGCCCGCATCACCAAGGTTCTCTCCTCCGGGCCCGAGCGCATCGACCCGCCCTGCCCGCACCACGCCGCTCCCTCGCGCAAAGGCCCTTTCTGCGGCGGCTGCGACTGGCAGCACCTTGCCTACGAGAGCCAGCTCAAGCACAAGCGCGACATCGTCGTGGACTGCGTCAGCCGCATCGGGAAGTTCGCCGACGCCGATAAGCTCGTCCTGCCGACCCTGCGCGCGCCCAAGCCGATGGGCTATCGCAACAAGGTCCAGATTCCCTTTATGGCCGGCGACCACGGCCCGCGCATGGGCTTCTTCTCCGCCGGCTCGCGCGAGATCGTGGAGATGCGCGAATGCCCGATCCAGCCGGACCTGTCGGTGCGCATCGCGCTCAAGGTCAAGGCGATGTCGATCGAGCGGGGTTGGACCTTCTACGACGGCAAGACCGGCCGGGGCTGGCTGCGCCACCTTTATATCCGCACTAACGCCGAAGGCCAGGCGCTCATCGCCCTCGTCACCACGCACCAAGAATTCCCCGACCGCGAGGTGTTCGCCGCCGAGCTGCGCGCCAATTTCCCGGAGATCGTGGGCATCCACCAGAACATACAGCCCGAGCGAACCTCGGTCGTCCTCGGCCCCGTGTGGCGCCGCCTGTGGGGCCAGCGGGAGCTCGAGGAAACCCTCGGACGCTTTCACTTCTCGGCGTCGCCGGGCGCCTTCCTCCAGGTCAACACCCCGGCCGCCGAGGTCCTTTATAATGCCGCCAAAGACGCCGTCAAGGAAGGCGGAAAGAAGTTCCCCATCGGCCTTGACCTCTACTGCGGCGTGGGCACGCTTACGCTGTGGCTGGCTGATGTCTTCCCGCGCATCATCGGCGTCGAGGAGAACAAGGACGCGATCAGCGACGCCTACGCCAACGCCGAGCGCAACCGCGTGCGCAACGCGCGCTTTAAGGCTGGCCGCGCCGAGTCCGTTCTGCCGAAGCTCGCGACCGAGCTGACCGATAATGTCTGCGTGGTCGTCGACCCGCCCCGCGTCGGGCTGTCCCAGCCCGTGCGCCGCTTTTTAACCGACAAGAAGATCAAGCGCCTGGTCTATGTCTCCTGCGATCCGGCGACCTTCGCCCGCGACGCCGGCTTCCTGTCGCACTCCGGCTATATCCTGCGCCGGGTCCAGCCCGTCGACCTCTTTCCCCAGACCAGCCATGTCGAGCTCGTCGGTTTGATGGACCGGAAGTAGGCCTTTAGGCCTAGGCGCTGTAGGGCAAAAAGGCCTTGCGCTTTGTCGGTTTTGGGCTTATATACCAGTTGGCGTTCCGTATAGACCGGAAAACTGAGGACCCCCTATGAAAACCCCTCGCCTCGCTCTCCTCGCCTTATGGGCTCTGCTCGCGCCGTCCTTCGCGGCGGCCACCGACCCCGCCTGGACGCCCAAGGTCCAACCCGGTGACGCGTGGACGGCGGTCCAGTTCGAGAGCGAGAGCAAGGACGCGAAGCACTACTGGTTTCGCTCCGATGCCACGGGCAATAACATCCCTCTTTACATCCTGACGCTGAAGCCCAACCCCTCCGTTAAGGACAGCTCTTATTACGAGTCCGTCGCCTCAGGGTACGCGCTGAACATCACCCCCCCCGCCGGCGGCAAGGGTCGGACCTACTCCGTCGTGCGGTCCGGCAGCAAGCTGGCGTTCGTGGGCACGACGGCCGGCAGCCTCGGAGCCTCGGCCTGGGCCGTCACGCATAAGACGGCGTATCCCGGAGGCCTCACCGTCGTCGTGGCCGCGCCCAACGGAGCCCCGGAGAAGCTGAGCCCGACGCCGATCAGTGTTTTCACCCCCGGCCTCGATCCCGTGAAATGGAGCGAGTATTACTACACCCGCGCTCCGGAAGAGGGCCACTGGTACTCCGACCCCGACAGCGCCTACCGTCAAATGCGGTTGAGCTACGCGGATATGCACGGCCGCGTCCTCCCCTTTGAATACCTCTTCGACAAGGACAAATGCTTCGTCCGGCCGGAAGCGTGCGTCGGCAAGAACAAGCCGGAATACACGCGCTTCATGGAGGCCGCCGGCGAAGCCGCGCAAGGCAACCTGCTTCTCGTCGAGCCCATCGCTCTCGACAGCCACAAGTATTATTCCGAACAGGCGCGCAACTTCAAGGCCGAGCTCGACAAAGGCCCCGCCGACCAGTTCACGGAACCGGAAAACAAATTACTGCAGAATCTTCTGATCAATAACGAGATGATGCCCGCTTTCCAAACCGAGCTGCGCGGCGTCAAGCCCGAGCAGATGCCGCTGTTCGTTAAAAAGTGGCGCGGCTACCTCAAAAATGAAATCGACGCTTATCTCGCGGACGCCGAGAAAGCCGGAAACAAGAGAGTCCCGCACGGCAAAATCCGCGCGGAGATGACGGCGCGCATCACCGCCGCCGCGGCCCTTCCCCTTGGCGCCGTCGCGGTCACCCCCGTCAAGCCCGGCGAA
>JAYTSX010000071.1:0-32099 GCA_043745445.1 Elusimicrobiota bacterium
CGACGCCCGCGGCCTCGAGTGCCAGCTCGAGCGCGGAAGTGCCTGAGTCCACGCCGAGGCAGAACTTCGCGCCGACGGCGCGAGCGAAGTCGGCCTCAAACGACTTGCTTTCAGGACCCAGGATGAATACTCCCGAGTCGAGCACGCGCGCGACGGCGGCCTTAACCTCGCCGCCGATCTCGGCTTGCTGGCCTTGCAGAGTGAGAAGCGGGATGTCGACGGCGGTCGCGGTCAATAGGCCCCCTTGCCGAATACCATCACGGCAGGCGTTTTCACGATGATCTCGAGGTCAAGGCCCAGAGACCAGTGCTCGATGTAGAACAGGTCGAGGGCGAAGCGCTGCTCGCTCGACACGTCGGAACGGCCCGAGACCTGCCACAGGCCGGTGATGCCGGGAAGAATATTCATGCGCTTCTTGGCCGTCGCGCCGAAGTCGCGCTCCAGGGCCTCGACTTCGCCCGTCGTGAGCGCGAGCGGCCGCGGGCCGACGACGCTCATGTCGCCGAGCAGCGCGTTGAGGAACTGCGGGAACTCATCGAGGGAGAAGCGGCGCAGATATTTTCCGACGCGGGTCACGCGCGGGTCGTTCTTGGACTTAAAGAAGGCGCCTTGCTCGACGCTCTGGCCTTTTATCGAGTCGATTTTCTTTTCAGCGTCGATAACCATCGTGCGGAATTTAAAGGCCTGAAAAATCCTCCGTCTGTAGCCGTAGCGCGCCTGCTTAAAGAGGATCGGCCCGGCGGAGTCGAGTTTGATCAAGACGCAGATCACCAGCCACAGGGGCGCCGTGGCCGTCAGCAGCAGGATCGAAAAAATAACATCAAAGATGCGTTTCGCCAAAAAATTCGCGCGCGTCAGCGAGGAGTGCTTGATCCGGTAGGCGGGCAAGCCGAGGTGGTGGTCCATCTGGACCTCGCCCATGCGAATCTCGAGAAGATCGGGCACCATCGCGAAGCGTATGCCGCGCGCGTCGCAGGCCTCGGCCGCGGCGAGGATTCGTTCATGCGCGTCGCGGGTGCGCAGTACGATCACCTCGTACCAGTTTTTCCCGTCGAGGAATGCTTCAAAGGCGGCCTGCTCGGCCAGTTCTGAAACCTCCTGAACCTCCGCGCCTGGGTGGCGCGCCTGAATGCGTTCTTTAAGAACGGCCGCCACCGCGCCCCCGCCGATGAGCAGAACCGGGCGCGCGGCCTCGAGGCCGGCGAGCCACTCGTCGAGCCACAGCGCCAAGGTCTGCGACAGGCTCAGGAAAACGACGCCGATCGGGAGCGCCATCGCGAGCATCACGCGCGAGTAGGCCAGCCGTTCGTACAGGAATGCGGCGGCGAGCGTGGTGAGCGTGCCGAGTGTCGCGGCCTTCACGATCTGGATAAACCGGTCGGCTGAGCTCATGAAAGACGCCGTGTAGACACGGTTGGAGCGCATCAGGAGCAGCCAGATCGGCACTGCGGCGTAGAGCAGGCCCTGATAGTAATTCCAGACGACGGCCTCACCGGAGAACGGGATGAGTGAAACAAGCCAAGCCCACTCGAAGCGCGCCCAAAAAGCGACGCGATAGGCCGCCGCGATCGCGAACGCGTCGAACACAAGGTGGCCGGCCGTGCGCAGGCCGTGCCTCAGCCACGGGGGGAGCCCTCCGGCCGGAGAGGGCGGAGGCGTGACGGCTTCCTCCTGGCGTGGGCTGTTCTGAAGGGCCATGAGAGGGGATTGTATCAATTCCCCCTAAAGTTGCGTGCTACGGCCTCAGATCGTCGCTTTCCTTGGCCCGGCCGGGGAACCACTCCGACTCCCAGTCGCGGTGCTGAACCTGTTTGGGATCGGTGGTCCCGAATTTGAACTGGACGTAGGCCCGCACCTCGCCGACGCCGCCGGGCCGGATCCGTAGCAGTATCTTCGTGTGGAAGTCGTGCCAGGTCTGGCTCCAGGTGATCTCCTTTTCGAACAGCCGCATGCGCTGCGCGCTCATCGGCCCATGCGGGGCCACGACGAGCGTTCTTATTCCGGCCGCGATGCGCCAGGTGGGAGTGGATTCGGACGGCGCGAAGGTGACATCCAGGCTTTGGTAGGTGGTCGCCGGGTTTGCGAGGTTGTAGCCGAAGCCGGTGCGGACGGAGACGCCCTTCTCGTCTCCCCACGCGATGTCGCCGATGATCGAGCGGTTCTCGCCTTTTCCGGGCCCGGGCTTGTAGTTGTTGTGAAGGCTGGCGATGAGGGTTTTCGAAGACTGCCAGCTTATGTCCGTCGTGATCGGAGCGATCCGTTCGTGGACGGTCAGCGTCTGGTTGCGGTAGGTCCTGAAGTCGTAGCCGGAGGATATCCGTGCCCACATGCGCGGAGCGGGGATGAACACATCCGTCAGCGTGACCGCGTTCTGCTCGACGCCCTTGTCGGCATTGCTCGTGTCCTCGGTGATGCCGTTGGGCTTGAGGCGCTGGGAATAGGAGTGCGTCGCGTCGAGGTCGCCGATCGGCGTCATGAATCGGAGGTTGTTGGCCACGATCCAGCGGCCGATGGTCGAGCCCTCGTTCCGGTTCGTCACGGAGGAAAAGTAGTTCGTCAGGTCGAAGCGGTTGTAGTAGGTTTCGTTGTAGGTCGCCGACGGCGTCAGACTGATGCCGCGCGCGAGCATGAAGCTCCGCGTTCCGTTCCAGGAGCCGTTGAGTGTTTTCTGTTGGTAATCGCGGGCCCGATCGAAGTTGTTGTCGGCGGAACCGCTGAGGGTGTTGAGCCAGGGCAGATTCCACAGCCGGAAAGGATTTCCCTGCGCTTCGAGCCGCGGCGTGTCTTCCGTGCTCTTGACGAATTTCCGTTCGTCCAGCGGATCTTGCACATCGGTGCGGGAGTAGATCAGGCGGACCGTGCCTCGGGTGAAGGTGCGGGTCAGCGCGGCGCTGTTCGTCAGGGTCGGAGTCAGGCGGAAGGTGTCCGAGCGGACATAGTCGTTGGTGAAGCTCGCGTCGGACTGGAACTGGATTCGGCTCTGGATGGAGAAAGACGAGGGAAGAACCTGGTAGCCGCCGCCGAACAGGCCCCAGCGGTTCAGCACGGTTCCGTCCTCGTGTATCCGGTAGCCCATGATCGCGCCCCGGGAGTCCAGGCCCGCGTTATGGTCCAGCTCGCCGCCGAAGCCGAAGCCGCGGCGCGAGTAATAGTCGTCGAAGAGCTTGCTGTAGGTCGTCGGCGTGTGCTGGGTCGTCAGCGATCCCTTCATGTAGTAGCCGCTGCGGCTGTCGTAGCCGGGCTGGAAGCGCCAGCGCAGCCGCTCGTTGGATTCCAGGGAGTGGTAGAAGATGGGCGTGTAAAAAACCGGCACCTTGCCGAGATAATACACGGCGTTGTAGGCGAGCATGCTCTTTTTCGGCTTGATGCGCACCGACGAAGCGTGGAAGTGGTAATGCGGCGGGACCTTCTCGCATGAGGTGAAGTCCGCGTTCCGGTAGCGGACGCGGCGGTCCTCGTACAGCTGCGCTTCCTTTGCGTGAATGCGCCAATTCCCGACGCCCGTCGAGGAGCGGAAGAGGCGGCCGGTGTGCTTGGCGAAGTCGAACTCGCCGGATTCGCCGTATACGGCCGAGGCGCCATTGTCGAGGATGAACGGCCGGTCGGAGTGGCCGGTGCGGCTCGAGGTGTCGATCCAGAAGTCGTCGCCCTTAATCGTCATCGTGGACTCTTTGACGGTCACATTGCCGGACAAGTGCAAGGACGACTTGGGGCCGTCGAACTCGACCGTGTCGGCCGCGTAATCCACATGCGGGCCGGGCGGCGGGGGAGGCAGGGTGTAGTCCGAAGCCGACGCGGTCCCCGCCAGGAGCACGGCCAGAAAAGTCGTCTTCACAGGGCCACCCGTCGCCGCGCGAGGAAGGGCCAGACCAGGGCCGACACCGTCGCTTGCGCGCTCACCGCGCCAAGCGCCGCGCCGAAAATTCCCAGCCGTGGAATCATGACCAGGTCGACGGCGATGTTCAGCGCGAACGCGCTCGAGGCCGCGAAGGCGGCGTGCCAGGAGCGCTTATCGGCGATCAGCGCGATCAAAGAGAAGTGATTGATGAACATGAAAGGCAGCGCCAGCGCCAGCCAGGCGAGGGGCCGGCTCGCGTCATGGAATTTCACGCCGTACACGAGCGGGATCAAGCTCGCCCCGAAAAACTTCAAGACCAGGGCGGCGGCGCAGCCGGATAAGAAAAGTTCGCGTCGCAGACGCGTGATCGTTCCGGCGTGTCCGGCGTCTTCGGGCCGCGAGAAGACGGGCAGCGCCGCAATCGCCAGCAGCCCCGGCAGAAGACAGGTTACCGCGATGATCCGCTCGGCGGCGAAATAGTTGCCGATGTCCGCCGCCGCGACTCCGAGCCAGTTGAGGCAGGAGATGTCGATGCGGGAGAACGCGGCTAGGGCGATGCCGATCAAGGTCATGGGGAGAAGCTCTTTAATGTCGGAGACGGGCCAGCCGAGAGCCGGCCAGCGCGAGAGCCCCGGCAAAGAGATCGCGTGGCGGGCGACCATCGCGAGGCCCGCGAGCGCCGCGAGGATGTGCGCGCCAAGGAGTGCTAGGGCCGCGGCGTTGACGCTCGGCGACGCGCGGAGCGTCAGCCACGCCAATCCCAGGCTGAGCGACCCGAGCAGAAATTTCATCTTTGCCTCGATGATGAGATTCTCATACGCCAGGCACAGGTAGCTCAGCTGATCGACGAGGTTGCGGCCCGCGGCGATGCCGAGAAAGATCATGAAATAACTGCGTCGCTCCCCCAGGCCAGGCCAAAGCCCCGCTCCGACGAAGAGCGCGGCGAAGAAGAGGGCCTTGATGTACGCCGTCTGGAGGAAGACGCTCGTGCCCTGCGACCGGTCGGCGGCCACCTGGCGCGTCAGCAGGGTGTTGAGGCCGAAATCGCCCACCGTCGCCAAGATCATCGCCGCGGAGAAGCCCACCGAAAACCGTCCGAGCTCGGCGGCGCCCAAGTGTCGCGCCAGCAGGATGAAATAAAGGGCCGACAGCCCCTTGGACCCTTCGGCCGCTGATTTCCAGAAGAAGTTGCGGCCGATGCGGCTGCGCGCGGGCATCGCGGCCGTCGCCGAGGGGGATTTCATGAAGGGCGTATTATACAGCTTTGGGCTCACCCCTGCTTCTACGCCCCAACCTGCTCCTGTGGACAGGCCTCGGCAGGCTTCGTCTTTCTAGGACAGCTTGCCGCGCAGTTCGATCCGGGTCAAGCGAAGCTCGTGGTCGGTCAGCATCGTTTGCTGATCGGAAAAGCTCTTGTCCGCGAGCGTTCGCGCATGGCGCGAGGCAATGATCTCGGAGGTAAATATCTCGAGGCTTTTCTTGAGACCATCGAGTTCATCGAGCTTTGTGAGCTGTTTTTCCATTCGGACGAAGGTTTCGGTGTGGCCGGTGACGACGATCGCGGTATTGCGCGTGATCGTTTCGAGCCGATCCAGCCTCGAGCGCGTATCCGTCATCTGCACGCCGATTTCGCTGACATCCTTTTTCACTTCGCCCATCTGCACCTTGAGCTCACCGACATCTTTCTTGACTTCGCCTACCTGCACGCGAAGTTCACCGACATCTTTCGTCAGGCAACTCACATGCACGCCAAGCGCGCCGACTTCGGTCTTAACGCCGTTGAGTTCCTGTCGCATCTCGCCAGTCATTATAACCCTCCAGGACTTCCAGCCACAAGGGCCCGAAGTCCTACTGATCAGACGATTGAGGGCCCCAAAAAGTTGCATCAGCGGGGCCTGTCTCGACGGGATTGAGCTCGTTATTAGCGGGAACGGCCAAGCCGGCCGCGACACCGTCGCCCGGGCGTCGGCTCTAGCGCCACGGCCATCCCTTGGCGGCGAAGTAGACGCGGTTGAGCGCCCGCATGACGGCCTGCTCCCAGCGGGGACGGTGTTTACTGAAATAGCCCATCTGCGAAAAACGGACTTCCTGGCGCAGCCACACGGGAGCGTCGTCGCGACCGCTGAAGGGGTGGAGGTGGACGGCTTTGGCCGACGGGACGAAGTAGGACGGAAATCCCGCGAGGCGCGCGCGCAGGCAGAAATCGACATCCTCGTAGTACATGAAGTATGACTCGTCGAATCCTCCGATTCGATCGAACAACTCGCGCCGGAAGCCGAGGAAAGCGCCGGTGATCCAGTCGACCGGCTTAGCGGCGCCATCTGCGGAGACTCTGAGATCGTATTTCCTGATTCGCCGCGGAAGGAACAATCTCCAGAGGGTCCCGAACAGGGTGGGGTAGGGCCCGCAGGAGGGTTGTTCGGAGCCGTCCTTAAAGGAGAGAGCGCCGCCTGCCAGAGCGTCGTGTGAAACCAGAAATTCGTGCATCGCCTTCAGCGCGCCCGGCTGAAGATGCAGGTCCTGATTGACCGCGACCAGGACTTTGCCCGATGCAGCGGCCGCCGCCTGGTTGATGGCGTGCGAAAATCCCCGATTGGCCTCATTGCGGATGACTTTTACGCCCGGGGTCGCCGCGCTGATCGCCGCCGTCGCATCAGTGGAGGCATTGTCGACGACGATCACCTCGAAGGACACCCCTTCAGCCGCGCCGGCCAGGCGGCGGAGGGTCTCGGCGATCCAAATCGCCCCATTATAGGCCGGAATCAAGACGGATATTTCGGGGATTTCGGCGAGATTCATGAAGGAGTCAGCCATTGTATAACTTTGACCCGACGGGTCGACCGTCCGAGGGCGGCGAAACGCATGCCGGAATCACCCTGAATTGGTACAATTCACATCTATGGCATCCCCCCGACTCGACGATCGCGCCGCCCCTCCCAACAGTGGCACTTCTGAAGAGGGGGATATCGACCTCCGAGACCTGGTCAAAGTCATCCTCCGGCGCCGAACGATCATCCTCGTCGTTTTCGCGGCGGCCGTCATCGTCGCGGCCGCTAGGACCCGGGCCATACCGAAAGTCTATGAGGTCTCGATGTTCATCGAGCCGCCCATCATGGGGCTGGAGGACGCTGGGGCCGATAAATTCGATCCCATCGTCAACATGAAATCGACGATCGAGGTGGGCGCGTACAATCGGAAGATCATCGATGAACTGCATCTTGGCGACAGCAGCCTGCAGTTTTCCGTCTTACAGCCGAAGGAGACTCGGCTCATTAAAGTCTCCCTTTACCGTGGGGAAAGCCAAACGGACGACGGCGTGAAGATTTTGTCGAAACTGCTCGATGTCCTCAATGAGCGCTACACGGAGTCTCTGGCTGAGAAGCGAAGCTGGCTCAGCACCCAGATTAAAATGGGCCAGAGCCAAGGTGGAGCGAAAGAGGGGGAGATTAAGATTCAAAGCGAAGTGTATAAGATCCGCCTCACTCAACCCGGTCAGACGCTCGATGGGATGCGGGAGAAGCTCCTGAGCTTGTCCCGTGATTCATTGCGCAATATCCGGGTCATCCAGGCGCCTTTCATCTCGCCCCAACCGCTCGATACCAGGAGTAATAAGGGCGTCCTTATTGCGGGTATCATCGGGCTGACGTTCGGCATCTTCCTGGCGTTTCTCGTCGAGTACTGGGATCGCCGCTTTGCCTGACATCGCGCCGTGAATACCGCCGCCGGCTCCACTCAGTTGCTGCTGCGCATCTGGCGTCACCTCAGTCGTCGACGACAAGGGCAGTTTTGGTTGTTGGTTGGCTTGACCGTGATCGGCGCGTTCGCCGAGGTCGTCAGTTTGGGTGCCTTGCTGCCCTTCCTCGCGGTGCTGACGGCGCCGGACTCGGTCTTTCAGCGTCCTTTCGTGGCTCATTTCGCGCGAGTTCTGAGGATATCATCCGCCGACCAGTTGGTCCTACCCTTGACGGTCGCGTTCGCATCAGCGGCGTTGATCTCAGGAACGATCCGTATGCTTTTATTATGGGTGAGTTCGCGCCTGGCCTACGCCTGCGGCTCGGATCTCAGCATCGAGATGTATCGGCGCACCCTTTATCAGCCCTATCCCGTTCATGTGGCCCGCAACAGCAGCCAGGTGATCAGCGGGATCACCTCGAAGGTCGAGGCATTAGGCTTCTATCTTTACAGCATTCTGGCCATGATCAGCGCGACGGTGCTGATGGCGGCGATCATGGCCGCGCTGATCGTGATCAATCCGATGGTGGCCGTGGCCGCGGCGCTAGGATTCGGGGGAAGCTATCGGGTGATCGCCTGGTTGTCCCAGCGACGGCTTCGACATAACAGCACGCTCATCGCGCACGAGCAGACCCAGGTGCTTAAAGCCCTCCAGGAAGGTTTAGGCGGGATCCGCGATGTGCTTCTTGACGCGACCCAGCCGGTTTACTGCGACATTTACCGGCGCGGAGATCATCCGCTGCGTCTGGCTCAGGGAAACAACATCTTCATCAGCGGCAGTCCGCGGTACGCGATGGAGGCCTCGGGCATGGGGCTGATCGCGATGCTCGCCTACATCATGAGCCGTCATGCCGGCGGCGTCGCCACGGCCTTGCCTGTGCTTGGGGCGCTTGCGCTCGGCGCCCAACGGATGATCCCGGCTTTGCAACAGTTCTACAGTGGGTGGGCCACGATCACCGGCAGCCACGCCTCGCTCACCGAGATCCTCGCAGCTCTTGAGCAGCCTATCCCGGACGACGCCATGAGGGCGGCCCCGCCGCCGCTGCCGTTCAAAGAGGCGATCCGATTCGATAACGCCCGTTTCCGGTTTTCCAACGACGGGCCTTGGGTGCTGGACGGCCTCGAACTTACGGTTCCCAAGGGCGCGCGCGTGGGATTCGTCGGCGTTACCGGCAGCGGAAAAAGCACGACTCTGGACCTGCTGATGGGGCTTCTGACTCCGACGGAAGGCCGGCTCTTGGTCGACGGTCAGTCAGTCGCCGGCGACCGGGTCAGGGCCTGGCAACGGACCATCGCCCATGTGCCGCAGAACATCTATCTGGCCGACACGACTCTCGCCGAGAACATCGCTTTCGGCGTACCTCGCGAGGCGATCGACATGGAGCGGGTGCGACAGGCGGCGCGCCAGGCTCAGATCGCGGAGTTCATCGAAAGCCGGCCCGGCGCGTACGACGCGCTCGTCGGCGAGCGCGGCATCCGTCTCAGCGGAGGCCAGCGCCAGCGCGTCGGCATCGCCCGCGCGCTTTACAAGCAGGCGACCGTGCTCGTTTTCGACGAGGCGACCAGCGCTCTCGATAATGCGACCGAGCAGGCGGTGATGGACGCCATCGAGAATCTCAGCCGAGATCTCACGATCCTTCTTGTCGCCCATCGGCTCACGACCGTGCGGCGCTGCGACACCGTCGTGGAATTGAAGGACGGGCGCGTAGCGGCCCAGGGCTCTTACGAGGAGCTTGTGAAGCGCAGCCCAAGCTTCCGGCAAATGACGCATGCGGCGGAGTAACCCACTATGTTCAATGATAAAGCGATCCTCATCACCGGCGGCACCGGCTCCTTCGGCAGGCTGTATGTCAAGACTATCCTGGAGCGGTATAAACCCAAGAAGGTAATCGTCTATTCCCGCGACGAACTCAAGCAGTACGAGATGGCTCAGGAATTCTCCGACCCCCGCATGCGCTACTTCATCGGCGATGTGCGCGACCGCGATCGCTTGACGCAGGCGATGAAAGGGGTGGACCATGTCATCCACGCGGCGGCGCTCAAGCAAGTGCCGACCGCCGAATACAACCCGATGGAGTGCATCAAGACTAACATCCACGGCGCGGAGAATGTCATCCACGCCGCGCTCGCCAACGAGGTCGAGAAGGTCATCGCGCTGTCCACCGACAAGGCGGCGAGCCCGATCAATCTGTACGGCGCGACGAAGCTGGTTTCAGATAAGTTGTTCGTCGCGGCGAATAATGTGGCCGGCGGCCACCGGACCCGCTTCGCTGCCGTCCGCTACGGCAATGTCGTCGGCTCCCGCGGTTCCGTGGTGCCGTTCTTCAGGAAGCGCATCTCCGACGGCTGCGACCATCTTCCCATCACCGACGCGCGCATGACCCGCTTCTGGATCACCTTACAGCAGGGCGTCGATTTCGTCTTGAAGAACTTCGACCGTATGCAGGGCGGGGAGATCTTCGTGCCGAAAATCCCATCGGTGAATGTGGTGGACCTGGCGCGCGCGATGGCCCCCGGCCTTCCGCACAAGATCGTCGGGATCCGCCCGGGTGAAAAGCTGCACGAGACGATGTGCCCGGCCGACGACTCCCACCTCACCTTGGAGTTCGCCGATCACTTCGTGATCACGCCGACGATCCTGTTCACCCGGCGCGTGGACTTTACGGTGAACAAGCTGGGCGAGACCGGGAAGCCCGTCGCGTCGGGCTTCGAATATAATTCCGGTAAGAACCCCCGCTTCCTGAACATCGAGGAGATCGTCTCCTTGAACCATATCGCGGCCTGATGATTTCTTACGGACGCCAAGAGGTGACGCAGGCCGACATCGACGCGGTGTCGGCCGTCCTGCGTTCGGACTTCCTGACGCAGGGGCCCGCCGTGCCGGCGTTTGAACGCGCGGTCGCGGCGCGCGTCGGAGCCAAGTACGCGGTCGCCGTCAACAGCGCGACCTCGGCGCTGCACATCGCCTGCCTGGCGCTGGACCTGGGCCCCGGCGACCTTCTGTGGACGGTGCCGAATACTTTCGTCGCCTCGGCCAATTGCGGCCGGTACTGCGGCGCGGATGTGGATTTTGTCGACATCGATCCTTTGACTTGGAACATAAGCGTCGCCGCCTTGAAGGCGAAGCTGGCGCAGGCAAAGACGGCCGGCCGCTTGCCTAAGGTGGTGGTGCCCGTGCACTTCGCGGGCCAGCCGACCGACCAGAAGGCGATCTGGGTGCTGGCGAAGGAATACGGTTTTCGAGTGCTGGAGGACGCGTCCCACGCCATCGGCGCCTCGCGCGACGGAGAGCCCGTCGGGAGCGGACGCTGGTCGGACATCACCGTGTTCAGCTTCCACCCCGTGAAGATCATCACGACCGGAGAGGGCGGCATGGCCCTAACCAACGATCCGCTCCTCGCTGAGAGGATGTCCATGCTGCGCAGCCATGGGATCACCCGCGATCCGGAGCGCTTCACGGCATCGTCTCCCGCGCCCTGGCGCTACGAGCAGCAGGTCCTGGGCTACAACTATCGCCTGACCGACATACAGGCCGCGCTCGGCCTCAGCCAGCTGGGACGGCTCGACGGCTACATCAAGCGCCGCAATGAGCTCGCGCATCGCTACGACCTTGCGTTGAAGGGATTAGCGCTGCGGCTGCCAACGGTCCAATCCGCGAACCTCTCGGCGTTCCACCTGTATGTGATTCGTCTCAAGCGCGACGGCGGGGCGGAGCGTCATCTGCAAGTCTTCGAGACTTTGAGGAGGCTCGGCGTCGGCGTGAACCTCCATTACACGCCGGTCCATCTGCAGCCGTATTATCGCGCGTTGGGGTTCGCTCCCGGGCGGTTCCCGGAGGCCGAAGCCCACGGCGAGGAAGCGATCACCCTCCCGCTCTACCCGACGATGACCGAGGCCCAGCAGGATCAAGTCGTGGACGCGGTGAAGAGCGCGCTCGCCCATGGATAAAAGCCGGCTCGCTCTGGGCACCGTTCAATTCGGCCTGCCGTACGGCGTCGCCAACTCCGGCGGCCAGGTCGGACTTGAAGAGGCTGCGGCGATTGTCGCGGCGGCGCGGACCGTCGGCATCGATACCCTCGACACGGCGATCGCGTACGGCGACAGCGAGGCCCGGCTTGGCCAGATCGGCGTCCCGGGCTGGTGCGTCGTGACCAAGCTGCCCGCGGTGCCGGAATCCTGTCCCGATGTCTCTGCTTGGGTGAAGACGGCGGTGGACGGCTCTTTGGAGCGTCTCAAGATCGGGCGGCTTCATGGTTTGCTGGTTCATCGTTCGGATCAGCTGCTTGGGACGCAGGGCGAGGCGCTGTCCAAGGCCCTGGCTCAGATCAAGGCGCAAGGCCTCGTCGAAAAAATCGGCGTTTCGATCTACGGCCCGGAGGAACTCGACGCCCTGTGGCCGCGTCACCCGCTGGATTTGGTTCAGGCGCCCTTCAATATTTTCGACCGGCGCATGGCCGAGACGGGCTGGTTCACGAAGCTCCATGCCGCGGGGATCGAAATTCACGCGCGCTCCGCGTTTCTCCAGGGGCTGCTGATGATGAAGCCCTCGGAGCGGCCGGCCTACTTCGGGCGCTGGCCGATGCTGTGGGCCTGCTGGCAGGCCTGGCTTCAGGAATGCGGTCAAACTCCGCTGGAGGCCTGCCTGCGGTTCGCACTCTCCGCCGCGGAAGTGTCCCGGGTCGTGGTCGGCGTCGAGAGCCGCAGCCAGCTCCAGGAAATAATCGCGGCCGCGAGCCGTGGTCCGGGCGCCGCGCCGAGCGAACATTTGATCTGCGACGACCTCGATCTGATCGATCCGTCCCACTGGCCTACCGAGTCATGGAAAACGGCCAAAGCCTGAAGCTCGGCGTCATCGGCTCGAGCGAGGGGAACGGCCACCCTTACTCCTGGGCGGCCATCTTCAACGGTTACGACGCCGAAGCCATGGTCACCTGCCCGTTTCCGGTCATCCCAGAATATCTCGGCCGTCAAACTTTTCCCGCGGACGCCATTCCTGGAGCGCGCGTCACTCATGTGTGGACGCAGGACCGCGCCGGTGCGGAACACATCGCGCGCGCCTCGCGCATCCCCACGGTCGTGGAGAATTATCAGGACATGCTCGGCCAGGTGGATGCGGTCCTGCTTGCCCGCGACGATGCGGAAAACCATCTGGAAATGAGCCGCCCCTTTCTCGACGCCGGCCTGCCGATTTACATCGATAAGCCCGTCGCCCCGGACCTCAAAACTCTGGAGGCCATGTTCAAGCACGCCAAGCGGCCGGGGCAGATCTTCTCGTGTTCCGCCTTGAGGTACGCAGCGGAATTTCAGTTGACGGACGCCGTTCGCCGCGAGTTGGGCGTCATTATCCGGGTCGAGGCGGTCTCGCCCAAGAGCTGGGAAAAATACGGGGCGCACATCATCGACCCGGTCCTGCGGATGCTCTCGCTGTACGGCCAAGAGTGCCGGGTGAGCGCGAGCCGGTCGAAGGGCGTGTCCGTGGTCAGCGCCGATTGGGGCGGCGTGTCGGCGACCTTCACCACGCTCGGCGCGGAGGGAAGCGGCATCCGGGTGAAGCTCATCGGAACGCTCGGATCGAAGGAGCTCGTGTTCAAGGATTCTTTCGCCGCGTTCAAGCGCGCGTTGGAAGCGTTCGTCGAGGGCGTCCGTACGGGCAAAGAGATGATCGCGAAAACGGATATGATGAGCGTCGTCTCGATCCTGGAGAGGGGGGCACTGTGAGCGTGAACACGCCGACCGTCCTATTGACCGGTGCGACAGGCAAGCTCGGCGGGAGCTTCGCTCGCGGCTTCGCCGCTATGGGCGCCTCCGTCGTCTTCACCAGCCGCAGCACGGCCTCGATCAAGAAGCTCGAGGCGGAATGCCAGCGGCTCGGGGCTTGTCGCGCGATGGGCGTCCGGGTGGACCTGACCTCGGCCGGCGCCACGAGGCTCATCGCGCGAGAGCTTGCTAAGCGCGGCCTCCTGCCCGATGTCCTGATCCACAACGCCCGCAACTCCGATTATCTGAAGCCGGAGCCCAAGGGCGGCATCAGCCGGGCGAACTGGCAGGGCGAGCTGCTGCTCGATGTCGTTCTCCCCTATGAGCTGACGATGGCTCTCGCGGATATCCCGCGTTCGCCTTTACGCTCAGTCATCAACATCGCCTCGATCTACGGCATCACGGCCCCGAACCTCGCCTTGTACGACCGTCCGGAGTTCGAGTCGCCGGTGAACTACGGCGTCGCCAAGGCCGCTCTGATCCACTTGACCAAGGAGCTGGCGGTGCGCCTCGCGCCGCGCAAGATCGCGGTCAATGCCGTCTCATACGGCGGCGTCGCGGGCCGCGCCGGGGCGGGCCTGCGCAAACGCTACAGCCGTCTGTCTCCGTCCGGCAAGATGCTCGACGACGCCGATGTGTTCGGCGCCGTCAAATTCCTTGCCTCGGGCGATTGCGGCGGCATGACGGGCCATAACCTCGTCGTGGACGGAGGGTGGACGGCGTGGTGAAGAAGCTCGTCGCCGTCATCCCCGCCCGCGGCGGTTCCAAGCGCATCGAGAAGAAGAACATCGTCGATTTTCACGGCAAGCCGATGATCGCCTGGACCATCGAGGCGGCGCTGAAGACCGGTCGGTTCGCGCGCGTGATCGTCAGCACCGACGACGAAGAGATCGCAGATGTTTCGAAGAAGCACGGCGCATCGGTCCCGTTCATGAGGAAAGGACATGCAGACGATATCTCGCCCGTCAGCCTGGCGACCATCGAAGCCCTCCAGCAGCTGCAAGACGAGGCCGGCGAAGAGTATGAGACCGTCGTTCAGCTGATGGCCAATTGTCCGCTGCGCGACGCATCGCACATCACCGACGCGCTCGAACATTTTGAAGACAGCGGCGCGCCCTCTCAGATCAGCTGTTTCAAGTTCGGCTGGATGAATCCCTGGTGGGCGGCCAAGATCACGAGCGAGGGACGGCCGGAGTTCCTGTTCCAGGAAGCCTTGACGAAGCGCTCTCAAGATCTGCCTCCGCTGTACTGCCCCACGGGCGCCGTCTGGGTCGCACGCGTTAAAGCGCTGATCGAGCTGAACACCTTTCACATGCCGGATCGCATTTTCAGACCCATCCCGTGGGAAGCGGCCGTCGACATCGACGATCATGAAGATCTGCGCATGGCTAAACTGTTATACGCGATGAAGAAGGGAGACCATTGAGGATCGTCATCCGCGTCGACGCGTCCCTGGCCATCGCCACCGGCCATGTCATGCGTTGCCTGACTTTGGCTTGCGCGCTCCGTCAACGCGGCGCCTTGGTCTCGTTCATCTGCCGGGAGCATCCCGGCCACCTGTGCGACCTGCTCGAGGAGAGAGGCTTCCCCGTGAGCCGTCTGCCTGCGCCCCGGGCTGATGTCCATGCCGACGGCGGCCTCGCGCACTCCGCCTGGCTGGGGACCTCCTGGCAGGAGGACGCGGAGCAGACGCGCGCCGCGCTCAAAGGCAAGCCGGACTGGCTGGTGGTCGATCATTACGCGCTCGACACGCGTTGGGAAAAAAAACTGCGGCCCTCCGTCGGCCGCATCATGGTCATTGATGATCTGGCCGATCGGGTGCATGACTGCGAACTTCTTCTCGACCAGAACCTGGTGGCGGGGGTTCATTCCCGCTACGACGGGAAGGCGCCGGAGGAGTGCGCTCTCCTTCTGGGCCCGAACTATGCCCTCATCCAGCCCATCTTCTCCGAATTGAGGACCCGTGTTCCGTCGAATGAGGGCCCAGTCCGGCGAATCTTCGTCTATTTCGGAGGCGTAGACGCCGACGACCTGACGGGGCGTGCGTTGTCCGCCTTCATCAGCTTGAAACGGCCCGACATCGAAGTCGACGCGGTCATTTCCACGACCAGCCCGCACGCGGTGGCCTTGCGCCGGATGACGGAGCCTCACCGTAACATTCGCTTGCATGCGGGCCTGCTGACCTTGGCGCCTCTTATGGTCAAGGCCGATCTAGCGATCGGCGCCGGCGGCGCGACGAGCTGGGAGCGCCTCTGCCTTGGGCTGCGGGCCATAGTGGTGGCCACTGCGGACAATCAATGCCCGACCACGGAGGAGCTGGACCGGCGCGGTTTTATCCGCTGGCTCGGTTACAAGGACAAGGTGGACGAGGCGGCACTCGCACGAGAACTTGAGGGTATGATTCAGGGACGCTCGCTCCGGCGTTGCGCCGCGACGATTGACGGCAAGGGAGTTGATCGGGTCAGCACAGCCCTGACCGTCACGGCGACCGCTCCGCTCCGTGTGCGCTTCGTCAGGCCGGAGGACGAAGGTCTTCTGCTTGAATGGGCTAACGATCACACGACGAGGCGGAACTCCCTCGCCCCGGACTGCATCAGCGAGCAAACGCATCACGCGTGGTTCGCCCCGTACCTCTGCCGTTCGGAGGATCGCCGTCTCTGCATTGTCGAAACAAGCGGCGGCGTCGGGCTCGGGCAGGTGCGGTTCACCCGCCATGAAAAGGATTGGGAGGTCCATTACGCGATCGGGCCGGCCTATCGTGGACGCGGCCTTGGTCGGCCTTTGCTGGAGGCCGCGCTGGAAAGCCTGAACCGCGATATTCCCGGCGTGACGATCTTCGGCCGGGTCAAAGACAGCAATCTCCGTTCGCGCAAGATATTCGAGTCTTTGGGTTTCGACATTCGGCCCGGATCTCAGGCCGGGACGAGGGTCTATCAACGCGGCTTCGGCGCGCGAACAAAGGAAAATAAAATATGACTAACTCAGTGGCTGTTATTGTTGCCCATTCGGACGACGAGGTCCTCGGCTGCGGGGGGACTTTGGCCCGATTAGCCGGCGAAGGCCGCGCCGTGCATGTCCTGGTCCTGGCCGACGGCGAGACCTCGAGGTCGATGCCGTCGGGTGAACCCGTGGATTCGGGCAGGCTCGCGGCGCGAAGCTCGGCCGCGCGAAAGGCCTCTTCGATCCTAGGCTGCGCCTCGGTTTCGATGTTGGGCTTGCCTGACAACCGGCTGGACGGGATCGAACTTCTGGATCTGGTCAAGCATGTTGAGGAATTCGTGAGGCGCCATCGGCCCACGACCGTTTTCACGCATCATTCCGGGGATGTAAATATCGACCATCGCGTCGTCCATGACGCGGTCATCACCGCCTGCCGGCCTCAACCCGACGAGTCCGTCCGGGAGATACTGTTCTTCGAGGCGATCTCCTCCACCGAATGGCGTCCGCCGGCCTCGGCCGCGCCGTTTAATCCGAACTACTTCGTCGACATCTCCGCGACGCTCGCGAAGAAGCAGGAAGCGCTCCAGGCGTATGAATCGGAGATGAGGGCTTTCCCCCATGTGCGCTCGTTCCGGGCGGTGACCGCGCTGGCGGAATGGCGCGGAGCGACGGTGGGCGTGGAGGCGGCGGAGGCGTTCGTCGTCGGCAGGCAGATCATTAAATAAGTTCCGATGAAAAGAGCTCAGCCGAACTATGTCGTCGCGACGATCAAGTCCTGGAACATCCAGGCCTTCCGGGAGCGGCTGTCTCGTTCGCCGGGCCGCTGGACCTTGATCTTGGATCCCACGAAACTGACCGCGAAGCGCATCCGTGCTCTTAATCCCCGCTATGTGTTCTTCCCGCATTGGAGCCATAAAGTCCCGGCGGACATCCTTTCTCTCTCGGAGTGCGTTTGCTTTCATGAGACGGACCTCCCGTACGGACGCGGCGGCAGCCCCATCCAAAATCTCATCGTCCGCGGGCACACGAAGACGCAAGTGACGGCTCTTCGGATGACGGAAGTGCTGGATGCGGGCCCGATCTACGGCAAACGACCGGTGTCGCTCGAGGGTACGGCGGAGGAGATTTTCAAGCGCGTCTCCGTCATTACCACCGACATGATCCTTAAGATTGTACGAACCGAGCCGGTCCCCCGTGCTCAAACCGGCGTGCCCACCGTCTTCAAGCGGCGCAAGCCAGAACAGAGCGAGATCACCCCCGAGCTTGAGACCCTGAAAGAGCTTTACGACCATCTGCGCATGCTCGATGCCGAAGGTTATCCCAAGGCTTTTTTGAGAGTGGGGGAATTCCAATTGGATTTTTCACGCCCTTCATTGGGCGCGGGCGGGCTGCGCGCTGAAGTCCGCTTCTTAAAATTAAGAAACAACTCTAAGCGTAAGGGGGATTTGAAATGAGTGCGCGGATCGCGTTGAGAGAGGCGGTTCTGGAGGATGTCGACGACGAGTATGTGTCGTGGTATCGGAACGATGATCATCACCTTGATACCTTCACCACCACGGGACGCGGGTCCACCCCTGAGTATGTCATCAAGAACTTCAAAGACAACCTCGTTTCGAAGGTCGTGATCTACTGGCTGATCATCGACATCGCCTCGGGCAAGAAGATCGGCAACATACGGATAGGGCCCATTGATTATCATCACAAGACCTCGGACCTTGTGTGCCTCATCGGCGACCGGAACTTCCTCGGCAAGGGCCTCGCCAAGGAAGCCATTGACCTATCCTCGAAGCTTGCCTTCGATAAATACGATCTCCGGCGCCTGTATGGCGGCATGTACGCGACGAACATTCCTTCGATCAAGGCCTATCTGGGCGCCGGGTGGAAGCAGGAAGGTCTGCTGCGCGGCTTCTACTGGGTCGACAACGCCCCCGTGGACCGGGTGTTGGTCTGCCGTCTGAATCCGAAGTACTTCCCGGATTTCTAGGACGAATTTACTTCAAATGCGACAGGAGTCATGGCAATGAAAATCAAGAAGGTTGACGGAGCCATCAAGGCCAAGTTCAATGCGACGCCGGCCGAGCTTGACAACCGTCAGGTGCTGGTGGATCTTCTCCGCGGCGCGCCGATCCCGGACAATGAGCTTCTCGACAATCTGAGCCTTTTTCTGACTCGTCAGAACCTGTCCGACATTTTCTTCATCCAGGAGCTCTACCAAAGAGCGCTCGGGGTTCACGGCGTCGTCATGGAGTTCGGAGTCCGGTGGGGGAGGCATCTCGCTCTTTACGAGGCCCTTAGAGGCGTCTATGAGCCCTTCAATCACAATCGAAAGATCATCGGCTTCGACACCTTCGGGGGTTTCCCTGGGGTCGATGCCAAGGATGGACGGGATCCGATCGTCAAAGCGGGCTCGTACAATGTCACCCCGAATTATGAGGGCTATCTGGAGCGCGTCCTGGGCGCGCTCGAAAAAGAAAGCCCCATATCGCATATCAAGAAAAGCACCTTGGTGAAAGGGGACGCCACTAAAACCGTCGGCGCTTATCTCCAATCACATCCAGAGACGATCATCGCCCTCGCCTACTTCGACTTCGACATCTATGAGCCGACAAAGGTGTGCCTTGAGGCCATCAAGCCTCACTTGACGAAAGGCAGCGTCATCGGTTTCGATGAACTGAACAACAGCACATACCCAGGCGAAACGCGGGCCGTCGCCGAGGTCCTCGGCCTCGGCCGGTATTCGATACGCCACAGCCAGTTCAGTCCCGTTCGTTCATACCTGATCGTGGAATGAAAACCGATATGAAGATCGCCGGTCGGACCATCGGGCTCGAGGCCCCGCCCTTCGTCATCGCCGAGATGTCCGGCAACCACAACCAGTCCCTCGAGCGGGCCTTGGCGATCGTCGAGGCCGCGGCGAAGGCAGGCGCCCACGCGCTGAAGCTTCAGACCTACACCGCCGACACCATGACCCTTGCCATCAACGAGGGCGAATTTTTCATCGATGACGCTCAAAGCCTGTGGAAGGGCACCAGCCTTCACAACCTTTACAAGCTCGCCTACACGCCATGGGAATGGCACGAGCCGATCATGCGCCGGGCAAGCGAGCTGGGCATGGTGACATTCAGCACCCCGTTCGACGAAAGCGCGGTGGATTTTCTTGAGACCCTGAAAGTTCCCGCGTACAAGATCGCGTCGTTCGAGAACATTCATCTTCCCTTGATCCGCAAGGTGGCGGCCACCGGAAAGCCCCTGATCATCTCCACCGGCATGGCGACGCGGGTCGAGATCGAGGATGCCGTCCGCGCTGCGCGGGAGGCCGGCTGCCGCGATCTGGTGCTGCTTAAATGCACCAGCACCTATCCGGCCACGCCGGCGAACAGCAATGTGCTCACGATCCCGGATCTTCGGGAGAGTTTCGACTGCGAAGTGGGCCTTTCCGATCATACGATGGGCATCGGGGCTTCAGTGGCGGCCGTGGCCCACGGCGCCACGGTGATCGAGAAGCATTTCACCTTGAGACGCGCCGATGGGGGCGTGGACAGCGCTTTCTCGCTCGAGCCCGAGGAATTGAAGGCACTCGTCGTCGAAACCGGGCGCGCGTGGCAGTCTCTGGGGCGCGTCTCCTACGGCCCCAGCGAGGCGGAGAAGAAGTCGCTGGCGTATCGCCGGTCGATCTATGTGGCTCTTGACCTCAAGGCCGGAGACGCGCTGACGGCCGAGAACATGCGTTGCGTGCGTCCGGGCAAAGGATTACCGCCGAAGCATTACGAGGAACTGCTGGGGCGGCGCGTCAACCGCGACATCAAGAAGGGTACGCCGATGGCGTGGGACCTCATCGCGTGAAGACCGGCACTTTAATCATCGGGCTCGGACAGATCGGCATGGGTTACGATCTGCGCCTGGATCCGACGAGCGACATCATGACGCATGCCCGGGCCTTCAGCCGTCATCCCTCGTTCATCCTTCTCGGCGGCGTCGATCCGGACGCGCAGAAGCGGAAGACATTTGAGGCTGAATACGGCTGCCCGTCGTTCGCCACCCTCGAAGAAGCGCTGCATAAAATTTCGCCAGACCTCATCGTCATCTCCGTGCCGACGGACCGGCATGCCAAGGTTCTGAACCGCGTGCTGGAGCTGGCTAAGCCGAAAGCCGTGCTCTGTGAAAAGCCGCTGTCCTATGACCTGGAGGAGGCCCGCGCCATGGTTCGTCTCTGCGACGAACAGGGCGTCCGCCTGTTCGTCAATTACATGCGCCGCTCCGACCCCGGCGTCATCGAAATCAAGCGCCGTCTCGACGCCGGGGAAATTCAGACTCCGCTCAAGGGCGTGGTCTGGTACTCGAAGGGGCTGATGCACAACGGCTCCCATTTCTTCAACTTGCTGGAGTATTGGCTCGGGAAGATGTCGGACGCGCAGCTCATCGAGGCCGGCCGTCGTTTTGGCGGGGAAGATCCGGAGCCGGACATGAAGGTCGCCTTCGAGCGGGGCCAGGTCGTGTTTCTGGCCGCGCGGGAGGAGGACTACTCCCACTACACCGTCGAACTGGTGGCGCCGAACGGGCGCCTGCGCTACGAGAAGGGCGGGCGCCGGATCGTCTGGCAGGGCGCCCGGCCGGACCCGGTCTTCGCCGGGCATGTGAGCCTCGCGGACGAGGGCGCCTCGATCGCGTCTGAGATGAACAGATTTCAATACAATGTAGCAGTGCAGATCGCGGCGAGCTTGGCCGGCCAGCATGCTTGCCTCTCGGATGGCGGCGACGCCCTGCGGACGCTGGAATCCCTAAAGACGGTCATAGGAAAAATATGACGACCACAAAGAACAAGAATGCGTTGGCTCTCCTCGGCGGCCCTAAGGCCATCACGACGCCCCTGCGGCCGTATGTTCCCATCGGCAAGGAGGAGGTCGAGGCGGCAAAGAAGGTTGTCGAAAGCGGCGTGCTATCTCAATTCGTGGGCGCCTGGGGCGAACATTTCTACGGCGGCCCCAAGGTCAAGGAGTTCGAGGCAGCCTGCGCGGCCTTTTTCGGCGCCAAGCATGCCGTGACGGTGAATTCCGCGACCTCCGGCCTGATTGCCGCGCTGGGCGCGATCGGCATCGAGCCGGGCGACGAGGTCATCACCACCCCGTGGTCCATGTGCGCCACTCCCACGGCCATCCTGCAGTGGAACGCCATTCCCGTCTTCGCCGACATTGATCCGGAGACCTTCTGCATCGATCCGAAATCGATTGAGGCCAATATCTCCCCGCGGACCAAGGCCATCGTCGCCGTGGATATCTTCGGTCATTCCGCCGACCTCGACGCCATCATGGCGATCGCCAAGCGCCACGGTTTGAAGGTCATATCGGATACCGCGCAGGCGCCGGGCGCCCTTTATCACGGAAAGCTCGCGGGAACCATGGCGGATGTCGGGAGCTACAGCCTCAATTACCACAAGCACATCCATACGGGTGAAGGCGGCATCCTCGTCACCAATGACGACAAGATCGCGGAGCGCCTCCAACTCATCCGCAACCACGCCGAGGCGGTCGTTGAGGCGAAGGGCGTCACCGACCTCAGCAACATGCTCGGCTACAACTTTCGCCTTGGCGAGATCGAATGCGCCATCGGCATCGAGCAGCTTAAGAAGTTGAAGAAGAATGTGGCGAGCCGGCAGCATGCGGCGGACCGGTTGACCAACGGAATCAAGGGGCTCAAGGGCCTGCGCACCCCAGTCGTCAAGCCGGGATGCACCCACTCGTACTATTTCTACCCGATGGTTCTGGACCCCAAGGTCCTGGGCGTCCCGAAAGAACGCATCACCGAGGCGCTCAAGGCCGAGGGCATCACCGGGCTCTCCGCGACCTACGCGAACCTTCATCTCCTGCCCATGTATCAGAAGAAAATCGCCTACGGCTCGAAGGGATTCCCCTGGACCTCCGACATCTGCAGCCGGGAAGTGAGCTATAAGAAGGGAATCTGTCCGGTGGCCGAAAAGTTCCAGGACGAGACCTACATGGGCTTGTTTATGTGCATGAACGAGATGACCGACGCCGAGACTGACTCGGTGATCAGGGCGTTCGTGAAGGTCTGGGATAATCTTGAAGCGCTGAGAGAGGGGAGGCGATGAAAAAATTCGGAATCCTCACCGTCCTAGGCTCGACGCAAACGGTTCCCTTGTTGGAGGAATTGAGAGCGATCGATCTGCTTCCTGCGGCCGTGATAATAGACGGCCGCTTTGCGGAGAAATCCAAATCCTTCGTCATGGCGCGATTGGACCGTTCGTATGAACTGGAGGATGTTTCCGACATTGATTTGATCGATGTGCCCTCCTATTTCGTCGCCAACAACAATGGCGAACCTTGTCTGAAACTCATTAAAAAGCTCGGGCTTGATTTTCTGGTCAGCGCGGGTACACGCATTTTGAAGGAGCCGATCCTGAACGCGACGGGCGGAGTCGTCAACTGTCACCCTGCTATTCTTCCTGCTTATCGCGGGTGTACGACCGTTGAGTGGAGCCTTTATAACGGCGAGCCAGTGGGCGCGACGGCGCATTTCATGAGCGCGAATATCGATGAAGGCGCCGTCATTTTATCGGAAATAATGCCGGTGGAAAAATTTGAATCGTACGAAGTCGTCCGCACGCGGATGATCGGGCATCAGGCCAAGGTTCAGGCGGGTGCCGTCCGGCGGATCGTTAGGGACAGCGTAACTCAATCTTCGCTGCCGGCCCAGGGCGACGGGAAATACTATAAGCCAATCCCTTTAAATAAGCTCCTCGAGATGAAGGCGAAGCTGACGAGAGGGGGATATTCATGTCGTTGAAGCGCGCGGATAATCCGTTGAATTTTCCGCGGACCGCAGTCTGATGATTGCCGCCGTTTCGCACGATGCCGGCGGCGCCGAGATCCTTTCCAGCTATGTCCGCCGTAGCGGTTTGGAGTGCCTTTTCGTGTTGGCGGGGCCCGCGCGCAAAATCTTCGAGCGCAAGCTGGGTGAGGTGAACGCCGTGCCGCTCGATGAGGCGCTCCTCCGAGCCGATTCGATCCTGTGCGGGACCAGTTGGCCGTCATCATTCGAGTGGAACGCCATGAAGCAGGCCCGCGTCTGCGGGAAGCGCTCCGTCGCGATTCTGGACCACTGGATGAATTACGGCGTGCGCTTCACCCGTGAAGGGGAGACCTGTTTGCCCGACGAGTTGTGGGTCGGGGATGCCGAGGCTGAAAAGCTCGCGCGATCTGTTTTTCCCACGACGAAGCTGACCTTGGTCGAAAACCCTTACTTCCTGGACATCCGCGAGGAACTGGCGGGAGCGCGTGGCGCGCGGAACGTAGGCGGCGCGCGCTTGGCAGTGCTCTATGTCTGTGAACCGAAGAGCGCGCAGGGGCCGCACTCGGCCGGAGCAACGCGGCAATGCGGTTACTCGGAAGTGGAGGCGCTTCGCTACTTCCTTCGCCATCTGGCGGCGCTGGGTAAACCGGTGGAAAGCATCGTGATCCGCCCGCACCCTTCGGAAGCTCCCGACAAATACGACTGGGCGCTCCGCGAGTTCGATCTGCCGATTTCCCGCGGAGGGAAAGAGCCGCTGTGTTCCGAGATTGGCGCATGTGATGTCGTGGTTGGCTGCGAGTCGATGGCCCTGGTGATCGGCCTTCTCGCGGGCAAGCGCGTCATCACTTCCATCCCGCCCGGCGGACTGGACTGCATCCTGCCGCAGCCGCAGATCGAGTCTCTGCGTCGATTGGTGGGCGAATGAAGGCCGCGATGCGCGAATTGCGTCACCGGCTCGGCCGGTTGTGGCTGGCGCGGTACGCGCGCCTGGCGTTCACCTATTGGATCCACATCAGGCCCAATCTGAAGCGCCAGCTGGGGCCCCTGCCGGCGAAGCCGGCGGCGAAGAGCCGGCGGCCCAAGATCCTTGTGCCGCTCATCGAAACGACCCATTACCAGTTCTACCAGGTTCTGGCGCTAGCGAAGGCTCTCGAGCTGCGCGGGGCGCACATCAAGCTTCTTCTTTGCGGGTCACGCTTGAACGGCTGCGAGCCGAAAAGCATCCGAACCTCGAAGACGGACCCATGTCTGGCCTGTCGCTTTAATCACGAGAAAGTCGTGCCCTTCTTTGGTTTGGAAACGGCCGTTTTGTCTGATTATGTCTCGGAAGAGCAGGTCAAAGCCATCCGCGCGCGCGCGGTTGAGGTCGCGCGGGAATACCCCGTCCGATTCGAATTCAAGGGCGTCGACATCATACCGATGACGACGGACTCCTCCGTGAGATATTTCTACGGAGCCACTCCAGCCGACGGCTCGACGGAATTACGGGATGTCCGTGCCCGGCACCTTGAGACCTCCATGATCGGCCTTGAGGCGGCCGAGGCGATCGCGTCGGAATGGGAGCCCGATTCCCTGTTGGGCAACATGAATGTCTATACCGCATGGGAGCCGTATCTCCGTTTTTTCGGGAAAAGGTCCATCAAGATGAACATCGTGTCGATCTCGACCTTCAATCACACAGCCGTCGTGTTCAATCGGATGGACCTCTACGGCGATGGTCGGAGATATGAGCGCTGGCTCGAGACGCGCGGTGGGGGCGGTCTCAACGAGACGGAGCGGCGGGAGCTGGCCGATTTCATGAAGGGGCGGTTTGAGGGCTCGGCTCCGATCTTTAAAAATAACGAGATATTCGGAGCATCCGATACGGCGATCTCGTCCCTGGGGATTGATCCCGGCAAGCGCAATGTCTTCATCTTCTCGAATATTTATTGGGATGCCGGGCTCACGGAAACGGCGTCGTTGTACGACGGGGTCATCCCGTGGGTTCTCGACACGATCGAGATATTGAAGGATCGGCCCGATTGCCATCTTTATGTCAAGCCGCATCCGGCCGAGATATATGATGCGACAACCTCCCTGCGCGGCATCATGGAGTATATCCATGAGCGGTTCCCCGTTCTCCCGAAAAATGTAACGATCATCCCGCCGCCGTTGAAGATCAAGACTTATGACCTCTTCCCCATGATCGATGTCGGCGTCCTGTTCAACGGCACGCTCGGTCTGGAGATGTTGCAGAAAGGCGTGCCCGTCGTTGTCGCCGGCCTCTCTCCCTATGGCCACCTGAAGTCGGCTGCGAGCCCTCAGTCCCGGGAAGAGTACGCGAAGATCCTCACAGGAGAGAGCCCGGCCCCTGTCCCGGACCGCGCGGAAGTGGAGCTATTCTCATACTTTTACTTTATCAAGGCTTTGATCCCATGGACTTTGACGGAGCGGGCATATGGGGACGATTACAAAGGCTATACTTTTGAATCCTTGGATGAGCTCCTGCCGGGTAAGAACCCCCGTTTGGACCATCTCTGCAATTGTATCCTCGACCCGGATAACACGGTGGTCGAGGGGTGGTCTTGAACCCATGATCGAATCATTGAAACGGCTGACCTCCGACTCGTTTCGCGCGACGCTGAAAGGCGCGTATCTACGACTGTTCGACCGCCACGCCTACCGGGCGCACCGGGATTATCGCTTCACGGACGAGAACCTGAAGTTCGTTCACATCCTTGAAGCCATGAATTACGCCCGTATCGCCGAACTCCCCGCCGTCTACTTCGAGTTCGGCTGCCACTCCGGGCGCACCTTCTCCGCGGCTGTGCGCGCCGCCAGATATTTGAAGATGGAGGCCGCGCAGTTCTACGCCTTTGATTCTTTTCAGGGCCTGCCCGAGACGAAAAAGGCGGAGGACGGCTATTTCGAATCGGGCACCTTTTCGACCGGCGTCGACGAGTTCGTCCGCTTGGTCCGCAGGCTGAGCGGGTTGGCCCTGGACCGTAAGAATATCGTCGAGGGCTTCTATGATAAAAGCCTGACCTCCGAATTGCAGACGCGCATGCCGAAGGCCGGCGTGATCCATGTCGATGTCGATCTGTACTCCTCGACCGTGGAGGTCTTGAAGTTCATCAAGCCCCTTCTGGTCGTCGGCACGGTTCTTATTTTTGACGACTGGTATTGCTTCCCTCCGGGCGCGGACAAAGGCGAGGCGCGCGCCTTTCGTGAGTTCCGAGAGGCGAACCCGAATTTCGCGATCGAGGAGTGGAAGGCTTATTCCACCTTTGGGAAATCGTTTTTCGTGACGAGGCTGCCATGATCCCGGTCTCCAAGCCGACCATTGAAGCCGAAGATATCCGGCTGGTGACCGACGCCGTTTCCTCCGGCTGGGTCTCCTCGCAAGGCGCGTACATCGAGCGTTTCGAACGCGAATTCGCCGCGTTCTGCGGCGTGAAGCACTGTGTCGCGACCTCGAATGGGACCGTGGCCATCCACCTGGCTCTGAAAGTCCTCGGCATCGGTCCGGGAGACGAAGTCATCGTTCCGGACCTGACCTTCGTCGCCACCGCGAACGCCGTCGTGCTCTCCGGTGCGACGCCGGTGATCGTCGATGTGCGCAAGAGCGACTGGTGCCTGGATCCGGAGGCTGCCGCGCGTGCTGTCACGCCGCGGACACGAGCGATCATCCCCGTCCATCTTTACGGCCATCCTGCCGAGATGGACGCGCTGAAATCCCTGGCGCGGGAACGGGATCTCAAGATCATCGAAGATGCGGCGGAAGCGCATGGCGCGCAGTACCGTGGCCGCAAGGTCGGCGGGCTCGGCGATTGCGCGACCTTCAGCTTTTACGGCAACAAGATCATTACGACGGGCGAGGGCGGGGCGCTGACGACAGATTCAGACGAGGTCGCAGCACGGGCCCGTTTTCTGCGCGATCACGGGATGAGCAAGGCGAAGCGCTACTGGCATACCGAGGTGGGCTACAACTACCGGATGACCAATCTGCAGGCTGCCTTGGGCGTGGCTCAATTAGGACGGATCGAATCGTTCATCGCCGATCGTGACCGGATTTTGGAGACTTATCGCCGTTGTCTCGCGTCTGAGAAGCTGACGCTCAATCCCCGTGTGGAGGGAACTCGCCCGGTCAATTGGATCACCTGCGCGTTGCTGGATGCCGGGGGGCGTTCGAGGCGCGATGCCGTGATGTCCGAGCTCAAGGCCGCCGGCGTCGACACGCGGCCATTCTTCTATCCGCTGAGCGAGTTGCCCATGTATCCGGGCAATAGGAATCCCGTGTCGGCGGATCTCTCGGAGCGGGGCCTGAATCTCCCTACCTATCCCGGGCTCACTGACGCCGAGATCGAAACCATCTCGCGGGCGCTGTCTACGGCCGTCCGTTCCTCGTAGGCGCCGCGCATGTTTCGACGCTCGGCCTCGAAGTTCGGCGGCGGGATCAGCCTGCTTTGGAGGGGCGCGAGCCCGGCTCAGCTGAGAGAGCTGTGGGCTGAGGCCGCGGGTGAGCGGGCTGCGGGCGACATCGTCGAAAAGCCGGGCCGATTCTTGTTCGAGTCCGCCCGCTCGGCCTTGTCGAACTGCCTGAAGGCGCTCGGCATCAAAGCCGGCGACGAGGTTATCGTCTCCGCGTTCACCTGCTCAGCGGTGACGTACGGCGTCGCGGCGACGGGCGCGACCGTGGTTTACGCGGACATCAATGACGATCTGACGATGAATGACGCGCTCGTGCTCGAGGCCGTCGGCCCGAAGACGAAGGCGGTCGTCGTACAGAACACCTTCGGACGGCTCGGGCTCCGGCTCGAGACGATTGAGAAGATCAGATCTTCCGGGATACTCGTCATTGAAGACTGCTCGCTGGCGATCGGAAGCCTTCTCAACCGAAGGCCGCTCGGCGACTTCGGCGACGCCTCGCTGTGGTCTCTTGAGGTCTCCAAGACCCTGACGCTCGGCTGGGGCGGCGTGCTGACCGTGAACGATCGATCGCTGCTCGAGCCGCTCTCGCGGTACTGCGCCGGGCTGAAGCCCATTCCGGCTTGGCGGGACCTGCAGCGGCTCGCGCAGCTTTGGATATGCGCAAGGCTGGCGACGCGGAGTGTTCCGGGCGGAATAGGTCTTTGGTTATTCCTCTACGGGACTGGGCTATTTCGAAGCTCGAGCGACTCCGAGACGAGCCGTCCCTCGGCGCGCGTTCTACTCGGCGCGCGGAGTCAAGCGCTGTTTCATGTTTTGGAACGACGGATGGCGCCGCTATTTTCCAAGACGAATGCGAATTATCGGGTCCTATTGGAGACGGCGACGGCCCTCGGTTTGAGCTGCCCGGTGGCGCAGGGTCCGGAGGAGTTCGTCGTAACCCCGCGCTTGGCCGTGCTCCTCGAAGCTTCCGCGATCCCGAGGGTCACGGCCGAGGCGGCTGCTTTGGGCATCGAGCTCGGCCGCTGGTTCGAGGAGGCGCCGCCCTCCCAGGGCCTCGAAAATGCCCGCGTCGCGTCGAGTGCGAACGCCAAACGGGTCGCCGCGCGCATCGTCAATATCCCGTGCCATTGGTCGTTGACCGATGCAGAGTTGCGTTCGATCCGGGCTTTGCTCGCCTGCATGTCGTCACGGGATCAACGATGAGCTTATTTGCGCTGCTCGCATTCCTGATCCCCTTCCCGCTGTTTTACGATCTTTCGTCCTGGTCCTTCGTTGTCCACCCCGTGGAGTACAATATCATCCTTCTCGAAGCGGGCATCCCGGTTCCGCTTGGTCTCGGCGCGCTGGCTTTGATCATTCTCTGTTCATTGCCGCGCTTGCCTCGGACGCGCATCGATAGAGCTACGGCGATCGCGCTCTACGGCCTGGCTGTCTTCTGTTGCATCGAATGTTTTCGCATCACGCCAGTGAGGCTGTTCTCGTTGGCGGTGCCCGTGCTGCTGATCTTGGGCATCGCCTCGTCCGCCTCGAGGCCCGTCATCGCCGAAAAGATATCCCGCGGCTATCTCGCAGGGTTTTTGACTCAGGCCTTGCTGCATGCTTGCAGCATCCTTTTTTACAGCCCCGGCCGCGAGACCTTCGTCGCCTCAAGCCGGACCTTCTTCGGGTACGAGATATACCAGGGGATGCTCTCCTATTCGGCGATCTTCTCTGCGGCGGGAGCCGCCGTGGTCATCTTCGCGCTTGCGCCGCGAACGGTGTCGAGCCGTTTGCGCGTGCTCTCCCTGGCGCTGCCCGTCTATCTCATCGTGATCAGCGCGACCCGGAAGGCGGCGTTGGCCGACATGGGCTTCCTGTTCATGATCAATGCGTTCCTGCTGCTGTGCTCCGTCCGCTTTCCAAAGATATATCTGATCCGCAAGGACGCCCGCACGAACGCGTTCATTTTCGCCGTGCTGACGAGCGCGCTCGGCTTGTTCGTGGTGTTTTCGCCGCGGGAAATAAGCCTAGGCTTCGCTCTCGAGCAGCGCAGCAGCAATTACGAGTTCTTTCTGGCCGCGCTGCCGGGGCTGAATCTGAAGCAGGTTCTCACCGGCTACGCGCCGGGCTGGGGCGGTTACAGCAATCTGTTTGTCGAGTTGTTCGTCAGGTCGGGGCTGATCGGGATGGCCGGCTATCTGCTGGCGATGGCCGTGGCGTTCAAACGGTTCTATCGCGAGCTCTTTGTCCCGGTCGGAGAATTCTCCAGCTCGTTGAGAAATGATGTTTATGTGAAGAGCTGGTTTGCGTTCGTCGCCGTGTCTTTTCTACTGGGCAATCTCGTCAATGTGAACTTCCACCTGCCCTATTACATGACAAACTTCCTCATGCTTAATGTCTGCTTCATCCATTTCTACTCTCGCTATCGCGGAGAGGCGCTTCGCAATCAAGACGAGGCGCGCCGATGAAAGCGCTTTATTACCTGCCTGTCCTTGAGAAGTATGTTTCCGACTGGGAGTACTATCAGGTCGACCTGGACGCGCTTCGGGATCTTTTCGACGAGGTGGTCGTCTGTGACTCCGTCTGGAAGACATTGTTCTCCCTCCGCGGTGCGGACGCGATCTACTGTTGGTGGTGGCACACCTCTGTGCCGGTCATCCTTCTGGGCCGCCTGCTCGGCATTAAGACGGTGGTCACCGGTGCCGTCCACATGTTCGACCTCTCGGGAGCGCGCGATTATTATTCCGGCAGCTGGCCGTTTCGTCTCATGACCGCTTTGGGGCTGCGCTGGGCCGACGCCAGCCTGTTCATCTCACAGGATCAGTCCCGTCAAGTCACGAGCCATTTGACCGTGAAGAATCCGATCATCGTGCGCTCGTCACTCGGTAAGACCCAGCCTCTCGCCCAACAGGAGGTGCTGAAATCCCGGCGGGTGATGCGTGAGAGCGCCGACGGCAAGCACAAGATATCGTTCCTGTCGATCGTGTGGCAGACCCGGGCACAATTGCAGCGCAAGGGGATATGGGAGACGCTGGACGCGATGTCCCTCCTGAAAGCCGGCGGGGCCGGGGCGTTCGTGTGGATCGTCGCCGGCAAGGAGGCCGATGGCACGGGGCTCCTGCGGGCCAAGGTCCGCGAGCTCGGGCTGTCGAACGAGGTGACGGTGCTCACCGACATCAGCGCGGCGAAGAAGAGCGAGCTGTACCTCGGAGCCGACCTTTATATCCAGACCTCGTGGTGCGAGGGTTTCGGCAACGCCGTGCTGGAGGCGATGAGCCATGGCGCGCCGGCCCTCGTCTCGCGCTATACGGCGCAGCCCGAGGGCGTCGGCGACAAAGGCCTGATCGCGATGGACATCAGCCCCGCCTCCCTTGCCGTCAAGCTTCGCGAGTTCGCGGCCTTGGACGAGCCCGCCCGCCGCGGGCTCTCCGAAGCGGCGCTGTCCCGGGCGTTGACGGAATTCTCGTATGACAAGCGCGTCCGCGAGCTGGCGGCCGTGTTCGCCGGGCTCGGCGTTAAGACGAGACGAGCCTGATATGTGCGGCATAGCCGGTTATTCCGGGCGCTTCTCCGTGGAACGGCTCGAGGCCGCGAGCCGGGCGATCGCCCACCGCGGCCCGGACGCCGACGGGACCTGGTTCGACCGGGATGCCGGGATCGGCCTCGCGCATCGCCGCCTGTCGATCCTCGACCTGACCGAGACCGGGTCGCAGCCCATGGTCGGCGAAAATGGCGCCGTCGTGCTGACCTTCAACGGCGAGATCTACAACTTCCGAGAGCTGCGCGCCGAGCTCGAGGCGGCAGGTCGCCGCTTTCGTGGGCATTCCGACACGGAGGTTCTGCTTCAGATGTATCTCGCGCATGGCGAGACGATGCTGAGCCGGCTCAAAGGGGACTTCGCCTTCGCTCTGTGGGATAAGCGCGCCGGGTCTCTCCTGGTCGCGCGCGACGCGCTGGGTGTGAAGCCGCTGTACTACGCCGAGACCGCGGAAGGCTTCGCCTTCGCCAGCGAGCTCAAGGGCCTGCTCCGCCTGGTCCCCGGGGCGCGGGAGCTCGATCTTCCGTCGCTGCACCGCTACCTCAGCTTCCTGTGGTGCCCGGGCGAAGGCACGCCGCTCCGCGGCGTGCGCAAGCTGATGCCCGGAGAGGCGCTGGCGGTCCGTGCAGGCAAGATCATGCGTCGTTGGACCTGGTACCGTCTGCCTATCTTCCGCGGTGTCACGGGAAACCTATCCGAGGCCGACGCGGTCTCCGGCACGGCCGAGGGTCTTCGCCGCGCGGTCAAGCGTCAGCTCGTCGCCGATGTGCCGGTGGGCTCGTTCCTGTCCGGAGGGCTTGATTCGAGCGCGGTGGTCGCCTTCGCCCGCGAGCAGGTCCCGGACATCCGTTGCTTCACCATTGAATCGAAGGGTGGCGCGGAAGACGGGATGATCGACGACCTCCCGTACGCGCGTCGCGCGGCGAAGCATCTGGGCGTTCCGCTCGATGTCGTGACGATCGACGCCGCCCGTATGGCCGACGACCTCGCCGGCCTGGTGGCGCAGCTCGACGAGCCCGTCGCCGATCCCGCTCCGCTGAATGTCCTGTACATAAGCCGTTTGGCGCGCGCGAGCGGCATAAAAGTATTGCTGTCGGG
>JAYTSX010000072.1:0-2438 GCA_043745445.1 Elusimicrobiota bacterium
CGGTGGGCAGGAAGGGACTTGAACCCTTAAGAGCTTGCGCCCACACGGTCCTGAGCCGTGCGCGTCTGCCAGTTCCGCCACCTGCCCACCGCCCGGGACGAAGTGCTACAATTTGATTCTACGATTTTTATGGCGCAAAAAGACAAGAAAGACGAAAAAAAGGTCGTCGCGACCAACCGAAAAGCGCGCCAGTTCTACGAGATTCTTGATGTCCTCGAGGCCGGCCTAGCCCTACTCGGCGGCGAGGTCAAATCCCTGCGCGGCGGCCAGGCCAGCCTCGACGGCTGCTACGCGCGGCCCAACGACAAGGGCGAGCTCTTCCTGCACAACTTCTACATTCCCCCCTACATCTTCCAGACCTTGCTTGAGCCTCTCGACACCCGCCGCAACCGCAAACTTCTCCTGCACGCCACCGAGATCAAGAAAGTCCTCGGCAAGCTGACGACCAAAGGCCTGACCTTAATCCCGCTCGAGGTCTACTTCAAGAACGGCTGGGCCAAGGTCTCCTTGGGCCTCGCCAAAGGCAAGACCGGCGCCGACCGGCGCGACTCCATGAAGAAGAAGGACCTTCGCCGCGAAGCCGAGAAAAGCTTCAAGGGCGTTTACCGCGGCTGACGCGCCTTCGCAAGCTCAGCCTGAACGCGGGCGAAGTTCAACCGGGCGCCATAGTCCTCGGGATCGATCAACGCCGCCACGCGCAGAACTTCCGCCGCGGCGGACATCTGCCCGGTCTGAGCGAGCACGGCCCCGATGTTCGAACGGGCCTTGCGGCAGATGGGATGGGTCTCCACCGCCGCTCGCACGCGGCGCTCCTCCTCAGCGGGGACTTTCGTTCCCGTTAAAATCTCCGCCAAACGATATTGATCGTTAACACAACCCGGGAATGCGTCGATGGCTCTTTGGAAGTGGTCTAGCGCCTCGGCGAAACGGCCCGCCGAAACCCGCAGGACGCCCACGGAGCCGTGCGCCGTCGCGCAGTCCGGATCGCCCGAAAGGACCCGCGCCCACAGCGCCTCGGAGTCGCGCCAGAATGACTGCTGCCGGACGCACGCAGCGCCCAGCGCAAGAACAATGACGCCGGCAACGGCGAGAGATACGGCACGACGGCGAACCAGGCCCGCACGCAGCGCGGCTCCGGCGAAAACGGCCAACGGCAAGGCGGTGATGTAAGAGTAGCGGTCAGCCACAAGCTGGGGTCCGAATTGAAACAGGCCGCACACCGGAAAGAGCAGGACGCCGTACCAAAAGGCTCCGGCCCCAAGCCACGGCCGCGATCGCCGCAGACGCCAGCAGGCCCACGCGACGGCGGCGACGGCCAGGGCGCCGATGATAAAACGCGTTTCAAATGGATTCATCGGCGGACGAAGCTCATACAGCGGCATGAGTCCGCAGGGCCAGAGCGTCTGGCGCAGGTAAAAGATAAACGCGTAGCAGGCCTGCGCCAGCCGGGCAAGAAGCCCGTGCTGTTCATAGGTCCAGCGAATGCGGACCTGGACGGCGAGGCCGATGAGGCCGAAAACGACGGACGCGGCGAAGAGCGGAAGCTTCTCCCGGATCGCCGCGACGACGCCTTCGCCGCGGGCGCCGATGCGGCGCAGCGGATAGACATCGAGAGCCAGCAAGGCGACGGGCAGGAGCAGGGCCATGCCCTTGGCGAACAGGGACAGAAGAAACAGCGCGATTACGGGCCCGAGCGGACGGCCAGGGTGGCCCGGCTCTCGTGCGCGAAGATAGGCCCAGACGGCCGCGAGGACGAACGCGGCGCAGATGACATCGCGGCGCTCTGAAATCCAGCTGACTGATTCCACACGCAGCGGATGGACGGAAAAAACCATGGCCGAAAAGAATGCCGCCGCGTCGACGCCCCAGGAGGGTTCCCCCGCCCGCTCCGTCCGGGCGGCTAGAAGCGCGCGCCGCGCGACGAGGAACATCAACGCGGCGGACAACGCGTGCCACAGCACGCTCTGCAGATGATAGCCTCGCGGCGTCATGCCCCACAGCGTAAAGTCGAGGCCGTAGCTCAGCCAAGCGAGCGGCTGGTACACGCTGCCGACCTTCGAGGTGAAGGCCCAGACCCAAACGCTCGGCCCGAGGCCGCGCCAGCCGGTCTCGCCCAGGAGGAACATCGGGTCGTCGAAATTCGTCCAGCCGTGAGTCAGGCTCGGAAAAAAGACCACGAGGGTCGCGGCCGCGGCGTAAAGCGCGAGTCTTTTAGAAACGGACGCCAAGGCCGGCTTCCGCGCCGGCTTGACCGTGCGCCATGGTCGCGGCGAGGCTCAGGTAGGTGAACTGGTAGGGCGTCAGGCGCATGCCGAGGGTGAACCGGCTTTCGAGCGTGTTGACCGTGCGGCCGTTGAGCGTCGGATCGAGGGTGGACTGGCGCACGACCAGGCGCGTACGGTCGAGGCCGACGCCCGCGTAGGGCGCGAAGAAGGGCG
>JAYTSX010000073.1:0-31950 GCA_043745445.1 Elusimicrobiota bacterium
GGAAGCCTCAATGAGTGCCATATTCTGCGCCTGAAGGACTTGAGCGGCACTCGCGGCAAGGCCACGGCGGAAGTCGAATACCGCGGCGCCTATGCGGAGCTGATCGGCCGGGCTTCCCGCGGCATCGCGATTCTTCTGAACTCGGTCATCCGCGCGTCCCGTCTGCATGTGGCGGCCGGAGCCCTGGGATTCATGCGCCGCGCGTTCGTCGAAGCTTCGCTGTACGCGGGCGCGCGCCGAGTCGCGGGCCGTCCGGCCGCGGAGCTGCCACCTATAGCCGCCTCGCTTCGGCGCATGGAAGCGGAGCTCGCCGCCGGGACTTTGGCGTACTTCGAAGGCATCGCCTGCATCGAGCGAGGCGATCCCGCCGCGGAAGTCCTCCTCCCCCTACTTAAGATGGAGCTGTCGCGCTGCGCCGGGCGGCTGATCTATGAGGCTCGCCTCATTCTCGCCGGCAATGCGACCCTGCGCGACTTCTCAGTCCTCCCGCGGCTCGCCGAAGACGCCATCGCGCAGGAGATCTGGGAGGGCACGCATCTGGTGCTGGCCGGGCATGTGCTCAAAGCCCTGCGCCGCCCGGCCTCGGGTGCGGCCGTCAAAGCCATCCTGTCGAACGGCGGCGACGACGGCCGCCGGCTGGCCCGGCGCCTGGAGGAATTGCGCTCCACCCCGGCGTCGGAGCGGCCGGAAGACGCCCTGGAGATTTGCGCGGCGACCTGGCGCGCCCTTCAGCTCGCGTTGCTGAGACGCGAAGCCTCTGGGCCGCTCGATGTCGACGGATCTTTTTTGCGGCTGGCCTCGTCCTTGTCGGCTCGCGATTGATATGGATTACAACCTAACTGAAGAACAGCAGGAAATCGTGAATCTGACCGACCGCATCGGCCGAGAGAAGATCAAGCCGGTCCGCGAGCACTATGACATCACTGAAGAATTCCCCTGGCCGATCTACCAAGAGGTCAAGCGCGCGGGACTGCTCGGAGTGTATCTGCCCGAAGCCTACGGCGGAACCGGCGGCAACACCTTGGAAGCGGTTCTACTCTCGGAGCATCTCTCGCAAGCCTGCCCGGGGATCTCCCTGGCGGTGACCACATCGGCGCCCTGCGCGATTCCGATTCTTCTGTTCGGAACGCCTGAGCAGAGGACGCGATGGCTTCCCGATCTGGCCTCCGGCGACCGGTTGGGCGCCTTCTCGATCACCGAGCCGAGCGCCGGCTCCGACGCCACGGCGCTGCGCTGCACGGCAAAGCCTGACGGCGACAGCTATGTCTTAAACGGAATAAAGAATTTTTGCTCCGGCGGAGAGGCGGCCGATGTTTATGTCGTATTCGCCTCGACCAACCCGGCGCGCGGCGCGCGCGGCATCTCCGCTTTCGTCGTGGAAAAGGGAAGCAAGGGCTTCTCCTTCGGAAAGAAGGAAAAGAAAATGGGCATCCGCGCCTCGCCCACCCTCGAGCTCGTTTTTCAGGACTGCCGCATTCCCAAGGCGAACCTGCTCTACAAAGAGGGCTTCGGCCTATTCGTGGCGCAGGCGTCCTTCGACTTCACCCGGCCGGCGATCGCCGCCCAGGCCGTGGGACTTGCGACCGGGGTCATGAACGAGACGCTGTCATATATCCGCATGCGCCGCCAGTTCGGCCAGGCTATTTCCAGCTTCCAGGCGATACAGCACATGATGGCCGACTGCGCTATCGGCATCGAGTCCGGGCGCGCCCTGCTGTACGCGACGGCGCGGGCGATGGACAAAGGCTTAAATCCCGCCATCCTTAGGGGCATCGAACGGAACACCATCGTATATGACGAGATGAAGGCGCTGGGCGTGGAGCGTTGGAGCATGGAGTCGGCGATGTCCAAGGTCATCTGCTCGGACGCAGCCATGAAGGTCGCCGTCGATTGCGTTCAGATGTGCGGCGGCATCGGCTACATGCGCGACTTCCCCATCGAGAAATTCATGCGCGACGCGAAGATCATGCAGATTTACGAGGGCACGAATCAGATTCAGCGTAACGAGATCGCCGCCGGCATGATCAGGCTGTCGGCTCAGGAGGATCCATCATGACGGGCACGAGACTGAAGGACCGGGTCGCGATCATCACCGGCGGCGCACAGGGCATCGGGTACTCGACGGCGGAGTTGTTCGCCGCCGAGGGCGCGACTGCGGTCGTCGTCGATGTCAATGCGGCCAAGGTCGTCACCGTAGCGGCGTCGTTGGGCGGCCTGGGTTTGACCTGCGATGTCACCCAATTCGGCCAATGCGAGGCCGTGGTGAAAACCGTGATGGAGACTTACGGCCGGATCGACATCTTGGTCAACAACGCGGGAATCGCCAAGGACAATCTGCTCATGCGGATGACCGAGGAGCAATGGGATCTCGTGCTGGATGTCAACCTGAAGGGCGCCTTCAACTTCGTCAAGGCGTGCGTGCGCCCAATGATGAAGGCGCGCTACGGTCGCATCGTCAACATCGCCTCCATCGTGGGCCAGGAAGGCAACGGCGGGCAGGCCAACTACGCCGCGTCCAAGGGCGGGCTGATCTCGCTGACCAAGTCGGTCGCGCGGGAGTTCGCCTCGCGCACTATCACGGCGAACGCAGTCTCACCGGGATTCATCAAAACGCCCATGACGGACGGCCTTCCCGCGGAGGTCAAGAATCATTTCGTGGCGCGGATTCCTCTGGCACGGATGGGTGAATCGCTCGATGTCGCGCACGCGGTTCTTTTTCTGTCCTCGGACGAATCGTCTTATATCACTGGACAGGTGCTCAATGTCAACGGCGGAGTCCTCGGCTAGGGCTTGACCGTCGGCTTGGGCCGGCGGGCCAGGTTCTCGGCGATTGTTGGTCTTGCTCACTTAATAGCGGACGAGGCCCATTTACAAGCCCGCGATAAGGCGATGCTGGAAGTGGTCCTGTTGCGATGATACCGGTAAACAAACCAATGGCAGGCCGCGCATTCAAGCCCTCGACTCACCTATTGAACCTCGCGGCGGCCGGCTTACTCTCGTTGTTGGCGGCCTGTGGCGGACGGGAATCCGAGGCAGGCAAGTATGCTCCGCCCCCCGCGGCCTGCAAAGGGGGATTCGGGATCAGCGATACGGAGATTTCCTACAACTTGGCGTTCCGGACCGGTCAAGTCGTGACCGCGTCGAGTCGGGCGGTCTCGATCATCACCAGCCATGGCGGACATCTTTTGAGCGGCCCTGCGTCCTTCGGGCTTGGCGAAGCCTCCCTTCAAGCGATCGTCCCATCGACCGCGGCCCTGACTATAATGCGGCCCCTCACCGCAGCGGGGCGAATCGTGAACTATCATGAGCAGAGACTCAATCATCCGGATGACCTCTGGTGCCTCGAAGACCGGATGGAACGAGCCCGCCAGTTGCGTCTGTTCAGAAAATCGCTCCCGAGCGGCCCCTTTGAACCGGACTTTGAGACCATGGTCAAGTGGAAAGGGGATCTCGAGGTAGCCCCGGGCAGAGCTCACCTGGAAATTATCATCTATGGGCCCAACTCCCAGTCTCACATAAGCGAGGCGCTGGCCAAGGGACGGACGCCGCTGCGGACCCCGGGGCTAGATCGGTGGTACATGCTCTCGCTCGAAGTCGAGGACGAGGACGCCGCCATGCGACGAGCGGAGTCGATCCTTTTTGCCCGCGGAGCGATACGGAGCTACAAATCTGACGGGTTCAGGGGGAAAGGCGGCCGAAAGCTCTATATAGCCAAGTTTCTGTTGCCGGGAGTGGAGGCGGAACGGTCGCTGTCTCATCTGCGCGCTCTGGGGAACGTGGACCATTTTAGCCTGAACTACCTTCGGGACCCACTGATCCTCAAGGAGCTTGACCGGCGGATCGCTCTATCGCCGCCCGGCATATCCCGAGATGCCCTGGTACGAAGGCGCGAGTTCCACGCCAAAGGCAGTGGATGGGTGGAACTCAGTCTCTCTATGTATTCCTTTGGAAAGCATTCATTTGAGGAAGGCGTCGAATACATTCGGAAGCGGAACGACCTACGACGAAAGGAGTCCGACGAGTAGCGGACGGAGCATGGCTCCGGCTGAGACTTGACAAAGGGCCGATTTTAGTCAATAATACCTATAGATATAAATATCTATAGGTATTACTATCCATGGCAAGCCCGCCAACCAACCTCCTATCCATCTTCAAAGCCCGCCCGGCAGGCGTCCGTTCGTCCGAGGCCATGCGCCTGGGGATACACCCCCGGACGCTTTACGCCATGCGAGACGCCGGACTCATCGAGCGGCTTGGACGCGGCCTGTACAGGCTCGCGAAGGCCGCCCCTCTCTCACACCCGGACCTCGTCACGGTCGCCCTCAAGGTTCCCAAGGGCGTCCTCTGCCTGATCTCCGCGCTCTCCTTCCACGACCTCACGACCCAGGTTCCCCACGCAGTGCATGTCGCCCTGCCGTTCGGCACAGAACGCCCGAGGCTCGACTCGCCCCCGACGCGCTTCTCTTGGTTCAAAGAGCCCGCCTATGGCAGCGGCGCCGAGACGCACAAAATCGACGGCGCCGCCGTCCGAGTCTATTCACCGGCCAAAACGGTCGCCGACTGCTTTAAGTTCCGCAACAAGATCGGCCTGGACGTGGCGCTTGAGGCGCTGAAGCTGTGCCTCAAGAAGAAGCGAGCGAAGCCGGATGAGCTGCTGAAGTATGCCCGCATCTGCCGCGTAGAGCGCGTCATGCGGCCCTACCTGGAGGCCCTGCTGTGAAAAAACCTCTCACGAATGTCGCCGCTTCGGTCCGGCAAAAGCTCGCCAACCTCGCCAAGGAATCCAAACGCCCGTTCGCGGAACTCCTGCAGTATTACGCGATGGAGCGATTCCTCTATCGGCTCAGTCGGTCGGAATATAAGGAGCGCCTCGTGCTCAAGGGCGCGCTGATGTTCGTCGCCTGGGGCACTCCGCGCTCGCGCGCCACCAAGGACATCGACCTGCTGGCGCGGACGGACAACTCGATCGCCAATTTAGTGAAAGTCGTCCAAAGCATCTGCCGCATCGAAGTCGAAGCGGACGGCCTCGTCTTCGATCCGGCTCTCGTGAAGGGCGAGAAGATCAAAGAAGACGCGGATTATGAAGGCGTCCGGCTGCTGTTCCAGGGGAAGCTGGAGCAAGCCCGCATTCACATGCAGATCGATGTCGGATTCGGAGACAGTGTGACGCCGGCGCCGGCCGCGATCGATTATCCCGTGATCCTCGATCTGCCCGCGCCGAAGCTCAAGGGCTACCCGCCGGAGACGGTGGTCGCGGAGAAGTTCGAGGCCATGGTCAAGCTCGGCATGATCAACACGCGCATGAAGGACTTCTACGATCTTTGGCTGATGAGCCGTCAGTTCGACTTCGATGGCGAGATTCTGTCCGAGGCGATCCGGACAACCTTCGCCCGCCGCGGCACGGCTCTCGCGGCTACGCCCACGGCGTTCACGGCCGCGTTCCACGATGAGAAACAGCCGCAATGGCGCGCGTTCCTTTCGCGCACAGGCCTGACCGGCGCGCCGGAGTCACTCAAGGATGCAATCGCTCCCATCAAAGAGTTTCTCGTCCCGATCGCTGAAGCCGGCATGGCGGACCGGACATTCTCAATGCGCTGGACGGCGCAGGGACCTTGGAAAGGCAAATGACATCCGGTCTCATCGACTGGCCTACTAGGTCAGTCTTGCGAATCAGACGCTTAAAGTGCCATAATCGCTCGTCGGCGTCCTCATCTCGACACGGATGTCGACAAAAATCCAGCGGAAGAGGCCCGATTCGGGTCGTGACGGGTCGAAATTCCGCTGAGATTTTTTATCGATTTGGCGGGGTAGCTCAGTGGTAGAGCACCGGTCTGAAAAACCGGGTGTCGACAGTTCGATCCTGTCCCCCGCCACCATTTTTTTGAAGCACACCATGGCCTTCGCCGTCGTCGCGGTTCTCGCGTCTTGGGCCTTGGCCCAAAACGCGGTTTCTCCTGTCGTTAAAACCGCCTCGAAGGTCGACTGGAAAGCCTCCGGCAGCCTCCCCCCCGGCGCCGAGTATCACCTGGTCTACGAGGATCCCAAGACGCACGCGGTGCAGACCATGGTGCGCTTCCCCAAAGGCTACGGGCTTCCCCCTCACTCGCACACCGCCGACGAGACGATCCTCGTGCTGAAGGGCAAGCTTGTCCTCGAGCTCGCGGGCAAGAACGAGACTTTAACCGCTGGCGGCTACGCCGTGCTCCCCGCCGGCACGGTCTTCTCGCTCAAGGCCGCCGGGTTCGGCGGCGCGGACTTCCTCGCCGCCTTCAACGGGCCCTTCGACATGAAGGGCGCGGCCAAGCCTTAAGGCCGCGTTACAGCCATAAGGCAAGCGCCTTCGGCAGAACCTCGAATACGACCGGCGCCGTTCCGTCCGCGTCTCCGTCGATGTTGAGCGGCAAGTTTTCGTCCGAATGGATTTCGATGCGCCGCGCCCGGCGCAACGCGACGCCCGGCCGTCCCACATGCCCGCCCGAGTGAGCGCGCGGCAGCAAGCCCATCAGCTCCATGCGCGGCATGTCCGCGATCGTCACCAGATCGAGCAGGCCGTCCTCGGCGTCCGCCTGAGGTGCCAGCTTCATGCCCCCGCCGAAGGTGCTCGTGTTGGCGGCGGCGACCAGGTGATAGCCCGCCGCCGGCTCCTCGACGCCGTCGATCACGAGGCGCATGCGCCGGGCCTTCGCGGTCGCGACGGCCAGCGCGCCCTCGACGAGGTAGGTCAAGGTGCCGCCGAGAAACTTGCCGCGCCGGGCCACCGTCACCGCGACGTCACCGGGCAGGCCGAGAGCCGCGACATTGATGAAGTGCCGCGCGCGCGGCGCGCCGTCCGCCATGCGGAAGGTCGCGCGCGCCGCGTCCACGCGCCGCCGCGTCCCCTCAGCGAAGAATTTAGCCCAGGCCTCCGGCTCGCGCGGTACGCCCATATGGTTGGCGAAGTCGCAGCCGGAGCCCGCCGGGAAGGTCGCCAGGACGGAGTTCCGACGCACGGACTCGGGCACGGCCAGATAGCCGTCGACGACCTCGCCCATCGTGCCGTCGCCTCCGACGGCCACCACGAGGTCCACGCCAGCTTCCACGGCAGCGCGCGCAAGCTCGCGCCCGTGCCCCGGCCTCTCGGTGTGGGCAAGCTCCAGATCGGGATACATCCCTTTCGCCAGCGCGAGAGCCTGCCCCCAGCGGGCTCCCGCCCGCCCATGCCCCGCCGCCGGATTGACGATGAACACCGCTCTCATTTAGCCGCCCCCTTCGCCAACGACCGGGTTTTCGCGTCAGCATCCTCGACGCACTCGGAGATCATCCATTCCGGCGCCGCCTTCAATTGGAGCAGCTTCTTGAACATGTCGGTACGGCACAAAGCGCAGGGAGTAAGGCCATAAGCGGCGATGTATACGGGAGCAAGTTTCCTGACCTCTTTGCCTTTAGCAATATCGTCGACCGACATCACGACGCAGTGCCGATCTTCGCTCTTTTTCCAACTGCCCGAAACAGCCGCAAGTATCAGATCCGCGTCTCCTCGACGAAAGTTCTTACCGAAGAGGCTCAGAGCGCCATTCGCGACGTCGCGCCGGCGACGAGCCGCCGCCAGCGCCAAACGCCGGACTTCCGGACGCCGGAAATGAGCGAGGACATCCCATGCGAATCCTTGGGTCGAATCGTCGCTCGAACGCGCGAATTTCAGCAGAAAGGGCTTCCAGGTCGGCGGGGGCCGCCGGACGAACACATGGAGGAGCTTGCTCAGTTGAAGCGGTCGGCGCTCGATCGAAAGCGCCGCATACGCGCTGCACAGCTCGCCGGCGGTGGCGTGCTTCGCGAATACGAAAGGCGAGACCGACCTGACCGGAAGGTTCTCGAGATCGGAGCGGAATTCCGCCCAAGTTTTCCGTGTCGGTCCATCGGCCTTCAGCCGCGCCTGTCGTACGCGACGCTCCTTCCGATTCAACGCTTCGCTCATGAGAGCGCTGTCGAGAAACTTTTTCGCGTGCCGGCTTCCTCCCTTCAGCGTGCGCCGAGCACCCCCGGCTCCGAAAATGTCCTTCGCGTTCCACCAAATGCTGTCGACATGGAGCTTCCATTGGTCGCCGCCCTTCAAAAGTTCCCTGCCGATCCGGTCTCCGACATTCAGGAGCCCCTTCGGACCGTCGAGGAGCATAATCTCCCTCTCGATTTCGTGATGATCCTCCCCCACGAATCTGTTGAACGCCGCGTACAACGCTTTCTTGGCCTGCGCGTCCCCGCCCTCGGCAAATAGGCAAGTCAGAGCGGAGAGCTGTTGAGCGACCCGGTAATCCTTGGCCTTCGCCAGTTCACGCAGGACCGTCGAGCGGTAGCGGTCCTCAACGCGGCCCGCTCTCATCAGTTTCCAGAGCCAGGCGGGCCTATGCCACTCACATTGCGGGTCGTAGACCAGACATTGCACGACCGCCCGGTGAAGTTCGCCGTGCATTGTCTCAAGGCCGTGCTTCCGCGCGTGGAGGATGGCGCGACCAAGGCCCTTCTCGAGCGCGTCGCGGAACTGCGTTCGACTCAGGGGGAGTTGCATTCGCCCAGAGGATAGCGGCTTACGGATGAATCGACAAGTGGGGTGCCTGCTGATCTCAAACAATGCACATATGTGTAAGCCTGACACCATAAAAAGAACCGCCCCGACCGGGAGGGGTTCCGGTCGGGGCGGGATTGTGCGAACGAAAGTCTAGCGAGCGAGCTTGCCGGCGTCGATCATGCCCGCGCCCTGCATCTCGATGGTCATGCCCTGGGTCGGGAGGCGCGTCGCACCCTTCTTAAGCTGGGCGAACACGCCGTCCGGGCCGTTGAGACCGACATAGCCTTGAGAGACCACGAGCGCCGCGAGGCCGGCCACGTGCGGGGCCGCCATCGAGGTGCCGGAGTAGGAGATGAAGCCGCCGCCCATCTTAGCGGAGAGCACATCCACGCCCGGAGCGATAAAGTCGACTTCAGGTCCGCGGCTGGAGAACGACGCCAGGTTGTCGGCCGAGTCCGAGGCCGCCACCGCGATCGTGTCCTCGTAAGCGCCGGGGAAGCCGACGGCGCCGCCGGAGTTGCCGGCCGCCGCCACGATGACGACGCCGGAGCCGCGAGCGAAGCGCACGGCGCGCTTCATGGCTTCGCTGTCCACCGGCGCGCCGAGCGACATGTTGGCGACATCCATGTGATTCTTCGCGGCCCAGACGATGCCGTCAACGACGTCGGACAGATTGCCCGAGCCATCGGCGTCGAGAACCTTCACGGCGTACAGGCGAGCCTGCGGAGCGACGCCGACGACGCCCTTGCCGTCACGGTGGGCGGCGATGGTGCCGGAGACGTGCGTGCCGTGGCCGTTGTCGTCCTGATAGTCGGCCGGGTTCTCGGTCTTGGTGATCGCCGAGTAGCCGCCGTCGACGCTACCGGACAGGTCGGGGTGGGAGGAGTCGATGCCGGTGTCGATGACCGCGACCTTGACGCCCTTGCCTTCCGTGATGGGCCAGGCGGCGGGAGCGTGGACGCGGTTGATGCCCCATGTCTCTTCCTTGCGCTGCGCGGCCAACTCCGAGGCCATGGGGTTCTGAACCATCGAACGAGCCTTGCCGAAGTTCAGACCGGCCATCGCTCCTTCAAAGGAAGGCAACGGGGCGGCCTGGAAGGACAGTTGCGCGGACTCGATCCACTTGACGCGGCGATCGGCCTCAATGGACACGATGCGGCCCGAGCCTTTCGCGAGCTTGGCGCTGAGCGCCGAGCCCTTGCCGGTCGCGATGACCTGGCCGGCCGGGACATCCACGATCGAGACCGAGACTTCCGAGTCGGTGTCGCCGTTCGTCGCGATATGCTTCGCGGCCTTGAGGCTCATGGCGCCGAGCGCGGCGTCGCGGTCGGACTGCTTGGCCTTCGCATCGAATGTCACGATGTAGCGCTTCGTGCCCTTCGGCGCGGGTGTCGCCGAGGCGGTGGCGGCCGTGAGCGCCGCGATCATCAGTCCGGTCATCAGTTTCTTCACTTTGTTTCTCCCCTGCGCTCCGTTGAGGGAACCCGGAGCAGGTCTTTCGTCTTGGCGTATTATGGGCGGAAGGCCCAGGTCCGACATGAGGCGTAAGGCCTAGTACGATCTAGGCCCAAAGGCCTACTCCCTAGGTCCTCTGACCTTTGGGCATAGGCCCTGCTCTAGGCCCTAGCGCACGAGCTTCGCCGCGTCCACGACGCCGGCGCCCTGCTCGGACGCCGTCAGGCCCGGGACCGGCGTGGCCGCGCGGCGCAGCGCCGCACGGACCGCGTCGACGCCATGCGCGCCGCGAGCGACGGCGAGCGCGCCGAGGCCCGTCATGTGCGGGGTCGCCATCGACGTCCCCGCGAAGTTGTCATAGCCGCCGCCCGGGATCGAGGACTTAACGTCCACGCCCGGTGCGATGAAGGCGACTTGGTTGCCGCGGCTGGAGAACTTGGCGATCGTTTCGTTGGGCGCGAGTGCGGAGACCGCGATCGCCTCAGGATACGCTCCCGGGTAGTTGACGGAGCCGCCGTCGTTGCCCGCGGCCGCGAAGACGGTCACGCCCCGAACCTGGGCGTACTTCAGGGCGGCGCGCATGAAGATCGTGCCCATCGGAGCGCCGAGGCTCATGTTGGCGACATCCATTTTGTTGTTGCCGCACCAAATCAGTCCTTTAATAATGGAAGTGAGCCCGCCCGCGCCGTCCTTGTCCAGAACCTTGACCGCGTATAAGCGCGCCTTCGGAGCCACGCCGACGACGCCCTTGCCGTCCAGCACGCCCGCGATCGTGCCCGCAACATGCGTGCCGTGCTCGTTGTCGTCCATGGGCGGCTTATTGGAATCGAGCGCGTTGTAGCCGCCGGCGCAGTTCGCCTTGAGGTCGGGATGATTGCAATCGATGCCGGTGTCGATGACGGCGACCTTCACGCCCTCGCCCTTGGTGACGGCCCAGGCGGCGGGCGCGTCCACGCGCGCGATGCCCCACGGAACCTCGGCGGCGTCCACACCGGCCGGAAGCGGAAACACGGGACGAGGCGTCGGGGCGACTACAACGGGCAGAGCGGCTTTCACCATCTCGAATGAAGGGAAGGGCGCCCGGAAAACAGGGACCTCGAGCAGCCAGTTCCTATATATATCCTCCTGCACCTCGAGAACCTCGGGCATGGAGGCGGCTTTTTCGGAGAACGCGGAGAACATCTTGGCTTCGGGAAGCTCGGCGACGAGCGCGCCGATCTCGGAAAGGTCGTCCGCCTTGGTCGCGCCGAGCTCTTTCAACGCCGCCTCGCGCTGCGCGGAAGTCGTGCCGTCCTTGAACGCGATCAGGTAGCGCTTGGCTCCCGCGGCGGACGCGCACACCGGCATCAGCGCGACGAGAACCGACATCACGATAAGCTTTTTCATGATTTCTCCCAAGTCTCCTCTGAGGCACCGTCGATAAATCGAAATCTAGCATACTCGGGTCCGAAAGGCCTAGTCCTAATTAGGTCTATTAGGCGATTATTTTTAGGCCCTCCGGACACCCCCCTTATTGACGCGCGCGCGGTCGCGGTCTATACTGAAGCCGATGATCAACCATCTCGCCGCGCTGCTTCTGCTGGGCCTGGCTCCGCTCGCGCGCGCCCAGGCCGTCGTCGATCCGCCGCTGGTCGAGTCCGTCAAAGCCGGCGACATCGCCGGGCTCAAGTCCCGCCTCGCCGCAGGCGCCGAGCTTGGCGCGAAGGACCAATACGGCTGGACCGCCGTGATGTGGGCCGCGGGACATGCGGACGCAGCCGCGCTCAAATCTCTGCTCGACGCGGGCGCCGATCCCGCGCCGAAGGACTTGCCCGGCTACTCCGCGATCGTCGAGGCGGCCAAGGGCGGCAAGGCCGCGAACATCCCCTTGCTCGCGGCAAAAGGTCTCGATTGCTCGGCCAGGGACACGACCGGCGTCCCCGCGCTCGCCTATGCCGCGACCCTGTCAACGCCGACGGTGTCTGCACTTCTGGCCTGCAAGGCCAAGGTAGACGCGCGCGATTCGAACGCGCTCACCGCCCTGATCCGCGCCGCCCAGCTTGGCCGCGGCGCCGTCGTGCGCCAACTTCTTGCGGCCGGCGCGAAAGTGGACGCGAAGGACAAGTTCGGTTACACCGCTTTGATGTGGGCCGCCCACGCCGGTTGGGTGGAGACGGTGAAGATATTGGTTTCGGCGAAGGCCGATCTGGCTTTAAAAAGCGGCGACGGCCTGACGGCCCGGGAGCTTGCGCTCAAGCGCGATCACGCCGCCGCGGCGGATGAAATCCCCCGTTGACGAAAACAGGTGTCGGGGCTATACTGAAAACGAGGACGATATGAAGAAAACACTGGCAAAGTCGGCCCGGCACAAAGGTTCTCCCCGGAAGTCAAAGGGCGGCAAGGTGCTTGAGTTCGAGCAGGGTTGGAACGAACTCGAGGCGCAGCATGATCGCCTGAAGACGGATTGGATGAGCCTTTCGGTTCAGCTCGGGATCGGCGGATCCGACAAAGCAGCTTACGACTAACACCTAAGGTATTTTCCTTAAGGGTGTTGTGCCGGCCGCTTGAGGCCGGCCTGAAGCCTAGGCTTCATCGTCATCGACACGGCGCTTCAAGCGCACGGTGCGCTTCTGCGCGCGATGACCAAAGCGCGCAACCAAGGTTTCAGCCGCGCTTAACACCTCGCCGGTCCAGCGATGGGCCTTTAATCCCTCGAGAAGCGCATGCCCGTCGAGCCTCGCCACTTCCGCCCAGAGCCCCGTCTTGCGCGCCTCGGCTTCCAGCTCCTGATGTTTGTCGGGCTCCCCGGTTTTCGTGGGCAGATGCATCTCATCCTTTATAGTCACAGAAGCCTGCGCGCGTTCGCCGGCGATGACTGAGAGCTTCTCCTTCTCCGCCAGATCGGCAAGCTCGGTCTCGACCGCTTCGCGCTCCGCCTCGACCACCTTCAGGTCGTCCTTAAGGCGCTTGCGGCGTTCCTCAATGTCGGCGTAGCGCGCGACGAGCTTCACCCCGCCGTCCTTCGCGCGCTCTTCCGGCGGCAAAGCCGCGACCCGGTACTCATCCGCGAAGATCGGACAGAGGTCACGATACTCGCACCAATCGCACAACGACGACTGCTGAGTCGGGAAGGCATGATCGTGCTTGATCGCGGAGATCAGCGCCGCCGCATCTAAGAGGAGCTGAGCTCGAGCGGCCTCGTCGCGGACCGACACCAAGGTCTTGCCGTGGCGCACGTAGTGCCACTTGAGGCGAACCTCTTTCGTGTCGGGCCACTCCCGGCGCACCGCGAGCTCGTACAGCGCGAGCTGCCAGTCTTCGTCCGCGTGCTCCTGGTTCGGCAAGGACTTCGCGGTCTTGTAGTCCACAATCTCAAAGGCCCCGTCGGGCGCCAGCGCCAGACGGTCCACAAAACCCTCGATACGATACTCATGCCCGTCGACCACGATCGGAAAGCCGACGCGCTTTTCGATCGCGACCGTTCGGTCCTGGGAGAACGGATGATGCCCCTGATGATACAGCTCGACGCAATCCCCCCCGACCTTCTTCCAATCGTCCCGGGTGAAGCGCGCGTCCTTCTCGACGACCGTTTCATCCCATTCCGCGGCGAACTCCCCCTCGTAGATCTTGTGCAACTCCGGAAGGGTCGGGACCTTCCCCCCGGTCACGAGCGCGTACAATTCTTCGAACGTCGAGTGCACCGCCACGCCGACCACGGTCTCGGGCGTCTTACGCCGGCGCGAGATCTTATCGACGTAGCGGTACTGATAGCGCTTAGGGCACTTTTTATAGACATCCAGCTTCGACGGCGAGAACTTGGAGGATTTGTCCTCCTCCAAGTGCGGCTGTTCCATCACCCTAAATCATCTCCAAAAGCGCGAAATGCAGATATTCCGTCTCGGGCATCGCGAGCAGGATCGGATGGTCGGTCGCCTGGCCGCGCAAGGTGACAAAGCGCATCGGGCGCTCGGCCTTGGCTTGGGCGTTACGCAGCATCAGCACGAAGTCCTCGCGCGAAACATGATGCGAGCAGGTCGCCGTCGCGAGCAGGCCGCCCTTAGGAAGCGCGCGCATCGCCTGGGCGTTAAGCTTCGTGTACAGGCGCAACGCCTGAGGCAGATGCTTCTTGGCAGGCACGAGGCTCGGCGGGTCCAGCACGATCATATCCGGCTTAAACGGCTGCTGGCCGCGCGCGAACGACTCGAGCACGACTTCGGCATCGCCCTCGTCGGCCGACACGATCCCGTCCACGCCGTTGAACTTCGCATTCTCGCGCGCGAGCTGAATCGCGGGCCCCGAGCTGTCGAGCGCCAGCACCGACTTCGCGCCCGCCTTCGCCGCAGCGATCGCAAAGCCGCCGGTGTAGCAGTACAGGTCGAGCACGCTGCGTCCCTCGAAGTACGGGCGTAGGAAAGCCCGGTTTTCGCGCTGGTCGAAATAATGGCCGGTCTTCTGACCTTCGCCGAGCGGCGCCGCAAAGCGCAGGCCGTTTTCCGTTATCGGCACCCGTTCCGGTACGGCACCCATCAAGGTCCGGCACTCGAGAGGCAAGCCTTCCAGCGCGCGCACCTTGTGGTCGTTCTTGAGATAGATGCCCTTAGGCTTCACGAGCTCCTCGAGCGCGGCCTGGATCCAGGGCATTCGGCGCTCGATACCGGCGGACATGACCTGAAGCACGAGGTAATGCCCGTAACGGTCCACGACCAAGCCGGGGAGCCCATCCGACTCGCCGTAGCAAAGACGGTACGAGGTCTCGCCGGGAAGCGCTTTCTCCCGATACGCGATCGCCTCGGCGAGGCGGCGCCGGAAGAATTCCGCGTCGATCGGCTCCTTCGGATCCCGAGTGAGCACGCGCCCGCCGATGAGGCTATTGGGATTGTAAAAGGCCATCCCCAGAGAAACGCCGGCCGCGGACACGATGACGCCGAGATCGCCCGGCACCGGCGGGTGGTCCGACAAGACCTCCTTGATCTCGTTGGAAAAAATCCAGAGGTGGCCCGCCTTGACGCGCTTGTCGCGGTCAGGATTCAGGATGATGCGCAGCGGCTTCGATTCAACGGCGGCTTCCGGCCCAGCTTTAGCGGCGTCAGTCATGGCGATTCTCCTTGCTGCAGGGTTCGGCTCGCGCCGCCCCTCTATTCTTCACATTGGTGTCAGGCTTACCGTTAGTTGCAGTATTTTTATCCAAAATACTGCAACTAACGGTAAGCCTGACACCTTTAAGCGGTTATAAGCAGCCGCCCCTCTTCAAAATCTCGCGCGCGGAGGCGCCGTAAGGCTCCAGTGAAAAACAGGCGTCGAGTTCCTTGGGCGACAGGCGCTTGGACAAATCCGGATCTCCGGCAAGGTGATCGCGCAGAGGCCTGTTGTCCTTCCAGGTCTTCATCGCGTTGCGCTGAACGAGGTCATAGGCCTCAAGACGACCGAGGCCGGCGTCGATCAGGCGAAGCAGCACCTTTTGCGAAAAGACGAGGCCGTTCATCTTATCCAGGTTGCGCCTCATGTTATCCGGGAACACCTGAAGACCGTCGAGCACTTGCTCGAGCCGGTGAAGCATGAAATCCAACGCGATATGCGTGTCTGGAAGAATCATGCGCTCGTTGGAGGAATGCGAAATGTCCCGCTCGTGCCACAGCCCGCAGTTCTCCGTCACCGCCGACTCGTAGGTGCGGATGAGGCGCGCGAGGCCGCAGAGGTTCTCGCACAGCACGGGGTTGCGCTTATGGGGCATCGCCGATGAGCCCTTCTGGCCGTCTGAAAACGGCTCCTCAAGCTCGAGGATCTCTGTTTTCTGCAAATGCCGTATCTCGAGCGCGATGCGCTCGACGAAGCAGGCCGTCAGCACGAGCGAATGGAAGTATTCGGCGTAACGGTCGCGCGGCACAACCTGGGTCGAGACCGGCTCGCAGCGCAGGCCGAGGGCGTCGAGCACCTTGGCCTCGACCTCGGGCGACAATTGAGAAAATGCCCCGACGGCCCCCGAAATCTTGCCGTAGGCGATGAGCTCGCGCGCCGCGCGCAGACGCCGGAGACAGCGCAGGCCTTCGGCGTGCCAGCCGGCGACTTTAATACCGAACGTAATGGGTTCAGCGTGCACGCCGTGCGTGCGGCCGACCATCCAGGTACGCTCGTGCTTGCGCGCCAGCGATTTCAGGCGCTTGAGCACGGCCTCGACATCGGCGACAAGCAGGTCGGCGGAGTCGCGCAGCTGCAGCGCCATCGAGGTGTCGAGAACGTCAGAGGAAGTCATCCCGTAGTGGAGGTAGCGATCCACCTTAGGCGCCCTCGTCTTCAACTCGCCGGCGACGGCCGACAACATGCCGATGACCTCATGGCCGGCGCTCGACTCTTTGCGGCGCGAGGCGTCGAGCAGGGACTTCTCAAGCAGCTTCCGCAGAGCCTTGAGCTCGGACGCGGGCACCCCTTTCTCGCCCGCGATCGCCTTGAGCAGCTCCTCTTCGACGCGCAACATTGCTCGTAGCCGGTTGTCGTCGGACCAAATCTCGCCCATCGCGGGCCGGGTGTATCGTGCAATCATGCTATTCTCCGTCCGAGCCGAGCTCGATTTCGCGCTTGGCGGTCGATAGCGGCACGCCGGACGCGCACTGCGGACAGGTTTCGGGCGACGCCGCTTCAAGCGGATATCCGATCAGGCTGCGCACGGGCACGCCGAGGCAGAGCGGGGCCTTCGAGCGGTCCACCATCGCGGCGACGCCCACGACGCGAGCGCCGTAAGCCTGCGCCAGGGCCACGACCTCGCCGTTCGAGCGGCCCGTCGTGAGCACGTCCACGACGACGAGCGCGCGCTCGCCCCGCTCCAAGCGGAAGTCGCGCCGAAACGCCATCGAGCCGCCCACGCGCTCTGTGAAGATCGCCCGGCTCTTCTTGGCGCGCGCGACCTCCTGGCCGAGCACCACCGAGCTCATCCCGGTCGAGATCACGACATCGACGGGAGACACGAACTTCGTCGCGATCGCCTTGGCCAGCTTCTGCGCGACATGCGGATATTGGAGAACCAGCGCCGGCTGGAGGTAGACCGGAGTGTGCAAGCCCGAGGCTAGGCGGAAATGCCCGCTCGCCACCGCGCCGTGCTCCTGCAGCAACCCCAGCACGTCCATCTTGTTCGATCGGCTCATATCGTTCTCCTGTTTGAACTTGGTGTCAGGCTTACCGGTTACAGTATTGGCGTGCGAATACTGCAACCGGTAAGCCTGACACCATTATTATAAGGTTTGAAGCTTTTCGATCGCCTCGAAGCGCTTCTTGCCGCCGGCGCGGCCTTCCTCGAGTTTATGTTCGATTTCGTCTCCGGCGATTTTTTTAAAACGGGGCTCGAGGTCGGGCTTGTTGAGGTCGCCCTTAACGCGAAAGCCGATGGCCGTGTGACCGCCCTCATCCGTCCACCACTCAGGCAAGGTCGGGCCGTTGTAATTGGGAAGGCGCGTCAAGATATTCATGTCCACCTGCTCGCGTCCGAAATCAGCCATGCCGTCGGCGAAGGCCACGAGCTGGGTTGAGCCCACGTGGAAGTAGCGGATTGCGGCAATGCCCTTCGTGACCGCGTACTCGGACTCGATACGGTTGAAGTCGAGCGTCTTTGGGTAGGCCGTCGCGGTGCTGAGGATGGAGAACTTGTTCATCTTGTGCATGTAAATGAAGGGCAGGAAGACCACGCGCAGCAGCTTGTGAGAATCCTGTACGGCCGGAATGTCGTTGACGCGTCCGGGGCCAAAGCGCATGCGGGCCTCGCCGCCGACTTTATCGAGCGCCGGCGTCACGCCGCGAAGGGACCAGAGAAGGTCCAGGTCCTTGCACCAGAAGTTGGCCTGCTTGACATCGGTGATGCGCAGATGCCCGACGGTATCCGGGAAGCTGCGCGGGATGACATACTTGAAAGTCCGAAGCCAGGGCCGGCTTTCGCGCTCCGCGTCGGACACGGTGCGCGTCGAGATCGAGGCCGTGATGCCGCTCACGAGCCGTTGCGCGTCCTCCCAGACAAGCGTGTCCATGTTGCCGGAGATCAAGACCTCCTTCGGCGCCGACAGCTTGTCCACGCGCCCGCGCAAACGCAGCTTCGAGGCGCCCCAGCGCAGTGCGAGATTTTCCAGACTCAATGTCTGCTTGACCACGCTGAGGGTGATGTTCAGGTCGTCGAACTCGTTGGCGTAAGCGAACACCTTACCCTTGGAAACCGAGGCCTTGATGGACGCGAACTCATCTCCGGCGAAGGCGTCGAGATCCACTCCCTCCACCCGGCGATCGCCCCAGGCTGCGGAAAAACCGCGCAGGACGAGGACGGCCTCCTTGAGCTGCAGGGCGCCGAGCTTTCCCTCGATGGCGCCGCTCACGGTGACCTTACCGTGCGGCGCGCGCGCGGCCCAAGACGGGTGCCAGTCCGCCGACTTTTCGAGAACGGCGTCGCGCACCGCGAACTGAGCGTGCAGCGAGGCGGTATCGGAGGTGAGGTCGAAGACGCCGCTGCCCGTCAATGTGCCCGCAGGTGTCTGGATCGAGAGGCGCTCGACCTGCCAGATCGGAATTGAGGACCAGTTCACGCGTGCGTTCCACCTTGTCGCGGGCATCGAAAGCCTCAAGTCGCGGCCCAACCACCTCAACCAGCGATCCGGAGCAAGAGCGGGGACGGACGCCTCGACCTCGAAGATGGGGTGAATAAAGCCCTCGACCGCTCCTTTGCCCGTGACCTTGACGCCGTCCGCCTCGGCGCTCAAACTGTCGGCGCGCGCGGTGGCGCTCGACCAGTGCAGGCCGGCGAGGTCCATGCTTCCCTCTGCTGTGACGCTCGTCGTCAGGGTGCGAGTCCCGAATGTGACGGCGTTGACGAAGGACAACGCCAAGGGGAAGGGCTGATCCTGGTCGAAGCCGTCCGCACGCAGGGCCAACCTCTCGAATGAGATTTTTCGCCCGCGCTTGCGGTCGTCAATCTTGAGAACGCCATCGCTGATAATGGTCTCGGCGGAAGCCAGCGCCAACGGCAAGGCCCCCCCGCGCGCGGTCTTCGTGGCCGTGAACAGGTCGGCGATGTCCCAGACGCCGTCGGATTCGCGCGTAAGAAAAATCTGCGGCGACTCCAGGCGCACGGTGTCGAACTCGAGCCGGCGACGCAAAAGAGGTCGAAGCTTGACGGTAACGAGCGCGGTGTCGCAGACGAGCAGGTCGCCCTCCACTCCGTTCGCGCGGCGCACGCGAAGCCCCTTGAACTTCAGCCCGCGCGGAGTGAGGACCATTCTGTCGATCGTGACCTCGCGATGCAGCAGGGCCTGCAGCTGAGCGATCGCGATGACACGCGCCTCCTCAGGGCCGAACTTCTGGTGGGCGTAGAGCGCGGCACCGGCAATGAGCATGATGAGGAGTATGAACGAGAGGCCGAAACCGTGCAGAACGGTCCGGAAGGCGGCAAGCAGGAGACCAAGCGGCCCTTTATGGGCGCTCATGGAACCTCATAAGGAATGAGTTTACTTTATTAGGCTTTCGTAGAGGTCGTGGAGCGCGCAAGCGCCCCGGTCCCAGACGCAAGGCAGGGCCGCGGCCGGACCAAGGGCGCCCACACGCTCGCGCAGCGATTGGTCCGCAAAAGCAAGCATCGCTTTTTCAAGCAGCTCGCCCGATGGATCAGCCAACACAAACTCGCGCTGCTCGCCCTTAAGCAGTTCGGCCGCGCCGACCGAGGCTCCGGTGATCACGGGCAGGCCGCAGGCGAGGGCCTCGAGCACACTCATGCCGAATTCCTCCCACTTCGCGGGATGCACGTAGACATCTAGGGCGTGATAAAAGCGCCAGACCTCAGCGAGCGGCTCGCGGAAGACGACGCGGTCGGCGATGCCGAGCTCGCGCGCGAGCGCCAGATACGGACCCGGCCGCGATTCCTTTCCAACGACTAAGGCGCGCGCCTGTGGGAGCTTTCGCCTGACCGCGGCGAAAGCGCGCAGGAACGCCTTCAAGCCGCGCTTTTCAAAATCTCCGGAAGTCACGAGCCCGAACAGCAAATCGCCCGGCTTAATGCCGAGCTCCGCGCGCGTCGTCGCGCTGAAATCTTCGCGCCCTCCCGCGTTGAAGCGGCAGGAATCATAACCGGGATAGATCACCTGGACGCGCTCCGCGGGGACGCCGAAGCGGCCTATCACATCATTTTTCATCAAGTTCGAATTTGCGACGAGGACCCGAAAGCGCTGCCCCGACAACTGCAGCGCGTGCATACGCCCCACGGCGTCAGACTGAGGAAGAGGGCGTTTATGAAGGGATTCATGCGCAGCATGTACGCAGTTGTGCAGGCTCAACACATCTTGGTCGAGCAGGTCGCCGTGGCCGTGCACGAGGTCAAAGCGCTTCGTCATGCCGCCCGCCGCGGCGGCAAACGCGCGGCGCTTCAGCCACGAACCCCACGGCCATGCGGGAACCCAATGCGGCACGGCGCCGGCGTCAGCAAGGGCCTTCTTGTCGAGCTTTTCGGAAAAGACATGGACTTCCCAATCCTGAAGAGCGAGCCGGCGCGCGTGCTCGATAATTATGCGCGCCGCACCGGACAATCCTTCGACCCGCCGGGCGGCGACCGCGACGCGCTTTTTCATCGCGCCCCCACGAGAGTCAGCACCAACGCGGTGGCGACAGGGATCCAGAGGTTGTCATTGAACCACGGCGTCGTGGGCAGCAACTCGGCGAGCGAACCCGCGAGCGCCGCCGCGAACGCCGCGCCGGGCCGCACGCCGCAGGCGAGCGCCGCGGCGAAGCCGACCGCGAAGCCCGCGAGGCTGCCCTCGAGCGACTTTAGGCCGCCGAATAATTTGGTGCGTCCGAACGCCTTGCCGACAAGCGCGCTCGCCGCGTCGCCGAGCGCCAGCTGAAGAATCGCCGCGCCCACGATCATCGGGTCGCCGCGCGCGATCAGCATGGCGGCCAAGCTCCCGGCCGTCGTGTAGATAATCCCGCTGAAATGCTTGCGCTCCGTCTCCCGCATCAGGCCATCGAAAAAGCCGACCAAGGCACGCTCGATCGCGGGGACCTTCAGCCGCACGATCTCGATAATGAGCACGACGGGAAGCCAGACGGCCATCGCGTACCCGACCCGCGGCCAGCCAAGCAGATAAAAGGCGCCGAGATAAACCAAAGACAACATGTGAAAAGCCTTGCGGGCGAACTCCCGCCGAAGACCGCCTACCACGCGAGCGCCCTTTTCTTGACCGCCGCGAAGGCGGGGCGGCTCCATATCCACGCCAGGCTCCAGAAACGCTTCACATAGTCGCCGGCCTCACGCAGATTTTCCCAAAGCGGCACCGATTCCGGAAAAAGCCCCTTGAGCAGAAGCATGATCATCAGCGCGTTGGCGATCGCGATCAGCGTCACCGAGAAAAGAACGCCGCCCGCCGCATCGAGGTCAGGCTGGCGTATTTGCGTCAGCGAATCCCAGGTGAACAGCAAGTGCGCCCCCAACGATCCGCCGAGGAGGAAAAGGAACAGCGCCTCACCGCCGGCGTCGGGCCTCACCCACAGTAAAATTCGGTAACCCAGGGCGACGGCCAAAGCGTAAAACGGTACGCAGTACGGCGCGAGTGCGACGAAGGCATTGGAGTGCGACAGATCGACGTGGCCTTCCTTTTCCCCCACGGAGATCGCGTACACGCTGCCGCCCGTCGCCCAGGCCGCCATCGCGTGCGTGAGCTCATGGCCCAGAACGTAGCTCCAGCGCGCGCCGCGCGCGGCCCATGCCACGGGGCCGATGGGGCCTTGGATCAGCCAGCGGTGGATGGCCCAGACTGCGAAGGTGATTCCCAGGCCTGCGGCAAAAGGCGCGGCCGACGAGGAATGGACCGCGACGCCGGCGAGCGTTTTCGCCGACACCCATAACAAGGATCCCGAGAGCGGAAGGAGGAGAATGCCGATCAGGAGGCGCAACACGCTCCTACTCCAACATGTAGTCTTGGTAGGGGATCTTCTGAGCCTCGAGCTCTTTTTTCCAAAGCGCTCGAGTCTCCGTCATCTTGGCGCGAGCCCGTACGCTCCAGCGGTTCTCGGGCGGGCTGAACAGCTCGGCGGCGGTCTGATACCAGACATAGGCGTACTTGAGCGAGCTTTCGGCCACCGCCTGATCCCGCTCGAAGCGCGCCAAGCCCGTCTTTCGATCATACGCCGCGCGCTCAAGCTTTCCCTTCGCCAGTTCGCGGGACAGCTCAGCTTCGCGCGCCGCAAGCTCCGCGTCAAAGTGTTGCTTTTTAAGCTCGGGCCGGCGGCTCCACTCCATCCACTTCTCACCTTCGAGATAGGCCGAGCGCGAGCGCAGGACCAAATCAACGCGCGCCATCGCATAGACCGCGAGTATCAGCGCAACCGCGATGAGAAGCGAGCGCCCGGTGCCGCGATTCATACCGCGCCGCCGCTTGGCGGTGCGGTGCCTAGCACGCGATGAAGCGCGGCAAGGAGCATAGCCGGCCGCACGGGCTTCTGCATGAAATCTTTCACATTCGATTCCTGCCGGACCATCTCGACACTTTTGCCGTCCATCGCACGGCCGGTGACGATGACGATAGGAATATCGCCGTGGCCGCGCGACTGGAGTTCACGCAGGACCTCGTAGCCGCCCATGTTCGGAAGCATGAAGTCGAGCACGATGACATCAGGATTCAACGCCGCCGCTTTAGCAAGCGCCTCTTCCCCATCCATCGCGCGCTCGGTGCGAAAACCTTCTTTCTTCACCACATGAGTCATCAAGTCGAGCAAGGATTCGTCATCGTCAACCAGAAGCACCAGTTTTTCCGACGCAGTGCTCACGCGGCCTCCGGCGCACGGGGCTTAAGCAAACGGTCAAGCGTGGCGCTCAAAACATTGGGCTTCAGAGGCTTCTCCAGAAAGTCCACGACATTGGATTCCTGACGAATCATATCGGCCGTCGAGCGATCGGTGTACCGGCCCGTGACGACAACGATCGGAATGCGAGCGAGCCCCCCCGCCTGAAGCTGCCGCAAAACCTCAAATCCGCCATAGCGCGGCATCATCAGATCGAGAAGGATCAAATCGGGCTTCAGGCGCTCGGCTTTTTGGAACCCGTCCTCGCCATCTACAGCGCATTCCACCCGAAAGCCCTCTTTTTTGACGAGAAAGGCCAAGAGCTCGCGCACGCCGTCATCGTCATCAATAATCAGGACGAGTTTAGCGTTTTCGCCGGGTTCGATCATGTCCGCATTTTACCGTATTTTTGCCATTAGGATATGGCGCATTGACCGTCTCGGGGCTATACTACCGCCGAGAGGTAACAACATGCGCCGATCCCTCAAGTCTATTCTGTCCGCCGCCCTCTGCGCCGCTTTTTTCGTTCAGTCCACCGGCGCCGCCGATCTCGCCCCGATCTTCGCGCGCGGAATGATGCTTCCGCCTCCGGGACGCATGGGGGCTTTCCCCATGCCTGGGGCCATCAAGACCCCACCCCTGACTGTGAAGCCCGCGGGCGAACCCTGGCTTGCCTCGGCGGCCATCGTCGCACGCTGGGTCGCTGAGCGTCTAACCGAGCCCCAATCGACGGTTATTACGCCTGCCCCCTCGGAGGAGACGCTCTCGCCATTTACGACCGCCGCGACCAACGAGGTCTCAGCCATCGCGTCTCTGCCGGCGCCCGAACCTCCGGCCGATCGCATGCTTATCTCGATGGAAGGCCGCCGCGTCATTGCATCCGGGCTCGCGGCTCAGTTGGCGTCCCTCCTTCAATACCGCTCCGAGCTCAAGCCCCTGCGCCAGCGTTTCGTCGGCGAGTGGGTCGGCCACGGCCAAGTTCGCGCGCGGGTCGATTACATGCGCCCGTTCGGCATCACCCAAGGCGAGGCCAAGGGTTTCCGCGTGAAGCTCTCCGACGGCTTTGAGACGTTGCTGCCGCATCGCGGCCCCATCCCTAACGCCCTGATGCGCGAGCTGCCGCTCTATTTCGCCGGCGATTCCGTCGATGTTGAGGTCACCGTCCTCAACACGGGTTCGACGCCGCTGACGAACTTGAGTGTCGTATCCGTACAGGAGGAGTTCGAGTCCTCCGGCGCTCCGGGCGCCCCGCTGAACTCCCCCATGATTAATGGCGTGACGAGCATCGCACCCGGCGCGACGGCGGTCCTGCGTTGGCGCGTCAAGCTGTCCACGGTGGCCCGTGAGGCCGTGAATTTCGAGCAGACCCATCTGCGCGTGATCGGCAAGGATCCGGGCGGAAGCGAAAAGGTCCTCCTCGACCAGTCGCAGGCCGGAATCATCGACCCGCCGGGCGAAGATTAAGCCGCGCCGTTGTTCTATAATGGCCGCGCATGGACTTCGATGAATACCGCGGCCGCGTTGAGGGCATCGACAAGCTCAGCGGCTCCGGTGATGATCGGGCGCTTCTCTCAGCCCTGACCGAGCTCACCAACTCAGATCTACCCGACCTGGACCGCGCACGCCTCCTGAGCCAGGCCGCCCAAGCCCACGAGCGCCTTGGCGAGACGGACCAGGCACTGGCGTCCTACGATCGTGCCGCGGCCCTCGAGACGCCCCACCACCGCTTCCAGGCCGCCTTTCGCAAGTCGGACTACCTCATGCGCCTTGGCCGCAAGGACGAGAGCCGCGATATCCTCAAAGAGCTCCTCACGCGCCCCGAAGCCACGATCTCGGAACGCCACTCCTTCGAAGCACGCCTCAAGCTCCTGCGCCGCGTCCCGAAATAGGAATCGGGGTCAGCCCTTGCTATCTGGGCTGGGTCTTGAGCGTGGTGTGGAGCGCGGCGACGAACTTGGCCATCTTGACGGGTTTGGCGACGAACTCGACGACGTTCGCTTCGGCGCGAATCATCTTGATCGTCGAATCATCAAGAGCGCTGCCGGTGACGACGAAGATCGGGATGCGCCCGCTCGCTTTGCCCTGCAGCGACCGCAGGAACTCGTAGCCGCCCTGACCGGGCATCATAAGGTCGGTGATGATCAGATCCGGCGTCTGCGTTTCCAACTTGACGCCGGCATCGAGCCCGTCAACCGCGGTGAGCACGCGAAAGCCTTGAAGGCTCGCGCTCATCTCGAGGAAGCTGCGAACCGTTTCGTCGTCGTCGACGACAAGAATGAGCTTATCGCCTGGAGCCGCGAGAGACGGCATGGGCTCAGCGACGACGATTTCCGCCGGCGCGGCTGGAAGCGGCGCGGCGGGTGGAGGAAGCGGCTGAATTTCGGCCCGCGGGGGAGCCCTCGTCAAAAAAATACCGCTTGAGTTCGGATCCAGCGCGCGCGCCAGGTCCGGGAAACTCGCCGCTGGCTTCCACGCGTCCTGAGTCGTCGCGCCGGCGGGGAAGACCAAGGTGTCGCTCTTAAATCCGGGGCGCAAGGCGAGTTGGGCGGCGTCAAAAGGCCCAATCGACTTATCACCTTCGAACAGATAATACGGCATGGGCCTCAGTATACTCTCGCGAATTACTTGGCGGCGGGAGCCGGAGCAGCCTCAACGGTCGCGGCCTTCTTCTCCATGCGCTCCTGCTTCGACTTCTCACGCAGGCTCTTCATTTTTTCGCGGTGCGCCTTCCGCTTCTCGCGCTGCTTTTCCTTGAAAGCCTCGCGCTCCGCTTTCATTTCCTTCTTGAACTCCTGATGCTCGGCCTTGATCTGGGAATTACCGCCCCCGCCGGCGGGCTTATCCTCGGCGCGAACGGGCGCGATCAACGCGAGCAAAAAGGCGGCCAACAACATGATTTTCATGGGGTCTCTCCGTAATAAGCGTTTCGACATGCTAGCATACCCCCCGAAAATGAATCGCGCCAGCCCCTCCCGCCTCTTACGACCGCTCCTCCTGGCGCTCCTATTGGCCGGCATTGGCGCCGCGCTCTGGGTGGTTTGGCTGCCGGATGTAAAGCCCCTTAAGAATCGCCCGCCCACGACCACCGCCTACATCGAACTGCGCAAGAAACAGGCCCTGGCTAAAGGGCGTAAACTGGATCTCCACTGGACCTGGGTGTCGTCCGACGCGATATCCGAGAATCTCAAGCGAGCCGTCGTCACGGCCGAGGATGACGAATTCTGGCGCCACAACGGCGTCGACTGGAATGCGATCCGCGGCGCGTACGAACGCAATCGCAAGGCGGGCCGCTTTGCCGCCGGAGGGAGCACGATCACGATGCAGCTCGCGCGCAATCTGTACTTATCGCCGAGCAAGAATCCATTGCGCAAGGCCAAGGAAATTCTCATCGCGCGGCGGCTTGAGCGCGAGCTCGGCAAACGCCGCGTTCTTGAGCTGTACCTCAACGTCGTCGAGTGGGGTAAGGGTGTCTTCGGCTGCGAAGCCGCGGCCCGAACCTACTTCGAGAAATCCTGCGCGGATTTAACCGAGGACGAGGCGGTCGCGATGGCCGTCGTGCTCCCCAATCCGCGCCGATGGGACCCGGCCAAGCGCGGAGTCTACGTGGAACGCAACTCGAAGCGGATCATCGACCGGATGATGGCGGCGGACCGGGAGAGAGCCGCGGCCGACCCGGACGACGAAGAGATCATCGAGCCCGAGGTTTCAAGCGACACCTCGACCGTGACGACCTCGACGGCTTCTGCGCCCGCCCTTACAGATTAGTCGTAACGAGGGTCTCGGTGGCGGACACGCCGTCCACCGAGCGAATGCGGGCGACGATCAGGTTTGAAAGTTTATCGACGGTGTCCGATTCGGCCGCCAAGATCATGTCCCAGCCGCCGAACACCATGTACACTTCGGTCACGCCCTCAAGCGAGCGGATCGTGCGCACGGCCGCCTGCTCTTTGCCCGGCGTCAGCTTGCACAAGACGAAGGTCTTCATGCTCATCTCCTAGTATTCCATTGGGCCGAACGGTAGCGTGATTCAAGTTCCAGGCCTTTTGCGATCCATGACGAATGAAGGTCTAACGAAGGCCGGCCAAACTCGCGCGTGATCCCGTCAACAATCGCCGCTTCCGGCACACATATACGAAGCGAGCCCTGATACAAGCCTTTAAAACCTTTCTTCCGCAAGGCCCCGCCCAAAATTTTATTGTCGTCCGCGTCCACGAGGTCCGCTTTTTCCGCCCGCGCGAAACAACGGGCGGCTATTCCCGGAGCTTTTTCCTTCGGGCTCCACATCCCATTGACGGTACCACGCGCCTTCAAAGTCTGATGAATTCCTCGATGAATATTCTTGTAGATCGTCTCGGGCGCGCAGGTTCTGTCCCACGGAAACACGAGGCTGAAGGTCACATCCCCATCGTGGTGCACGATCCCCCCGCCCGTGGCCCGGCGTACCGGCTCGATTCTGGGCTTACAGACCGCCTTCGCGTCGGCGTACCGCTGCGAAAAACCGAAGGTGCAAGCCTCCCCTGTCCACTCATAGACGCGTAGAACAAGCGCGTCCACCGGCGAGTCCAACAGCACAGCCTCATCCAGAGCCATATGGCCGGCCGCGTCCATCGCCGAGGCCCGTAGGCCGCCGATCAGCTCAGCGCTGAGCATGAGCAGAAGAAGTTGCGGTCGCCGTAGGCTCCGTCGATTCGTCCCACCGAGGGCCAAAATTTACGCTCGCGCAGCCAGGCCGCAGGATAGGCGGCCGTCTCGCGCGAATACGGATGCGTCCACGCGTCAGCCACGACCGATTCGGCCGTGTGCGGAGCGTTCTTGAGCGGATTGTCGGTTTTGCTCCACTCGCCCTTCTCGATCTTGCGCGCCTCCTCCCGTATGGCGATCATCGCCTCACAGAAACGGTCGAGCTCGGCCTTCGACTCCGATTCGGTCGGCTCGATCATCAAGGTCGCGACGACGGGAAACGAAGTCGTGGGGGCGTGAAAGCCGTAGTCCATCAGGCGCTTGGCGATGTCATCAACCGACACATCCGCCGTTGCCTTGATGGCCCGAGGATCGACGATGCACTCATGCGCCACGAGGCCGTTCTTTCCCTTATAAAGCACCGGAAAGGATTCCCCAAGCCGTTTGGCTATGTAGTTGGCGTTCAGAATCGCGTTCTTCGTCGCGCTGGCTAAACCGTCAGGCCCCATCATTCGGATATACATCCACGAGATCGGCAAAATCGAAGCCGAGCCGAATGGCGCGGAGGAGACCGCCGGCACTTCCTTCGAGCCGGGCAGAAATGGAGCGAGCTCCTTCACTACGCCGATTGGACCCATGCCGGGTCCGCCGCCGCCGTGAGGAATGCAGAAGGTCTTGTGCAGGTTAAGGTGGCAGACGTCGGCGCCGAAGTCGCCCGGGCGGCACAATCCGACCTGGGCGTTCATGTTGGCGCCGTCCATGTAAACGAATCCGCCGTGACGATGAATTTCCGCGCAGATGTCCTTGATCCCTTCTTCAAAAACGCCGTGCGTGGAGGGATAGGTGACCATCAGGCATGCCAGGTCGTCCTTGTGCTCCTCGGCCTTCATCTTAAGGTCGACGAGGTCGATGTCGCCATCAGGAAGACAGGCGACGGTGACGATGTTCATGCCGACCATCGCCGCGGATGCGGGGTTCGTGCCGTGCGCGGACACCGGAATCAAGCAGGTCTTACGGTGCGACTGCCCGCGCGCTTCGAGGGCGGCGCGGATCGCCAACAGGCCGGCATACTCGCCCTGCGAGCCCGCGTTCGGCTGCAGGCTCACCGCGGCGAAACCCGTGATCTCCGCGAGCCATGTCTCAAGCTGCGTCGCTATCTCTTTATACCCCTGCGTCTGAGCCGAAGGCGCAAAGGGGTGCATTCTTCCGAGTTCCGGCCAAGTCACGGGGAGCATTTCAGCGGCCGCGTTCAACTTCATCGTGCACGATCCCAATGGAATCATGGAGTGAACCAGCGACAAATCTTTGCCTTCAAGTTTACGGATGTAGCGCAGCATCTCCGTTTCAGAACGGTGCTCCGAGAAAATCTTGTGCGTCAGGAACTTCGATGTCCGCTTGAGAGGAGCAGGAATGCCCGCGACGGCGCTTTCCGGTACATTTTTACCGCCGAAGGCGGACAAGATGTCGTTCACATCGGATTCCGTAGTGGTCTCGTCCAGAGCGATCACCACTCCGTTGCCGTCAAACCGAAGGTTTATTTTCTTCGCTTCCAGCGCGAGGCGCAGCCGCGCCGCGTCGCCGGGGGCGACGCGAACATACAAAGTATCGAACACCACGCCGGTACCCGTATTCATGCCCAAGGCGTTCAAACCGCCTTTAAGGCGCAAGGTCAGGGCGCGCACGCGAAGGGCGATGCGCGTCAGCCCCTCCGGCCCGTGGTACACGGCATACATTCCGGCGATGACCGCCAGCAGGACCTGGGCGGTGCACACGTTGCTCGTCGCCTTCTCGCGGCGGATGTGCTGCTCTCGCGTCTGAAGTGCCAGGCGCAGGGCGGGCTTACCGTGGGCGTCCTTGGACACGCCGACGATGCGGCCCGGGATTCGCCGCTGGAATTCTTGCTTGACCGAGAGGTAGGCGGCATGAGGCCCGCCGAACCCGAGCGGGACGCCGAAGCGTTGCGTCGTGCCGACTGCGATATCGGCTCCGAATTCGCCGGGTGCCTTGAACAAGGTTAGCGCCAACAAATCCGCCGCCACGACTAACTGGCCTCCGGCGGCGTGAACGGAATCCGCGAAGGAGGACCAATCTTTGACGGCGCCGAACGTATCGGGATACTGGACCAAGGCACCCAACAGCTTTTTCCCCGCGATGAGCGAGGGTTCACCGACCTGGACCTTCACGCCAAGCGGCGTGGCGCGAGTTTTGATCACTTCGATCGTTTGCGGATGGCACTCGCTCGAGACGAAGAAAATTTTATCGCCCGGATCTTCGGCGGCGTGGAGGCAGATCGCCATGGCTTCCGCCGCCGCGGTACCTTCATCGAGCAGCGAGGCGTTCGCGACCGGCAATCCCGTCAAATCGATGATTAATGTCTGGAAATTCAGCAACGCTTCCAATCTTCCCTGCGCGATTTCCGGCTGATACGGAGTGTACGCCGTGTACCAACCCGCGTTTTCCAAAATCTCGCGCAAAATGACGGGCGGCGTGACCGTATCGGCGTAACCGCGGCCAAGGTAGGAACGCCAAACCTGGTTCTTAGACGCGATCTTCTTGAGCTCGGACAGCGCCTCGGCCTCGGACAGCGCGGCGGGAAGATCAAGAGGCTTCTTGAGGCGAATTCCAATCGGGACGACGGCGTCAATCAACGCGTCGAGGGTCGGACGGTCAAGCGTCTCGAGCATCGCCTTCTGATCGGCGGGACCGGAGCCGATGTGGCGGCGGGCGAAATCGTCGGCGGGCGGGAGCGCGGTTTTCGTAGGTCTCTCCTTAGTGGCTTCCATGCGCGGCCTCGGCTTTTAAGTGCTCCTCGTACGCGGCGCAGTCCATCAGCTTCGACGCCTCGGCGGGAGCGGATGCCTTGAGCTTGAACAGCCACCCCTTGCCGAAGGCCTCGGCGTTGACAAGCGCGGGGTCCTTCACCGCGTCCGCGTTCACTGCGGTTATCTCGCCGGAGACGGGCGCGTAGATGTCGAACGCGGCTTTCACTGACTCGACGACACAGCAGGCCTCGCCCTGCTTGACCTTGCGGCCCACCTTGGGCGGCTCGATGAAGACCACATCGGTGATCTCCTTCTGAGCGTGATCGGAGATGCCGACTGTGCCGGCGTCGCCGTTAAGCTCCAGCCACTCGTGAGACTTCAGATACTTAAGCGTCTTGGGGTCGAGCATGGTTAGGCTCCCTTCTTTAGATTGGGCGACACATAAAACGGGGTTTTCACGATCTCGGCGGGAATTTCGCGGCCGTGCAAAGTCACGCTGCATTGTGTGCCGGGAGCGAGGTCCGGCCGATCAAGATAGCCCGTGGCGATGCCCGCTTGCAGGCTCGGTGAAAAGGTCGCCGAGCAAAGCTTCCCGATCTCATTTCCGCCGATCACCACCGCCGCGCCCGCGCGAGGCACGCCGCGCTCGAGCAACTTGATACCGGTCAGCTTCTTCCTGATCCCCTCGGCCTTCTGCTTCACCAACGCGGCCTTCCCGATAAAATCGCCTTTGTCGAGCTTTACCACCCAGCCGTAATTCGCCTCATAGGTGCTGATGTCATCGTTGAGGTCCTCGCCGTACAGCAGGTAGCCGGCTTCAAGCCTCAGGGTATCGCGCGCGCCTAGCCCGCAGGGCACCGCGCCCAATGAGCCGCCCCGCGCGAGCAGGTCTTCCCAAACGCGAACCACGATCTCGTTGGGAACGATGAACTCGCATCCGTCTTCGCCGGTGTAGCCGGTGCGCGTAATGAAGGACGGCTGGCCGTACAGCTCGAGCCCAAGCGCTCCAAAGCGAGGCAGGGCCGCCATTTGCGGCGCGAGCATTGACGCGATCTCAGCCGCCTTTGGACCTTGGACCGCGATCATGCCGTAGTCGTCGGACTTGTTCTCAAGCTTCACATCGAAACCCTTCGCGTGCATCTGAAACCAGGCGAAATCCTTGTCGGCCGTGGCCGCGTTGACGACGACGAGGTAGCGGTCCTTCTCGAGGCAGGACACGATGACATCGTCGACGACGCCGCCCTTTTCATTGGGCAGGTGCGAGTAGATCGCCTTGCCGGGGCCGATGCGCGCGATATCATTGGCGTTGACCTTCTGAAGGAAAGGGAGGGCGCCGGGGCCGCTCACGAAGACCTGGCCCATGTGCGAGACGTCGAAGAGCCCGCAGCGCTGGCGTGTCGCCTCATGCTCCTTCATCACGGACGCGTACTGGACCGGCAATTCCCAGCCGTGGAAATCGACGATCTTACCGCCCAACTGCTTGTGGGAATCGTACAGCGCGGTGCGTCGCGCGACCGACGAGGTAGACATAACTGTAAATTAGCATTTCGGCCGCATTCATTTCGACTTCAGGCGGAGAGCATGATGACTATGGCAATCATGTGTGACGGGGTATCCATTTAACCGGACCAATAGTGAGATCAATCGGATTGCAGTCCTATAAGCCGCCATTTGGTCGGAACCTGGGCGCGAACTCGCACCGGTGCGAATTCGCGCTACTCAGGTCCGGTTAAATGG
>JAYTSX010000074.1:0-8877 GCA_043745445.1 Elusimicrobiota bacterium
AAAGCCACTACCGCAGCGCCGAGATCGCGCTCGCAAAGGGCGAGTACGGCGACGCGCGCCGCAATCTCGAGATCCTAATTCAGCGCTACCCCGAGACCGAGTGGGCGACGAAGGGGAAAAGTCTTCTCACCGCGCTGCCCGACAACAATGCCGCCGCGCCCATCGAAGCCGATGAACCCTATGTGCCCGCGATGGCCTCGTCCTCCGCCGAAGAGGCGCTCGGCCGTTTGCGGGCCGCGATCGATGAAGGGCGAACCGAAGCCGCGCTCGCGGAGGCGTACGATTTTCACCGCCGCTACCCCGCTCGCCCCGAGAACGACGAGGTCAATCTCGCTGCCGGGGCCCTGCACCTGCGCCGCGGCGAGGCGGCACGAGCCGTGCGCTTTTTAAAGCCGCTCGCCGCGGGCGGAAACCCCGCGGTGAAGTATAAGGCCCTGCACCTGATCGCAGCCGCACTCGCCACGCTCGGACTCGACGAGGCCACACTCAAGATGGTGCCGGAGGCCGACGCGGCTGGCGCGGGCGACCGCTGGCTCGGCCTGGCGCAGATCTGGCGCGCCGCCGCCGAGGAGCGCATGGGCCGCAAAGACGACGCAGCCGAGCATTACCGCGCCGTCTCCGCCTCTGGCCAAGACTCACCGGTGAAGGCCTATGCGCTCGCCGCGATCGCCGCGGACTGGGACCGCAAAGGCAAGACCGATCGCGCGCGCGACGCGCTCAAACGCGCGGGCGAGGCGGCGGCGAAGTGGGGGCTCATCGAGCTACGCGAGTCCACGGTTCTATCCGAGGCGCACCTGCTCCTGCGCGCGCGCAAACTCGACGAAGCGCAGAAGTCGTACGCGAATTTCGCCGCGCACTTTCCCGACAGTCCGCTGCGCGCACAGGCCCTTTACCAGCAGGGTCTTTGCCTCAAGAAGCTCGAGCGTCCCGAGGACGCCGCCGCCGTATTTGAGGACCTCGCCACGCGTCACCCCGCCTCGGCCTACGCCGCCGACGCGCACCTACAGCTCGGCCAGTTGTACACCGAGACGGGGAAGTCCGAGAAGGCGCTCGGACACTACCGGCTCATGGGCAGGACCTCCGAAGCGCAAGACGCCGACCGCGAGGCCCTGCTCCTGATGGCGCAGGTCCATTACAACAAGAAACGTTGGGCCGAGGCGATGCCGCTATACAAAAAATATTTAGAGGGCGCCGGACCGGGAGCCAAGACGAAAGAGGTCGAGGGCCTGCTCCTGGTGGCCACCTGGCAGAACAACAAAGAAGATCCCGATCTGCCGGGGCTCGTCGCGAAGTATCCTGACCACCAATTGGCGGCGCAAATACGGTGGGATCTCGCGGCGAAGGCCTACAAGCGTCAAGATTGGGACGCCGCCGAACAGCTTTTCAAAAAGCATATCGAGGACAACCCTCACGCCGCGAACCTCGGAGAGGCGCGCTTCTATCGCGCGGAATGCCTGCGTCAACTGCACCGCACCGACGAGGCGGCGGGCGCGTACCGCAAGTTCATGGCGGTCCACCCGAAGCACGCGCACGCGCGCGACGCCGCGATGGCTCTTGGCGCCATGCTCTACGAGTCCGGCGACGCCGCAGGTGCCGCCGCCGCTTACGGGAAGGTGGGCGGCACCGGCGGCGACGCCGCCGACGCGGCGTATAACCGCGCGCTCGCCTTGGCCAAGGCTGGGAAAGAGCGCGACACCGAGAAGGCCTGGGTCGGCTTCACCACAAGATTCCCGAAGCACGACAAAGCATCGTGGGCCTGGTCGCAGATCGCAAAACTGCGCGAGGATCACGACGACCTCTCCGGTGCCGCCGATGCCTACGCCCGCGCAACAGGCCCGAGCGAGCGGATGAAAGCGCTGTACGCGCTGGGCCGCCTACAGGAGCGCCGCAAGAAGCCCAAGGAAGCCAAGAACGCATACGAGCGCCTGCGCGCGCTGTCTCCCCAAAACGACGCCGCGCGCCTCGCGGCCCTTCTACGCCTCGGCCTGATGTTCGAGCTCGAAGACAAGCCCGCCTCCGCCGCGCCGCTCTACGCCGAAGTCCTCCGGCATGCGGAGCGCGGCAGCCAAACCTTCGAAACCGCCCGCAAACGCCTCGAGTCCCTCTCCAGCGACAAGTCCCTCATCAAATAATGGGGTCAGGCCTGACACCCGGACACTAAGCATTGTCTAGGTGTCAGGCCTGACCCCATTTACAAGGTGTAGTCGACGCCTTTGACGAGCTTGAACTCGATCGTGCCGTCAATATCGTCGCCGGTGACCTTGAGGGCGCCTAGTTTTTCGGCAGTCGCTTTTGCCTCCCACATCTCGGAGCGGGCATGGTCGTAGCTCTGGGTTGCCTCGTTTAAGCCTTGCTGGCTTTGTAAGAGCAGGGAGAAGAGCGCGGCGGTTCCTGAAATGACGGTCGAGACTTTGACCTTGCGGCGCGCGTTCCAGTACGCCTCGGCGGCGCGGGCCTTGTCGGTCAACGGCTTGAAATTCGGATTATCGCACGGGCAAGACGGCTTGGCAACGGGGGGGACCGCCGGCGTTCCGGACGGAGCGGCGACGACTTGGGCCTGAAGGGGCATCACGGCTGCGGTCATCAAAACAGACAGGATGAGGGCGATTATCTTCATGAGTGAAGTATAGCCGCGCACGGCCCTGAGGGCGGGGGCCCTCAGGCCTACCCGCCTTCACGCGAAGGACCTATTCCTTAACAGGTCCGGCCTTGCCAGGCCAGAGCCCCTCCGCTATACTTGCGACCATGAGCGGAATGACCTTTGTCGACATGCTGAAAATCAGCATCGCGATGCCGATTTTGTTGATCCTATCCCTGGCGATCTTCGCCCAGGCCCTGGAGCGGATGTACTCCTACTGGTTCGCCCAGAAGATGCCGACCGCGATGTGGGAGCGCGTGCGCGACCGCCTCGAGGCGGGGGACAAGGCCGGCGCCATCGCCATCGCCCGCCGCGACACCTCCTTGATGGGCGAGGCCATCGCCCGCCTGCTCGCCCTCGAGACGGCGAACACGGAGAAGCTCGTCGAGGCCTTCCAGCTGTACCGCCAACGCCTCAGCCTGGGTCTGAACCGGCGCGTGGGGCTGTTCGGCACGGCGAGCTTCATCTCGCCGCTGATCGGCCTGATGGGCACGGTGCTCGGCATCATGCGCGCCTTCCACGACTTGTCCGCGGCCGGCGCGGGCGGCCCCGCCGTCGTGGCGGCCGGCATCTCGGAAGCGCTCGTCGCCACGGCCTGCGGCATCGGCCTCGCCGTGGTCGCGGCCCTGCTCTACAACTACTTCACCTTGACGGCGCGGTACCGCCTGAACACCGCGGACCTGTGGGTCTTAGAGATCGCGCAGCTGCTGGAGGACCATGGCGGGAAGCCCGTTTCATAAGGACGACGAACCCGCAGCGATCTCCGATGTGAACGTCGTGCCCCTGGCCGACGTCTCCCTCGTTCTACTGATCATCCTGCTCGTCCTCTCGCCGATGGCCGCCCAGTCCATGCTCAAGGTGCAGACCGCCGCCGCGAAGGCCTCGGCCGCGATGCCGACGCAGACCGAGGTGCTGACCCAGCGCGAGGCCGAGGTCGTGCTCGTGCTCTCCGTCTCGGCGGCCGGCTTCGTCATGGACGGCAAGCTCATGGCGACCGGCTCCGAGCTCACCGCTTTCCTGAAGCAGAAGCTCCAGCCCCGCTCGGACCGCAAGATCTTCGTGTCGCCCGAGCTCGAGGTCGCGCACGGCCAGGTCATCGCGGCGCTCGAGGCGGTGCAGGCCGCCGGCGGCACGGTCGCATTGGTCCAGATCGCGGACCCCGAGGCGCGCTGATGGCCAAATACGCGCTGCTCCGGATGCGGGCCAACTCCCCGGAGCCGGAGCCGGTGACCGAGGTGAACATCATTCCGGTGATCGACATCTCGCTCGTGCTTCTCGTCATTCTGTTCGTGACGGCGCCGCTGCTCGCCTACCCCACCTTGCCCGTCGCTCTGCCGCCCGCGTCGGCGCTGCCCAATCAAGAGCTGACGATCGCGCTGACCTGCGCGCTCGACGGCGCCTTGTCCGTGCGCGCCGCCGCCTCGACCTGGGACTCCGTCGTCTCCGATCTGCGCCGCGAGGTGGACAAGAAGCAGGGCTCGATTGTCTTGATCCGCGCCGACAAGTCGGTGCCTTACCGGACGATCCAGCGGCTGATCGCCGTCGCCAAGTCCGCGGGCGCTGCGCAGATCGCGCTCGCAACTGAGCCGCTTAAAAAATAAGCGCAATTGTCCATTAACCCGGCCAACATCACCGGAACCGCCAGCACGCGTGCCGAGCGAAACAGCCCCTATCAGATGTTCGGCTAAGCATCCGTGCGTAGCAGACGAATGTCAAAGAAACATCAACGCATTTCGGACCGGATGCAATGCGGGTCTTGACGAAAGTTCCAACGGGGTTATACTGCTCACCAGCGGCCCGACCGAGGACCGCACGGAAACTTTACGTCGAACAACCAGCCGACGGCCGCCGGACACTCCCGCTACGGCGGAGCTATCGAGGCACGTGCCGAGAACATCGATTCACTGACGTCTCCTCGACGCACTATAATTACCAGAACGAGCGTATTCCTTACATTCGCGCTCACGGCCGCAATCTCGATTTTCCTTCCCTGCGGCACCGAAGCAGCCATCACTGGGGAGGCACGCGAGTCGCATTGGGTCAGTTCGAGAGACGGGTCACTCAGGTGTCTTGGCGGAGACGGCAAGATGCTCCTGACATTCAAACGGGGCATTCCAACTTACGAATCGGAAATTGGTTTGATTCCAGAGGATTACCGATCTGTCACGTTCATTGTTCTGGATAAGGGCCGATCTGCCGTCGTCTTCGATTACAACAATCGAGGCACGACAGTTACTTTTCATATTGGTGGGTGCGCGCCCTCTCGAACTCACAACTACCCGAAGTTGGAAGTCTACCGCTACACACATGTCTTGAACAGTGGGGGAGGCATCATTGCCGCGTTATCTGATGTTAATACTGATGCGAACGAGGGATTTGAAAATTCCGGCTATTTCATTCAATGGGATTCATCTGGGACTGAAAAGATGAATGTTGGTCCACTCGAGATAATTGGAATGCACACTCAGGATATTGAAATGTTTGGGAATGATAAATTCGGAGCGGTCCCAATTAAGGGCAGCCAATTACTCTTCTTCAATTTCGTTAAAGCCAAACATTATTTGTATATATGGCCGGGTAACGGCAGGGGTGGGAAACACGAATTCACCCCCGACGGCACTTTGCAAATATTCGAAATTGTTGCCTGGAAAACCAAGGAAGGGCGGATTATTCCGAACGACGGAACACACAAGCCATCATTTGGGCTATCACCTGATGAATACGACAAATTCTCTCGGACGATTGAGCCGGTCTATCTTCTAGTACATGAACATCAGTTCTAAATTCGCAGTAATAACCTTACTATTCGGTGCAGCTGATAGCACAATAGCCGCCGATCTAGACCCGCCAGTTCTTGGCGCCGAGATAAACAGCGATTTCGGCCTACGTATCGCCACGGTGACCCCTGCTGGTCCCAGCTCCAGCAAGCATCAGGGCATCGATTATCTCTTAGAAAAAGGGATCAGCATTCAATCCATTGAAAGGAGCTCGATTTCACTTATTTCGTATACGAAAGAACGAGGCTGGTTTATTGAAGCCACCTCAATAGAGCATCCTGAGAGAAAATGGATATACACTAAATTTTGAGCATGACGACTTCATTTCCAGTCGCAGTCGCCCTTCTCATCCTCGCTCTTCCCGCCTGGAGCGCCCCGGCTAAGTCCGAGCTCTCGCAGGACATCACCGTCCACTCGCGCGCCGCTGGCGCCGCCGGAGTGCAGGTGGCGCCGCCCACCGCCTCGAAGCCGGTCATCGACGAGGTTCTGCGCTCGCTCTCGCTCGGCCGCGGCGCGCACGCGCCCGCCGCCGAGCGCATCAGAACGGGCGGCGATAACGCGCGTTTTAATCGGCCATTCCCCGAGCCCCCGTTCCTCGCGCTATCCCCGGCCAACATCGTCGCGGTGTACGACGAGTGGACCTTCGAGGTCCTCGACAACGAGGGGGACATCGTCTGGAAGTCGGACGGCGTGGGCATGCTCAACGAGAAGGTGGACTGGGACGGGGGCGGGCCGGACGGACGCCTGGTCGTCGTCGCGGGCCGCTCGTATCACTACCGCTTCACCGGACGGCGCGCCGGGCGCGCGTTCGTCATCGAAAGCGACCCGGTGCCGCTGAAGTCCTTCACGCACCGGGAGTACGCGGGCGAGACGCGCCTCGAGGCCGACGCCGAGCTGTTCTTCGTGGAGGGGAAGGCCGACCTGACGAAGGAGGCGGGCCTCTGGGTGGACGCGCTGGGCAGCCGCCTACGCCAGGGCGAGCCGCGCGCCGACGGGAACTACAAGGTGGAGCTCAGCGCTAAGGATGTGCGCGGGAAGCTCGCGAAGGCGCGGGCGAAGGCGCTCGTCAAACGCCTGGCCAAATCTCTCGTCGTGGCCCCCGAGCGCGTCGTCGTGTCCTTGATGCCCGTCATGCGCGGCGAGGCCGTCTCCGCCTTTCTGCCGCCCTCCAAAGGCGCGACGCTCAAAGTCGAGTAGAGGCCGAAGAGCCTTTCTCGCCCGTTAGGGGGATATCCATCCGTATTCGATCGTATTCGACGCGCGGGCTGACCCCGGCGCGCGCGTACTTGCCCCGGCTCAAGCTCACGAGACCCAGGCGCGTCAGCATCGCGACATCGTCCTGAACATTTCGAAGGTCGCGCCCCGTCGTTTTAGCCAGCGCGTAGATCGAGGCCGGACGCTCCCGCCGGATCGACTGAAGAAGCGCGAGCCGTTTTGGCGTGAGCACCTTGCGCATCGCCTCCAGGCTACTGAAGGACAGTCCGTCGATCATGCTCTTCGGAGGATGCCCGTGCTCGATGGCGCGGGCCGCTCGAACGAAGTCACGAAGGTCCTCGGCCAACGGCTGGATTCTGATGGTTATGTTCTTGATCTTCATTGATGCCGGAAAAGCAACCGCGCTTTACTATGATGCATAGTATACCCCATAATGCCTTTGTCGTCAACCTTCGCGGTTCCACTACGAATCCTGTAGAATAGACGGAGAATGTCCCTAAAAAGCTCCTCTCACCCCGTCACGCTTATCCCGGGAGACGGCATCGGCCCCGAAGTCGTCGCCGCCGTGCAAGCCGTGCTCGCCGCCGCCGAAGTGAAGATCGACTGGGAAGAACGCCACGCCGGCGCCCGGGTCTTCAAAGCCGGCGTCGCCTCCGGCGTCCTGCCCGAGACCGTCGAGTCCATCCGGCGCACGAAGTGCGCGCTGAAGGGCCCGCTCGAGACGCCGGTCGGCTTCGGCGAGAAGAGCGCGAACGTGACCTTGCGCAAGTATTTCGAGACCTACGGCAACATCCGGCCGGTGCGCGAGCTGCCCGGAATCCGCACGCCCTACTCGGGCCGCGGCATCGATTTCGTCGTCGTGCGCGAAAATGTCGAGGACCTGTACGCCGGCATCGAGTACCTGCAGACGCCGGGCGTCGCGCAAGCCCTGAAGATCGTCACGCGCAAGGGCTCCGAGAAGATCTGCCGGCTCGCCTTCGAGATCGCCCGCGCCGAGGGCCGCAAGAAGGTCACCTGTGCTACGAAGGCCAATATTTTAAAGCTCACCGAGGGGCTCTTCAAGCGCGTGTTCGAGGAGGTCTCCAAGGACTACCCCGAGATCACCGCCGACCACCAGATCGTGGACAACTGCGCCCATCAGCTCGTCATGCGGCCCGAGCAGTTCGATGTGCTCGTGATGACCAACATGAACGGCGACATCCTGTCCGACCTGGCGTCCGCCTTGATCGGCGGCCTCGGCTTCGCGCCGTCGGCGAACCTGGGGGATGGCGCCTCCATCTTCGAGGCGGTCCACGGCTCCGCGCCCCAGATCGCGGGCAAGGACATGGCCAACCCGACCGCGCTCCTGCACAGCTCGGTGCTGATGCTCCGCCACCTGGGCGAGATGAAGGCCGCCGACACCGTCGAGAACGCCCTGCTCGCTACCCTCGAGGACGGGCGGGTGCTGACGGCCGACATGGCCGGCGGCGGACGCGAGCCCTCGGGCACGAAGGCGTTCACCGCCGCGGTGATCAAGAACCTCGGCGCGGCGCCTAAATCCTATCCGAAGCGCGAGTACAAGAAGGTGAAGATGCCCGTGGTTTCGCACGACGCCGTCAGCGTCGTCGCCAAGGACCAGCGCGCGATGGGCGTGGACATCTTCGTGGCGACGGCCATCGACCCGATGGTGCTCGGGCCGTCGATCGAGACGGTGATCAAGGGGCTACCCGTGCGCCTCGCGCAGATCTCAAACCGCGGCACGAAGGTCTACCCCAACGAGCTCCACATCGAGTCGGACCCCGTGGACTGCGCGCGCCTGCGCTTCAAGGTCGCCCACCACGGCGACACCTTGAGCGACAAGGACATCGCGCAGCTGCTGCTGCTCGTGGGCGCGCAAGCCCCGTGGGTGCATGTCGAGAAGCTCTTCAAGTACGACGGCCAGGCCGCCTTCACGAAGGACCAGGGCGAGGACTAGATTTCGGAGGCGGGCGGCGCGGCGGAAGTCCGCTCGACGAGCCACACGACGCCAGCCGAGATGAAGTACAGGCCGAGCAGGACGACCCCGAACAGGATGGTCGTCGCGATCACATCGCCGGGCGTCAGGAAAGCCGACGCCGCGAGAATCGCGACCGTGGCCTCACGCCAGTACTTGAGCATGGCGCGTGAGCTCACCAGCCCGAAGCGCGCCAGAAAATAGAACAGCACCGGGGCCTCGAACGCGACGCCCGTGCCCAGCACGGTGCAGAGAAACAGGTTCAGGTACTCCGT
>JAYTSX010000075.1:0-2414 GCA_043745445.1 Elusimicrobiota bacterium
GCCGTGGCAGCGGCGTTCATGGCGGCGAGGTTCATATTTGCCTCTTCCTCCTTCGCCTTGGCCGCTTTATTCGCCTTTTCTGACTGCATGTAGTGGTAGGTCGATTGAGGCCCCTGGCCGAGGGCAGCCAAGGCGATGGCCTTTTTCTTCTCGTCCTCAGATTTCTCATGCAATCTATTCGCGTCGGCCATCAGGCTCGCGACCTTCGCCGGGCCGTCCTGGGTGTTTTCGATTCCGCTTGTGTCGAATTCGCCGGGGCCTCCGCCGCCTCCTCCGCTCGCGGCCGCGCCTCCGCCGGCGGCCGTGTCATTGGATCCTCGACCGGAGCCGGCGCCTGCCCCGCCGCCTTGGGTCTGCCCGCCTGAGGCGTCTAGGTGTGCCGTGGTGCCGTTGGCTTTCGTCGCGGCGCCGGAGTTATTCGCCGACGAGCCGGTTTTGTGGATTGACTTGCTCGCTCCCCCGCGTGCCCCGATGCCTCGGAAACCGGCCGTGGCGCTGACGCGCTGCATGCCGCGGAATTTGACGGAGCCGATCAAGCCGATTTTCGCCGCGCCGCTGTTGCCAAGGCTACCCGCGCTATCTTGATTCCCTCCTTGGCCGGCCCCAGCCGCGCCGCCGCCCGCGCTTCCAGCCGAGCCGCCATTAGGAACCGTACCTTGTTCGTAATTCATCGGCGCGCCGCCGCCGTTCTCGCCGGGGCCGCCTTTCCCATCGGCAGCGTTGCCCGCGGGCACAAGACCTTGCGCGCCTTTGACAAGATCTAAGCTCATTTTCTCCGGGTTGGCGGACTGCTCTCGTATGATGCGGTCCGTCGGATCTTTTTGGCGGGAGAAACGAATCTTCATGGAGGAGGAGATTCCTCCCATGCTCGAGCCGCCGCCGCTGTCCGACATGCCGGCGAAACGAAATGCGGCATAGGACAACACGAGCCCGCTGGCCGTCAACAGGCCTGCGATGATGACGGCTTTGCCGGGTCCCTTTCCCGTCCGGGTTCGAGAGGGGGAAGCAGCTCCCGCAGTGCTGGCCGCCGATTTGGCGCCGGTGCCGGCGGGGGTCCATGCGAAACCCGCGGGCTTATTTTCCAGCGCTTTTTTAATATCAGGAACTTCGGGATTGTCGGGCATTCTTGCAGTATAAGCCCGGTGGTAATATTTGTCAATAAGACGAATTCAGTTTGTGACGCTTAAATAAAGACGGGGACGGCCTCGCGGCCGTCCCCGTCGATATGCACGCTGTTTAAAGCATGCCCCCTACGAGAATCGAACTCGTGTTTCAGCCTTGAAAGGGCCGCGTCCTAACCGTTAGACGAAGGAGGCGAAAAGTTAAATCAAAAACTGTGAGCCGGGTGGGAATCGAACCCACGACCCCATGCTTAAAAGGCACATGCTCTACCCCTGAGCTACCGGCTCCGAAGAAAGCATTATACCTAGAAACGAGCCGCTAATTCTTTTCTTCGCGCGGTACATGGTGTCAGGCCTACCGGTAGTTGCAGTATTTGATGTCGGCCCACCGTGAAAATACTGCAACTACCGGTAGGCCTGACACCAATTGGGCTTAGTTCTTTTCTTCGCGGCGGCCGAGCTGATCGAGCGTGCGGCGCCACACTTTATAAAGGTCGGTGGCCTTGCGGCGACCGGGGGGGAGCATCTGATCGAGCGTCTGCCACCAGAAGCCGCCGCACAGCGAGCGCGGCATCGCGCAGGAGGCGGTGGCGTAGAGAATCGCGATATCCTTGCGCGCGCCGTCCGCGTCGTCGGGCGCCAGCCACCAGTAGCCCTTGAGCTCGTCCTTCTCCACGTAGCCGAGGCTCGAGACCATCAGCTTCTGTCGCGGCAACGCCTCGCCAGTCGCATCAAAGGCGCGCTCAAATCCCATGCCCAGAGGATTATCCTCAGGCTGGATGCTGAGTCCGACGACATCCAGATTTCGGCCGAAGCCGCGTTTGACCTGCTTCGGAATCCAACCGGACAGCGAGTGCTCCCGGTCCGGGGCCGTCTCCTCCCACGCATAGAGCGTCGCAACGGTTTCGAGCTCGGGGTCGAGCTCCTTGACCTTGTTGACGCCCGCCGAGTAGGTGAGATAGACCTGCTCGGGGGTAAACGGCGCGCTGGCGCCGCCAAGCCAGTCGCCGTTGAGTTCGGTGCCGACCTCCCAACTCGAGATCTTGCCGCGGAAGTGCAGAACGAGATTTTTCGTCCGCTCGGCGTACAGTTCGGGCGTCAGCGTCTTCGGCCACGCGGTGGCGTCAAGCACGCAACCCATGACCTTGATCTTGTTCTTCGCCAGCTCTTCGATGACGCCGTCATACTCGTTGAACGAGCGCAGGGAAGAATAAAGGAAGTCTGTGGAGTTCGCGCGAAAGACAAGACGCACCCAGTCCGCGCCGGACCGGCGGACGGCTTCAGCGATCCAGT
>JAYTSX010000076.1:0-2407 GCA_043745445.1 Elusimicrobiota bacterium
TCCAGATCGAGTCCCAGCACGCGCCGGCCGGGCGCCATCAGCCCGAGCAGGTGCGAGAAAATCCCGTAGCCGCAGCCGAGGTCGATGACGAGGCCCGAAAGCGGAACATACGGCTCGAGCCGGTCGTACGGCGCGGTGAAGAACCGAATGCGCGCGAACAGCGCCGGCCAGCCGCGCCCTTGGTACAACGCCTTTGTTTTGCGCGCGGCGGCAGGAAAGGACAGCCTCTGGGGAGACGCGTCGTAATCACCCCGCGCGTGGCGGCGGAGCATGCCGAGGAGCCCCCAGAACGAGCGACAGGACTCAAGCAGAGGCCGGACGCGCGACCCGCCGTACTCGACCCAGCGCACCGGAAGTTCAACCACGCGCCAGCCGCGTCCGCGCGCGGCGACGAGCAGCTCCGCTTCGGCGAGATAGCCGCAGTCGTATTGATGCCGGATCACATCCAACGCCGTTTCCCGGCGGAACAGCTTGAAGCCCAAGGTAAAGTCCGTGACATCCCACGCGAAAAAGGCCTTCGCCGCGTACAGAAATCCATTGCCGAGGAATACCCGCACAAACGGCTGAGGCACCGCGATGACCGCGCCGTCAGCGTTTCGGCTGCCGCTGAGCGCGTCCACTCCCGGATGGCGGTCCATGTAGGCGACAAAGCGTCCGATCGCCTCGAAGTCCACGGACCCGTCCGCGTCCATCTCGAGGATGAGCTCGCCCATCGCCGCGGCGATCCCCGCCCGAACCGCGGCGCCCCGACCGCCATTGCGCGGGAGACTCAGCACGCGCGCGCCCGCCGCGGATGCGATCTCAGCGGTGCGGTCGTCGCTGCCGTCATCGACAATCAGGATTTCGGTTTCCGCGGCGCGGGTCGCGGCGCCCAGGCGTTCGAGCATGCCGGGCAGGCGCAGCTCCTCGTTGTAGGCAGGGATGACGATCGAGAGTCTCACGGGCAACGAGTGTATTAATTGTATGATGGCCCTCGCCATGAGGCGCTTGCGCCACGAACGACTGCTCTCGGCCCTCGACAGCGCTCCCTGGGCGTTGCGGCTGCTGTCTTTGCTCGCCGTGTGCGAATACCTCTCGAAGGGCCTCTTCCTCGGGTCGTTCACCAACGCCTTTGATTTCGCCTCCTTCTACAATGCCGCGGCGTTGGCGGTGCACGGTGAGGGCGCGCATGTCTACGACACCTTCTTTTCCTATGTCCCAGGCGCGTCACCGATACCCATGTTCTTCCTGTACCCGGCTCCGGTCGCGCTCCTCATGGCGCCGCTCGGATTTTTCTCATTTGAAACGGCCACGCTCCTCTTCCAAATTCTCAGCCATGCCTGCCTTTGGGGAGCGCTGGCACTCTGGTGCCGGGACCGGTCGGACGACGAACGCCTGACGGGATTCTTTCTGGTCTTTCTTTTCTTCCCGGTCTACTATTCGATGCAGGTGGGCCAGGCGGAGCCGTTCGTTCTGCTCGCGCTGATCTCCTCGGCCGCGCTCCATAAATCCGGCCGGGCTTCCTGGGCCGGGTTGGGCCTCGCCGCGGCGATCTGCCTCAAGCTGTTCCTTCTTTTCTTAGTGATCTACCTGGGCTTACGGCGGAGTTGGCGTCTGCTCGCTTGGACGATATTCTGGCTGGGGGCGTTGTTCGTCGTCAGCGGCTTTATCGTTCCATGGGAGATACAAGCCCAATACTGGAGCCGCGTCGGCTCGTCTTTAGGTTTTGAGGCCTTCACCGACAATCAATCGGTCACGGGCTTTGCGCACCGCACCCTCACGAACTCCCGCTTCGCCCTGGGCTTTATCGACAGCGAGCGCGCGGCGTGGTCGCTTAAAGCCGGCCTGGCCGCCATGCTCATGACGGGCTACGCCTGGCTCATCGCGTTCAAATCCCGGGAGAAGGTCCTGTTCGGGCGCGACTTCGGCTTCACCATCGTCACGATCCTGCTCATCGCACCCATCGTGGACACCCACCATCACGCCTTGCTGCTGCTTCCCTTTCTCACTTTGCTCTCCGCCGGTCCCCGGCGCCCGGCCCACTTGGCGTTCTACGCATTTTTCGCGCGTTGGGAGCCCCTGGTCGCCTACAAGTTCCTCTCGTCTGGCCGCCTCGGGTTCTGGTCTGAGGCTCCGGCGAGCCTGATCTATTCCCTTCCCTTTTTCGTGATGGCCGCGTTCTGGCTGCACTCCGCGCGAACCCTGCTACGATCCGACGCGTCGCAGACCTAGTCTGACCTGGGTCATAATCCCGCTCCTGCCCTAGGCCTTCCGCTTCAGAGGGATTCTTCGCGGCATTTGTATTCTTACAGCATGATCCATTTCCCCCGCGTTGCCCGACAGTTCGTCGCCGTTCTCCTCGCCGTGTCCATGCCGGGCCAGACCTTCGCCCAAATCATCGGACGCACGGGCTCGCCCGTCGGCGCCA
>JAYTSX010000077.1:0-2406 GCA_043745445.1 Elusimicrobiota bacterium
CAAGGATGTCAGCGGACGATGGAACGACACCGACTCGCGCCTCGTGGCCGAGGAGATGATCGCCGACTCCCTGTCCCGGCCCTGGTACGCGGCCGCGCACTCGGCGCTCGGCAAGAATCCGACCGTGATCGTGGGAACGGTGAAGAACCAGTCCAACGAGCATATTAATGTCGACACCTTCGTCGAGGACCTGCAGCGCTCCCTGATCAACTCCGGCAAAGTGGAGTTCGTCGCCAGCAAGGGCGAGCGCGGCGAGGTTCGGGATGAGCGTCTGGACCAGGACACCAACTCCACCGAGGAGACCCGCAAGGCCCACGGCCAGGAAATCGGCGCGGACTTCATGCTCAGCGGCGTCCTGAACCAGATCGTGGACCAGGAAGGCGGTAAGGCCGTGGTCTTCTACCAGACCAACCTGAAGATGCTCGACATGAAGTCGCACAAGATCGTCTGGAACGGCCAGAAGAAGATCAAGAAGTTCGTCAAGCGCTCGAAGGCCAGCTTCTAGGTCACATGAGCGTCCCCCGGCCCCGCCTTTCTTCCAAGAGAGGCGGGGCCGTCCCTTTTCTGATCATCCTCCCCCTTCTCGCGGCCTGCGGCGGCCCTTCCGGCACGATGCGCAAAGAGGTCAACGGTCTGATCGCCGCCCGGGACTTCGCCGCGGCCCAGGCGCGCACCGAGAAGGCCAAGGAAAGCTCCTACGGCCGGAAGAACCAAGTCCTCTATTATTTGGACCTGGGCGCCATCCAGCACGACGCGGGAAAGTTCAAGGACAGCGACGCAAGCCTCGAGAAAGCCGAGCAACGCATGGAAGAGCTCTATACGAAGAGCGTGTCCCGTGCGGCCGGAACTTTAATAATCAACGACAACACGACCGAGTACGCCGGAGAGCGCTTCGAGCGCGCCATGGTCAACGCCTACCGCGCGCTCAATTACACTTTTCTCGGCGACCGTGAAGGTGCGCTCGTGGAGGTCCGCAAGCTGTCCCGCCTGCTCCAGGAGTACGCCGATGTGTACGGCAGCAAGAAGACGGCGTACAAAGATGACGCCTTCGCCCAGTTCCTGACCAGCCTCCTGTACGAGGATGACGGCCGTCCCGACGACGCCCGCATCTCGCGCGACAAGTCGCGCAAAGCGTATGAGCAGTATGCCTCCGCCTACGGCACGCCGACCCCCTCGCTTGAGCCCGTGGGCGCGAAGGGCGGCGGCGAGCTCGTCTTCCTGCATTACAACGGCGTCGCCCCGCGCAAGGTGAGCAAATCGTTCTCCGTCGCCTGGCACGACGCGGCCATCGCCCTGGACGCCTCCAAGGACGACGAGGCCGAGTCCGCCCGGGCCAAGAACGCCATCCGCGGCGGCCTGCTCGGCAAGGCCATCTCCGTCTCCTATCCCGACTATGTCCAGGACCCCTTCCAGATCGCCCGCTCGGCGGTCGAGTCCGATGGCGTGCGCGCCGAGACCGAGCTCGCCCAGGATGTAGCCGCCATCGCCCAGAAGGACCTGGCCGAGCGCCAGGCCGTCATCCGCACGCGCGCCATCGCGCGCGCGATGGTCAAGTTCGTTCTCGCCAAGGCCGTCTCCGACGAGGTCGCCAGAAAATACGGCAAGAATTCCTGGCAGCATCTGCTCGCCCAGGCCGGCGGCGCGGCCACCTCCGCCGCCACCGAAGGCGCCGACACGCGCGCCTGGGCCACCTTGCCCGCCCAGTTCCGCGTCGCGCGTCTGCGCCTCTCGGCCGGCAAGCACGATGTCGTCGTCACCTATCTCGGCGCCTCCGGCGCCACGCTCTCCGTTCAGACCTTCAAGGATGTCGTGATCCTGAAAGGCCGCCGCACCTACCTCCACGACAGGACCGCTCTATGAAAAACATAAACTTCTTCGCGCTGCTCGCCGTTGTGCTGGCATTCTCCGCCTGCGGAGGCGCCGTCGTCAAGAAATCATCCGCCGCAGGCACTCGCCCGCAGTGGGTCGAAGGAGAGAGCGCCAAGTGGCCCCGTTCACAGTTCGTGACGGGCGTGGGCAGCGCCGATGACGAGGAGGCTGCGGCCGACCGCGCGCGCGGCGAGATCTCACGCGTGTTCTCGAGCAATGTCAGCGTGGACACCGTCGTCGATGAGAGCGAGTCCACCGTGAACGCCGGCGGGAAAACGAGCACATCTTTCTCTCAGCAGCTCGCGCAGAATGTACGCACCGCTTCCAAAAAAATGTTGGAGGGAGTGGAAATCGTGGAGCGTTGGAAGGACTCCGCCACTTCGCGCTACTACGCCTTGGCCAGCCTCAACAAGGGCAAGGCCATGGGCGCGGTGACCGAGAAGACGCAGGCCCTCGACGCCGATGCCTCGCTCTGGAAGACGAAGCTCGACGCCGCCGGCGACAAGTTCGAGCGCGCTAAGGCCGCGGCCAAGCTCT
>JAYTSX010000078.1:0-8846 GCA_043745445.1 Elusimicrobiota bacterium
CTCCACAGGCGCGACCCGGAGCCGCTCGAGGACGCTCGTTATAAAGACCTCCTCTCGGAGTCGCGGCTCTTCCTCGCCAACGACGCCAACGAGCTCCGCGCCCACATCGAGGCGCTGGTCCCCCTCAAGGCCAAGAACGACATCCTCTTCCTCCTCGAGCACGGCAAGTGGCGCCCCGCCGACGAGCTGATCTCGCGCGTCGACGGCATGATGGCGGGGCGATGAGGGCGCTGCTCCTTCTTCTCGCGAGCCTCGCGAGCGCCGCCGAGCCTCCCGCCTATCATCTCGTGTCCCAGGAGGGCAAGAAGCGCGCGGGTCTGCTCGGCTCCATCCTCTCCCTCGAATCTCGGCGTGAGGAATACCTGAACTCCCGTGAGCGCGATTCCTACCTGCAGCACTTGGGCGTGCTGCAGTCCTTCGCAGGCGAATATGACGCCGCGCTTGCCCGCTTCGCGGAGCTCCGTCCGGTGCGCTCGGACGACGACTTCTCGGGGGTCGAGGCGGTGCCGGCGCTCGACGAGATCGTCGCGCGTGCCCGTGAGCGCCGCGCGGTGTTCATCAACGAGGCGCACCACGTCCCGCGCCATCGCGTGCTGACCTACGAGCTGCTGCGCCGACTCAAGCCCCTGGGCTACCGCTATTTCGCCGCCGAGACTCTGAGCGCGGAGGACGCGGAGCTCGCGCTCCGCGGCTACCCACGTCTCGACATGAGCGGCTACTACACCAATGAGCCCATCTTCGCGGAGCTGGTGCGTGAAGCGCTCCGCCTGGGCTACACCGTGGTGCCGTATGAGCACGACACGGAATGCGCTCCATCGTCCGACGAGCCGTGGCGCTGCCAGAACGAGCGCGAACTCGGCCAGGCCCGCAATCTTTTTGAGCGCGTGTTCCGAAAGGACCCTCAGGCGCGCGTCCTCGTTCACGCCGGCTACTCTCACATCAACGAGAACGGAGACGGTGCTGTCGAGCCAAGCACGACCACGCTCGAGGGGCGCTCATGGGTCACGATGGCCCGCTACTTTCGGCGTCTCACCGGCCTCGACCCCCTGACTGTCGACCAGGTCCGTTACATGAGCGCCTCGGCTCCGAAAACGCTCCGTATCCGGCAGCCCTCCGTGCTGCGCCGTAAAGATGGGATCTGGCTGGGACCTCCCATGTACGACCTGGTGGTGCTGCACCCGGCTGAACGCGTCCGGCGAGGCCGCCCGGATTGGGTCCGCCTGGACGCCCGCGTGCTCATCGCGGCCCCGCTCAAAGCCTGCCGAGACGTGCGCCCCTGCCTCATCCGGGCATTCTATGCCTCCGAGGACCAGTGGGCGGTTCCCGCCGACCAGGTGCTCGTGCGGGACGGCGCCGCTCCCGCGCTCGCCCTTCGCCCGGGCGGCTACCGCATAGAGCCTCTCGGGCCCGACGGCGCCCTCGAAAGCTCCGTGCTGCGGGTCGGCGACTAGATACCCCGGACCATCTGGTCCCGTCGCGGCGGGGCGCCACGTCTTGCGCGAGGCGAGACACAGCTCGATGTTAATTTTGTAAATCGGCCTTGAATGTTTTCGGGTCGTCTGTTATGCTCTGCTGGACAAATCGCGACACGCTTTTTGGGAGGCCGAATGCTGCCGATGATGGTCATGGTTTTAGCCGGGCCGTTCGTGCCGGTCGGATCTTGCGCGGAATCAAATCCAACGCCCGCCGCCGAAAAAGAAATGGTCCAGGCGGTGCAGTCGCAGGGAAATTTCGAGTCGAAGTCGAACACCTCCGAGAACAAGTTGATCGAAGAGATCCGCAAGCTGAAAAGGGAAGGTGTCCGGGCCCAGTTCGAAAACAACGCCCTGCGCGCCATGGTCGCCGGCGATTACAGCCAGTCCGTTTCGGACTTCAGCGAGGCGATCGAGCGCGGCGACCCAAATCCGGAGACGTATAAGCTGTATGCCGATCGCGCGGCCGCCAATATGCGGCGGGAAGATTACACGGCGGCTTATAAGGACTTCGGCGAGGCGATCACCAAGACCGAGTCCTTCGTCAAGGAAACCGAGGGCCAGATCAATACGACGACCGGGAAACCGGTGGACACGTCCTGGGCCGCGGGGCTCCTCGCTTATTACTATGGCGAACGCGGCATGGCGAGCGTCTTCGGGAAGCGTTACAAGGAAGCGATCCCGGATTTCGACAAGGCGTTGTCGCTTCGGCCGAAGACGGCCAATATCTTGAAGAATAAGAGCCGGGCTCTCGTGCATCTCAAGCGGTACGCCGAAGCGGCGAAGGCTTATGACGAGGCGATCGCGGCGGATCCCAAGTCTAAATCGCCCAATGACTCGAAGCTGTGTGTCACCTTGGCCGAGAACGGCCAAAAGGCCGCAGCCTGCAATTGATCCGGATAATCGTTCGGGAGGTCGTCTATGCATAACGATGGAGAGATGGATCGCGCCCATGCGCTGCCGGAGACGGTCAATATCTTCGCGGCCTTATTCCTCGAGCCCGCCGGCTCGCGGTCGACTCCTCCCGGTCGCTACGACCGCGAACTGCAGCAGTATGTCGACATCTCCACGGGCCTCCCGCTTCTGGCGGCCGACCCGACGCATAAACTGACGAACTACATGACCTCCGTTCCGGGCTGCTTCAACGACACCACTTCGAACTGCCCGGGATGCACCGACAAGGACTCGACGTGCAGCAACGACAAGCTGGATTGGACGTCGGAAGAAGACTGACCTCGAAAAAACGCATCGTCATCCTCAGTCAGGAGGTCGATCCTCACGCCGACACGATGGTCGTGGTCCTAAAAGACCGGGGGATTCGGCCCATCCGTTTTCACACGAAGGATTTCCCCTCGTCGGTCCGTCTGACCATCCGCTCCGCCCGCGACGGTGCCGAGGAAATCGTCATCAGCTCCGACGATTGGACGATCGCCGGCCACGAGATCCTCAGCGTCTGGAACCGCAGGCCGGATACCCCGGCCATGCATTCGAGCTTGTCGCCGGAAGAGGCGCGCATGGCGCTGGCCGAGTGCCATGCGTCTTTGGTCGGCTTCTACCGGATTTGCCCCGGCTTGTGGGTCAACCATCCGGATAAGAATCGAGTCGCGAACTCCAAGAGCCTCCAACAGCAGGCGGCGAAAGCCCTCGGGCTCAAGGTCGCGGACACGCTCCTCACCAACGACCCGGCGGAGGCGCGGCGTTTTTATGAGGCGCATGCGGGGAACATCATCTTCAAGCTGCAGCGCGCGAGCCTGTGGAGCGAGGAGAAGGCCCTGTCCATCTACACGGCCCGGGTCAAGCCGGATCAACTGGAGAAGTTCGATCTGCTCAAGCACGCGCCGGGCTATTTCCAGGAATACATCGAGAAGCGCCTAGAATTGCGCGTCACCATCGTCGGGTCCCGAATATTCAGCGCCGCGCTCCACTCGCAAGAGGTTCCCGCCGGCCGGATCGATTGGCGCAAGGCCACTGAGCAGATACGGCATGAGGTCTACGAGCTCCCGGCCGAGATCGAGAAGAAGCTGCTGGGGCTGATGGCTTATTTCGGCCTTCATTACGGCGCGATCGACATGATCGTCACGCCGCAAGGCGAGCACATCTTCCTCGAAATCAACCCCAACGGCCAATTCGGCTGGATCGACCAGGCGACCGGGCTTCCGATCTATCAGGCGCTGGCCGACTGCCTGATGACCGCGAACGCGGCGTGAGCGCACGGCGCCTGACTTTTCTGCTGGCGCTGCTCGCCGCCGGACCCGCGGCGGGTCAGCAAGGCGGAGCGATGGTCTCCATTCCCGCGGGCGACTTCCTGATGGGCTCGCCCGCCGGGAAAGGCGCCGATGACGAGCGACCCCGGCACAAGGTCCGGCTGGAGACCTACTCCATCGACGCGTATGAGGTGACGCTGGGGGATTTCGTCGCCTTCCTCAACTCTTTGCCTCCCGAAGAAAAGCCGGAGTTATTGGTCCGCCCGCGAAGCGGATGGATTCGGAAGACCGAGGAGGGCTTTAAGTTGTCGCCTGCGACGAAGCCCGAGGAGGCCGCCCTCGAGGTCCTCTGGGAAGGCGCCGTCAAATACTGCCGCGCTGCGGGCAAGCGCCTGCCCACGGAGGCCGAATGGGAACGGGCGTGCCGCTCCGGGAGCGACACGGCCTACTCCTTCGGCGACTCACCGGACCGGCTCGGCGACTACGCCTGGTACAAGGCGAACAACAAGGGCCCGGGACATCCGAAAGTGGGCGCTAAGCGGCCCAACGCCTGGGGGCTGTACGACATGCATGGCGGCGTATGGGAGATGGTCTCCGATTGGTACGCTCCCGATTTCTACAGCCGCTCCCCGGAGAATAGTCCGGAGAGCGCGTTCTCGACCGGCGGACACGCGGCCCGCGTGCTCCGCGGGGGCAGCCGGCTCGACATTCCCGCGGACCTGCGCTGCGCCGCCCGGCGGCCGTTGCTGCGCGACACCGGGCTCGTGAACGCCGGGTTTCGCTGCGCGAAGTAATCATGATCAGTATCCCGAAGCAGCCCGAAAAAACAGCCGGTTGGCGCGCGCGTCTCAGGGAATTCCTCTCGGCGCTCAAGAACGCCCCAGAGGCCTTCGTCCTTCTCTGGGAGGCCGATCCCCACAGCACGGTGGGCCTCGGCGCCATCACCTTGCTCGGCGCCGTCATGCCGGTCTCCCACGCCTGGGTCACGAAGCTCATCATCGACAGCGTACTGGACTCGCTGCGCCTGTCTTTGACGCCGCGCGAAGGGCTCATGCGCGTGCTGCCGTACATCTTCGCGGAGTTCGGCCTGCTACTCATGGGCTCGATCAATGCGCAGCTTCGCCAGCTCATGAACAAGCTGATCAGCCACCGCCTAGGCCACCTGATCAACACGCGCATCATCCGCAAGTCTCTTGGCCTCGAGGCGCGGTTCTTTGAAGATGCAGAGTTTTACGACAAGATGCAGAACGCCCGACGGCAATCCGAGTTCCGAGTCATGGCCCTTGTGAACGGCGGCTTCCTTCTGGTCCAGAACGTGCTCACCTTGGCAACGTTCCTAGCACTGTTGCTCGCGTTCAACCCCTGGGTCGCGCTGATCTTGTTCGGGGCGGCGATACCGGCGTTCGTCGTGCAGTGCAGCTACAGCCAGCTCGACTTCCGGCTCGAGACCTGGCGCACCCCCGAGACGCGCAGCATGGCATACATGGAGCAACTATTGACGCTCGACACGACCGTCAAGGAGATTAAACTGTTCGGGCTCGGCGAGCCTCTGCTCGCGCGCCATGCGAAAATTTTTTGGCGGATCTTCGAGGAGGACGCGACCCTTGCACGCAACCGCTCGGTCAAGAGCCTCCTGTGGGGCCTCGCCGCGTCGTTGAGCTATTACGGCGCCTATCTCTGGATTCTGCTTGTCACCCTGTCGGGCGCCATCACCCTCGGGGCGATGACGATGTACATCACTTTGTTCAGCCAGAGCCAGGGCGCCTTCCAAGGCCTGCTCACGAATATCAACGCGTTGTACGAGAACGGGCTGTTCCTCGAGAATCTGTTCTCGTTCTTCGAGCTGAGATCCGAGGTCCCGGTGCTCGACCAGAAGGACAGGCCCGCCGAGGACCCGAGTCGAGGCATCGAGTTCCGCGGCGTCTGGTTCCGGTATCCGGGACGAACGGAATGGGCCGTCGAGGACCTGTCGCTTGAAATCGGCAGGACGGAGAAGCTCGCGTTCGTGGGCGAGAACGGCGCGGGCAAGACGACCTTGATCAAGCTCCTGCTGCGCCTCTACGAGCCGACGAAGGGCGCGGTCCTGTTCCGCGGCGTGGACCTGCGCTATTTCACACCCGAGGAGCTGCACATGCGCATCGGAGCCATCTTCCAGGACTTCGTGCATTATCACCTTCCGCTGTCGGAGAACATCGGTTTTGGTGCGGTCGAGCATCTCGAGGACCAGGAGCGCATCGAAGCCGCCGCCGCGAAGAGCGGGGCTGACGATGTCGCACGGACGCTGCCCGAGGGCTACAAGGCCATGCTCGGCCGCTGGTTCGACAAAGGCAACGAGCTCTCCGGCGGCCAGTGGCAGAAGATCGCGCTCGCGCGCGCGTTCATGGGGGATCGCGAGGTCCTCGTGCTCGATGAGCCGACGGCCGCCCTGGACGCGGGTGCGGAGTACGATATCTTCCGCCGCTTCCAGGATCTCTCCGAAGGAAAGATCACCCTCCTCGTGTCGCACCGCTTCAGCACCGTGCGCATGGCCGACCGCATCGCCGTTCTGAAAGCCGGAAAGATCGAGGAACTCGGCAACCACGCAGAGCTCCTCGCACGCGGCGGCACGTACGCCAAGCTTTTCGAGCTGCAGGCGCAGGGCTACCGCTGAGACTGAATGGCGGCCGACGAAATCCGTGCGGCGGCCACCACCGTCGCTCCGTCGGCCGGAGCACAGCCGTCATTTCGCGCTTCGACCATCACGGCTTCTTCAAGTTAGCCCGGTAGTACCGCACCCAGAAGTCGAGTTGCTCCCGATGGCCGGCGGCGGCATCAGCCAGAGAGATCGGCTCCGCGATGAACTTCCCGTTTTCCTTGCGCGTCACCGCCGCCGCAAGAAGCCCCCCGTCAGCGCCGATCAAATACGATTGAAGCTGCTTTGGGACGACGGCCTTTTTCATCTCTTCAATGAGAACGTATTTTTTCCCTTGAACGATGACGACGCCAAATAACCTCTTCGACTCCGAATCCGTCGCGCCCAAACCTTTCGATGGAGACGATTCGCCGTCGAAAGCAATGCCTAATTTCCTCAGCGTATCGCCCGGGGCGCCGCCGCTCGTAGGCCGAGCGGCGTCTTCCAGAGTTGCCACCGCTTGGGCGGTCTCATCAACGGTGGTTAAAATCGGCGCCGCCGCCGCATAGCTGGGAGGTTGCGGCATCGGAATACCCTGCATACCTTCGAATCCCACTTGTCCAAGGCCTAGAATCGAGCCGCGCAGCAGAGAACCGGCGTCCCGAACTTGCGCCTGCGCCGAAATCGGCAAGAAGGACATTATGGCGATGAGAGAGAGACTATTCATGGTTAGCGGGCTCCTTACTGCATCATTCTACCCTGCTGTCAGTCTACCCGCCTGGGCCGCGAGGGGCAGCGGGCCAGCGGTAAGGACCCCTTCTTAAAATAGGCCTTTTGGACCGTATTCTCATTGCGGATTCCGCTGGCCGGGGCTATGCTTCCAATAATGATCAGCGCAGTCGGTTTCCTGATCGCATCTCTCGTGGTTTTCGATGTTTCTTCCGTATTTTGTCAAGAAAATCCGCAGGAAGCTCCGTCGATCGGCGGAGTTGATGCCTTCGATGACGAGTTGCCCCCTCCTCGATCTTCCTCCGAAGCATCTGACGCGGCGTCGGCGGCCCCCTCCACGACGCCGATCATCTCCGCCAAGCCGCAGGCCATCTCTGCCAAGCTCGCCATACGCGACGCGTTGGCCCGCGGGGATGCCCCTGCCGCCCAGCGCCTGTTCGCGGACGCGCTGAGCCGTTTTCCCAATGACCGCGACTTGCGTGAGGTGCGCGACACGCAGATGGTGCGGCTACACGACAAGAAAATCTGGGCTATTTTCGACCGGGCGCTGGCCGACAGCAGGAAGCTTTTCGGGCGGCAATGGCTGCCGGGCGGGTCCATGAATGACGGCGAATGGAGCATCGAACTCGAGAACAAGGGCACCCGGCTGCCCGGTGCCGGCGCGCGAGCCGCGCTCGCCCACGGGTACGCCTTGCTCGACCGGGGCGATCCCGTCCGCGCCGAGAAGGTCCTGAGCGGGGCCATCAGAAAGAACGCGGATTCGGCCCTCCTCTACTACGCCCGGGTGCTGGCACGCGGAATGTCCGGAAACCTCAAAGGGGCGGACGAGGACTCCCTCAGGGCAGTCGCCTTGAGCCGCGAGCAACCCGCGATCTTGTCTCAAAGGGCGCTTCTCATGATGCAGGCGCGCCGCCGTGAAGAGGCTTTCGCCTGGGCCGACCGAGCCTTGAAGACCGACGCCGGCGACGCAGACGCCCTGGCCGTCCGGGGCCGGATCCTGTGGAGCGACCGCGGCCGCTACGATCTGGCGCTCGAAGATCTCAAGCAGGCGGCGCGAGTTTCCCCTGAACGCTACCAACGCCTCTATCAAGAAGCCCGGAAACGCTTCTACGGAGAGCGGGCGCGCGGCAACTTGGGAAAGGGCAACTACAAGCAGGCCCGGGAGGACGCCGACCTCGCCCTAGCGAGCGACGCCGGCGACGCGACGGCCCGCATGGTCCGCGGTGCCTTCTTCTTTCATACGGGCAAGCCGGAGGAGGCGATCAAAGAGACGACCTTGGCCTTGAAGGCCGACAAGCGGTCGGGCGAGGCGCTGCTCTATCGCGGCATCGCCTTGGAGTCGATGGGACAGAGGGAAAGGGCGTTGGCCGATTTCAAGCGCGCGGCCGATATCGATCCGGCCAAGTTCCGGCGGTTCTATGAGAAGCTCGCGCGGGCGCAGCACGAGGACGCGCCCCCGCTCTGGGCGCGGACAGGCGGCGCGATGGCTGCCTCAAACTGAGCGCCGATCTCCTCCGCGAAGGTCGCCGACGACATCACCGTCGCCATCGAGTACCACTGCTCTCCCGTCGGCCGCTCCCGCATTGATGTTCTACTCGCCGGCGGCGACGGCTCCGTCGACAACGGTCTTATTATCGAGCTGAAGGCCTGGGACACCGCGTCGGCCACCGACATCGACGGCATGGTCGTCTCCCCCATCGGTGGCGGCACCGTCAAGCAGCATCCGTGCCTTCAGGCCCGCCAGTACAAGGGCATGATCCTCCGTTTTAATGAGGACATCCTCAAAAATGGCGTCCAGCTCCACGCCTCCGCCTACCTCTGCAACCTCCA
>JAYTSX010000079.1:0-2397 GCA_043745445.1 Elusimicrobiota bacterium
CATGTTATTTTCTCTTAAGCGGCGGGGGTCGCGAAGTCGATCTTCTGGCCTTTCGTCACCGTGACGATCGCCTTCTTCCAGTCGGGGCGCATGCCGCCGCCGCGACCGAAGCGACGGAACTTACCGGGGACGACCTGCGTGCGGATCTTCTCGACGGTGACCTTGAACATCGTCTCGACGGCGCGCTTGATGTCGGTCTTGGTCGCGTCAGGAGCGGCCTCAAACAGGTACTGGTTGTACTTCTCCTGGTTGCCCGTGCCGCGCTCCGTGAGGAGAGGCCGGACCAGAATTTCGTGAAGAGCTTTATCGGACATCGTCGTACTCCCTAGTTCCAGCGCGCGCTGAGTTTCTCAAGCGCGGGCTGCGTGATGACGAGCTTCTTGCAGTAAAGAACCTCGTAAGCATTGATGTCCGCCGCGAGGCGGACCGCCACGGTGGCGAGGTTGCGAGCGGCCAGAACGAGGGCCGGATTCGGAGCGTCGAGGACGATCAAGGTCTTGCCCTCGCAGCCGAGCTTCGCCAAGGTCGCCACGACGAGCTTCGTCTTCGGCTCCTTCAGCGTGAAATCCTTGACGCAGATGAGGCTGCCGTCCTGCGCGCGGGCCGACAGGGCCTGGGCGAGAGCGAGGCGAGCCTTCTGACGCGGGAAGTCAAGGCGCGCGCCGCGGCCCATGCGGGGCCCGTGGATGATCGCGCCGTGGCGCCACAGACCGGAACGGATCGAGCCGGCGCGAGCGCGGCCGGTTCCCTTCTGCTTCCACGGCTTGCGGCCGCCGCCGGACACCGTCGTGCGGCTCTTGGTGTTCGAGGTCCACGCGCGCTGGTTAGCGAGGTAGATGGTGACGAACTCGTGCAAAAAGCGCTTCTCGGGCTTGTGGCCGAAGATTTGCTCGGCCAGGGTCACGGTCCCAGTCTCTTTGCCGTTGACGTCGATAATTTTAGCGTCCATTATAATTCCTTACTTCTTGATCGCGCCGGGTTTAACGGCGGCTTTGATGATGTTACCCATCTTGTCCTTCTTGATGAGGGACTTGACGGTGTCAATGCGGATCTTCTTATTCTTGACGGTCTCGAAAATCGTCACGAGGCCGCCGCGAGGGCCGGGGACGGCGCCCGCGACATAAATCAGGTTCTTCTCGAGGTCAACAGAGACAACTTCAATTTTTATGGTAGAAGTGACGACGTTGCCCATGTGGCCGGCCATCCTCTGTCCAGGCATGACGCGTCCGAGAGAGCGGCGCGAGGCGAGGGAACCCGGCGAGCGCTCCTTGTCCGAAGCGCCGTGCGAGGCTGGCATACCGCGGAAGTTGTGGCGCTTCATGACGCCGGCGAAGCCCTTGCCTTTGCTGATGCCCTGAACGTCAACGTAGTCGCCGGTCTTGAAGGTGTCGGCGAGGACGGTCTGGCCGGCCTCTATACCCGTGAGGTTCGCCATGCGGATCTCGCGCACATACTTCTGCGAGGAAACGCCGGCCGCCTTGAACTGGCCGCGCTCGGCCGCGTTGCGGGACTTATCCTTGATCGTGCCGAAGCCGAGCTGCACTGCGTTGTAGCCATCCTTGGAGTCGGCGGTCTTGACCCGAAGAACGGGGCAGGGGCCGGCCTGAATGACGGTCACGCCGTAAAGGTTCTGGTCCTTGGGGTGAAAAATCTGCGTCATGCCGATCTTCTCGCCCAGGATGGCGCGGAACGTCGCGGGAGTCTTCTTGACTCCGCCGTTCTCGGCCTTCACTTCCGTCGTCTGCTCGCTCATATGTTTAGTTCCTAAAAAAAAATGACAAAAAACGTCCTACAGCTGGAAAGCCCGGGAAAGGCCGTCCGCCAAGCTCGACTAGAGCTTGATTTCGACGTCGACACCAGCCGGAAGATCGAGCTTCATCAGCTCGTCCACCGTCTTAGAAGTCGTGGAGTTCAGTTCGATGAGGCGCTTATGAATGCGCATCTCAAACTGCTCGCGCGACTTCTTGTCGACGTGCGGAGACCGTAATACGGTGTACTTCTTGATGTGCGTCGGCAACAGAATGGGGCCGGAAACGACAGCTCCTGTTCGCTGGGCCGTCTCGACTATCTTTCCGACGCTGGCGTCGAGGACGCGGTGGTCGTAAGCGCGAAGGCGGATGCGGATTCTTTGCTGCGGATTGTTGGTCTCAGCCATATTATACCTTATTCCCTGAACGTTTTGGGTAATTTCCTTAGATTTACGTTCGTGCCGGGCGCTCGCGCCCGGCCCTAGTATTACGCCACGATGTCGGCGACGACGCCGGCGCCGACCGTATGCCCGCCTTCGCGAACGGCGAAGCGCAGACCCTTTTCCATCGCGATCGGCGCGATCAGCTCGCAATCGATGTCGATGTTGTCTCCCGGCATGACCATCTCGACGCCCGCGGGAAGCGTGAC
>JAYTSX010000080.1:0-2387 GCA_043745445.1 Elusimicrobiota bacterium
GCTCAATTATAGAGTTGGCTGATCTTAATCAATAGGGACCATAGGCCCAAAGCCCGCGGAGATTAAGGCCCACGCTACACCGGGCCCATTGGGCGTGTAAGAATTAGGACTTAACGGCACCGCTGATAAGGGGAGGCCGACCCCGAGCGAGGCTCAATGCCGAGCGGCACCGCCAGACATCAATTCGTGTCCGTCCCCCGCATCGGTGTTACGCGTGAAGGCTAAGTATAACGCGTATCCCCGCGAGATTGACCTTCTTCTCCATCCAACTGCGGATGTCGCGCAGGCGCGTCATGTCCACATCGGTATAAAGCCGTTGGCGTCCCTGTGTGCGCGAGGGTCGAAGCAGCCCGTGGCGCTCGATCCAGCGCAAGGTCCAGATCGGGATGCCCGTCAGACGCGACGCGGCGCCGATCGTGTAGACCGGGGTGGCCGTCGTGCGCTTGACCGGGCGGTAGAGCCTACCCACGCGGAGGAGGGCGCCGGAGCTTGCGCGCCGCGCGCACGGAGAGAGCCGGCTCGAAGCGAAGGGCTTCGGAGCGGATCTTCACATACGGCGTCCAGGTCGCGGTTCGTTTCACAAACATCCAGGGCATCAGGTCCTTGGCGATCATCGGCATGACCTCCGGGGAACGTCTGGCGCGGCAAGCTACGAGTATATAACAGCTTTCCTAATATATGTCAATAGGAAAGCTAATAAATAATATTACGGGGGTTTCGGGGCGAGCCTTCATTTGTTAGGATTCCGAGGTGAAGACGCTGCAAATTTATCTCGCAGATCTGAAGGAGCTTCTCAAGGCTCGCGACTTCGTTTCCGCCCGCACGCTTCTCAAGGAGATCGGCCCGATCGATCTCGCCGACGGTTGGGGCCACTTCGACGCCGATGAGCGCGTCGCGATCTTCCGCCTCAGCACGCGCCAAAAGGCGATGCAGTTGTTCGAAGAGCTCGAGAGCGACCAGCAGGCGGCACTCGTCGGAAGCCTCCAGCGGCAGGACGCGCAGGAGCTGCTGAGCGACCTTGATCCCTCCGCGACGAGCCGTATGATGCGCGATCTCCCCCAGCCGCTCGTGCGCCAGTTCAACGCGATCATGAAAAAGGGCGGGCAGGAGTGCGTTCAGCAGTACCTCCAGTATCCCCTCAAGTCCGTCGGCGCGCTGATGCGAGGGCGGTATGTCACGCTCGAGGAAAAGTGGACGACGAAGACCGCCGTCGAGCGCATTCAGTACAGCACGCGGCTGCGGCGCATCGAGGAGACCCACCTCGACACCTTGATGGTCGTCGACCCCAAGAACCATCTCCGCGGCGTCGTGGGCCTTAAGTCGCTCGTCGTAGCACCCAACGACATGCTCGTGCGCGAGCTGATGGATCCCGGGCCCCGGACCTTGACGCCCGAGCTCGCTCAAGAAGAAGCGGTGAAGCTCTTCACCAAGTACAAGCTCAAGAGCGCGCCCGTCGTGGACCGTGACGGAGCCTTGCTCGGCGTCGTGGTCTACCGGGACATCTTCGCGATCGCCCGAGAGGAAACAGAAGAAGACTTCGCGAAAATGGCCGGCACGCAGACCGGACTCCTGTCTCAGCCGGCGTGGCGCATCGCTAAGATCCGCCTGCCGTGGCTGATCGCGACCTGCGCGGGCGAGATGCTCGTTTCAAGCATCATCAAGGGCCACGAGGAAACGCTCGCCAAGATCGTAGCGCTGGCGACTTTCATCCCCCTTATCTCCGCGATGGGCGGCAATGTAGGCTCCCAGACCGCGACGGTAATGGTCCGCGGCCTCGCTACCGGCGAGATCGGACGCGAGGGCGAGACCGAGGCCGTGGTCAAGGAAGTCGCCGTCGGCATGATGATCGGCGCGGTCTACGGCATCCTCATCGGCTTTGCGGCGCACTTCTTCTACGGCGACCGCTACGGCTGGCCCTTCTCGGCGGTCGTCGGATTTACAATGTTCATCTCCATGACCTCGGCGGCGACCGCGGGCTCTATCGAGCCGCTCGTCTTCCGCCGTATGGGCATTGACCCCGCGACCGCGACCGGGCCGCTGATCACCACCTTCACGGACCTGCTGTCGACCCTCGTCTACTTCACGCTCGCCGCAAAGTTCCTGCTGTAAAGGCCGATCCCCCTCAACGATGAAAAAAGCGTGGCTCGGCGACATCAAGGCCTCGGAAATCACCCCGGAAGACGCCTATATGAACCGGCGTACTTTTCTGAAGGCCATGGGTTTATTCGCCGCGGCCGCGGCCTTTCCCCGCCTCTTATCGGCCAAAGGCCCTTTCGACGCCGAGGACACGCTGACGCCTTATAAAGACATCACCGCCTACAATAATTTCTACGAGTTCGGCACGGACAAGACGGACCCGGCGAAGCACGCGGGCGCCCTGAAGACGC
>JAYTSX010000081.1:0-8741 GCA_043745445.1 Elusimicrobiota bacterium
GATTTCTTCGCGGGCGATGAGGCCAAGTCCTCGCGCACGGCCATGGAGCTGCAGAAAGTTTTCGAGCAGGATGTCGCGCGCAAGCTCGTCACGCAGGACATCGGCAACCTCTCCCGCGAGATTCAGGAGCTGCGCAAGGCCGGGGCGTTCATGGAGAACTCGCGCGTGCGCGGCATGGTCGGCTTCGTGTCCAACTCGGTGTCTAACGACCTGGCCGAGCGCGCGGTCGGCGGCGGCTTTACCGTCGGCACCTACACCGAGATGTCGTTGAACAAGACGCAGAAGCAGCTCATCGAGTCGAAGGCCCAGATTCTGTATCGCGAGGGCCTGCGCCTGCAGGACCGCATGCTCGGGTTGACGAAGGATTGGCAGGCCTCGGTCGTCGAGATCGCTGAGGCGCAATGGGCGCTGAAGCTGGCGAACTTCTCGGTCCAGAACGCCCCGTCGGAGTCGTCCCGCCGCGAGGCGACCGTGCGGCTGAGCGACGCCGAGTCCCGCCTGCACCAGGCCGTGTTGCGCTACAACTCGATCACCGGCCGCGATCCGCAGTCCGCGCCCCCGTTCCAGGATCTCAACTCGGATGATCTCCGGCAGATGCTCGGCAACATCCGGCGCCTGATCACTTCTCCCGACCGCCTGAGCGTCATCCTTGGCAGCCTCGACGAAGAGTCGATGAAGCTGTCCCATGGCGATAATCCGTTTAATGTGGTCGATTGGATTCCTTGGGTGGACCGTCTGACGGTCGGCTTCGGCGTGCAGTACCAGGACATGATGGCCAACCAGGCGCTCACTTTCGGCGGCTCCGTGCGCCTGCCGATTTATGATCCGGCCGCGAAGTCGGCTGATAAGGCGTACGCGCTCGAGTCGCAGGCCGTGAAGGAAGAGATGCAGCAGGCCTACGCCGATCGCACCCTCGCGACGCAGGCTGCGCTCGAGCAGTCCCGTATTTGGGCGGCGAGCGCGCGGGCCGTCGAGCCGAACGCGCCGGCCTCGGCGCAGGCGCTCTCCGACGCGATCCGCGCGTACCGCAACGGCCTGATCGATCCGCAAAAGCTCCGCGAGGCGTTCGCGACCTGGAACTGGTACATGGCCACCTCCATTGAGTCGATGTCGCGCGCGGAGCTGCTCCGGGCCCAGGCCGGCGTCGGCGCGCCGTTTGAACGCCCGACGAACAACGAAGGGACGCCGTTGCGCCTGACCTCGATTGATGACGCCTTCGCTGCGACCTCGGCGAATTCGCACAACCTCGGCGAGATCGCTAAGCGGCAGGAGGCCGCTGAGGAGATGGCGCGTTCGGTGGATCATCGCTTGCAGAAGGCTTGGCTCGACATCAACGTCGGCGTCGGCCTGACCGCGCAGGGCGTAGGCTGGATTCCCTCGCTCGGAATCACCGGCATCCCCGTCACCCCCGTGCTCGGCTTCGAGCTCAAGCCCGAGGAGATGCGCGAGCTTCAGGTCACCCAGCACTCTCAGCAAGCCGAGTACTATGCCGCTCTCAAAGGTCGCGTTGAGGCCGGGCTTGCCGTGCAGTTCTACCGGAACATGGTGGCGCTGCGCTCCTCTGAATCGCGGCTCAATGTTTACAACGATCTTTTGCCCCAGTTGCAGAGCGCGGCCGCGTCGGGCGACGCCGCCGCAGTGCAGCGCTATGACGCGGCCAAGCTCGCCCGGGAGTCGGTGCGCATGGAGTTCGCCAAGGCGCGCGAGACGATCAACTACCTTCTCGGCCGCCCCGCCGAGTCGACGGTCGTGGCGGCGATCGACGAGCGCCAGGCGCTCGAGGCGCTGTCGCGGCTGCTGGCCGCGAAGGACCCCGTCGGCACCCAGCGCCGCATTCTGGACGCGCGCGTCTCGACCGCGAAGGCGGTTGAGGAGATGGTCGACAAGAACATGAAGGTCGAGATGCTCCAGCTTGAGCCCGTGAGCCTCGTGGTGCGCTCGCTCGGCCGGCTAATGGGCGCGCTGACTGATTCGCCGATCTACAATCCCGAAATGGCCGCCGCCGCCCGTATCCAGACCCTCACTGAAGAACGCGAGCGCGACGCCTACGATGGACGCCGCGCGGGCGAGGTGGCGAAGTATGTCATACAGCTTACGGCCGCGCGCCTCGCGTTGGAAGGGATCAAAGGCGACGCCCCCGAGGCCTTGCTCGAGAGAAGCCGCCTTGCGTCGTTGATGTTCTCGCTCCAGGCCGACCTTCTGGCGCGCGGCGTGAACCCCGATGCGGAGGTCGCCGCGAGAAAAGGCACCTTGCCGTCGACATGGGCGGACCTTACGCGCCGCCTCGCCGCGTCTGAGCAGTCCTTATCGACCGTCGCGCCCGAGGACAAGCTCGAGCTGATCACGCCGGAGAATCTCAAGCACCGCTCCGCGGCGTTTGTCCGGTACTACTATGCGAAGCAGACGCTCGGCCATGCGCCGATCGAACGGAACTTCGTCGAGGGCTGGATCGAGCTGCGCCTGACCGATCCGGGCACGCCGCCCGAGGTGTTGTTGGCGCTGGCGAAGCTGCGGACCGATAAGGCCGACCGGCTCTACCGTGACGCCCTGGTCGGCGCCGCGTCGCGCGCCGACATTCTGGCCGCTCAGTTCGAGGGCGACGTGCGCCTCCTGCGCTACCTCGATAGCGAGATCCGCACCCGGACCGCCGCCCAGGCCCCGATGCAGCTGAGCAAGGTCCGCGCGGCCTTGATGCTGCGGCTCGATGCCCAGCGCCAAGGGCTCGTGGCGCGGCTAGGGCTGCCGGTGGACACCAAGATCGAGGATCTGGTGCGGCTGGTGCCCAACGACGCGGAGCCGGCCGGGAGCCTGGGGGAGCTGTCCTCGCGCCTGATCTCGGACATCCGCAATCGCCAAATCGACTCGATTCGGCGCACCTTGTTCGACGGCGGCACGCCGGCGAGCTGGGGCAACGAAGACGGAATTATGGGCCAGATCAACGCGAACACGATCGCCGAGCGCATGAGCTACAAAGGCTTCACGCCCGTGGCGACCTTCGGCTATTTCCGCGGCACGCCGATCAGCGGGGTCTTCATCGAGGCGCCGGATCCGCGCCAGATCGAGGCCGGTCTCGAGAAGGTCATGGGTGAGGTCCTGCGCAAGGAGATGCAGTCCTCCGGGCGTCTGCAGGAGCTGACCTTGCGGCTTCATAGCCTGATGCTCAACGTCCAGGACGGCGCCAAGGGCCTCGAGGCCCGGCGCAAGGTCATCGAGGCCGCGGAGAACGACCTTCGCGTCCAGGCTGAAATTTCCGGTTCCAAATCCAATGAATACCTTGCCGCGCAGAAGGCCTTGATTGCGGCCTGGGACGACTTCGCCCGCGCGATGACCAGCACGAAGGCCGACTTCATTACCTTGGTCACGGAGCTCGAGGCGCTCGGCGAAGGATCGGCCGGATCACTGCGCCCCTTCTCCGCGCCCGATCGCCCCGAGGCCGCAGTCTCGCGCGCCGACCCGAAGAGCCAGCTCCTTGATTACTGGGCTGGGCGCTATGCGGATCCGGCCTTCGAAGCCGGCCAGGAAGAGCTGTTCGCGAAGATGGGCAAGGCCGTCACCCCGCAGATGCGCGCGCGCATCGCGACGGACGCGGCGTCCTATCGCATCGCCCTGCGCGACGCGGAGGCGGTCCACTCCTTGGATTACACGCCCGCCGAGAAGCTTGACCGCCTGACCAAGGTCGACGTGGAAGGCAAGCGCGCCAACCTGCGCGCCGAGCTTCAGCTCGCCTTGCGCGGCATCGGCCTGCTCGACCCGACTTCGAACCCGGTCGCGAAGGAGTTTTTGACGTTCATGCGCAAGGATCTCGGCGACGCTTCGAAGGCTTTCGCGCTCGACCGCGGCGAGCAGGTCCACATGTTGCGCGAACTCAGCGAGACCTATTGGCGCGCGCACCAACCGACGGACGCCGAGGCCGCGACCTTCTCCCGTCTCGGTACGCTCAACGCCGCGCTCCAGGACGCGCGTGACCGCCTGCTGACGAGCTATCTCGCCGACTCGGGCGACGACGCCGTGCGCTTCGTTCTCAAGGACCTGGAGCTCGACGCGTACCTCAAGGCGCAGAGCGCGTTCGACGCCGAACTCGCCCGCACGCTCGCCGACAAGCCGTCCCCGACCGCCGTGCGAGCGCTGGACGGGCTTTACGATGTGGGGGAGATTCTCGACCGCTCGATCGCCCGCGCCCGGCACGGCCGCGGCATGGCCGCTCTCGACGCGCTGATCATGCTCGAGCAGTCACGCCTGCGCGCCGCGCGCTGGACGCGCCAGACCCCGGCCCGCATCGATCCGATCGCGTCGGCGTTGTCCCATCTCAAGGAGACGCGCGACCGTTGGACCAAGGGCGCGGTCGGCACGGATCTTCAGCCGCTGTACGCGGTGGTGCGTCTTGACGGCGACGGCAAGAGCACCTGGTCCGTCAACGAGTGGCTGACCGCGGAGAAGGTCGTGGAAATGGCCAAGGATGGCGTGGACCACCCGGGCACGATCGGCGCGATCGTCACGCGCAAGGACCCGGCGACCGGTAAGATGGGCTGGTTCATCGATCGCCCCAAAGATCCCGTGACGGGCAAAGAGATTTCCGGAAAATATCAAGTGGTCGGCGGTGCCGATGCCGCCGACGCCGCGCGCGAAGCCGCCGATACGAAGTTCAAGGACAACCGCGCCCTCGCCGATTTGCAGGCCAAGATGGCCGGCTCGGACTTCGTGACGCCGGGTGAGCCCGGGCAGAAGGCGCTCGGCTTGACCTTCGATCAGGTCTTCGGCCCGAAGAGCAAGGCTCAGCCGGACGGCGGGTATCACATGCGGGGCCGGGTGTTCTTCTTTGAGGCGCGGGCCGACGCCAAGCCAGCGAAGGCGCTCCATCCGCTTGACGCTCTCGCCCTTAAGCCCGAGCAGGTCGTCATGAAGCTTTACCTGGGCGACAAGGCTCTGCCACGCGACCGCTTCCCGACCTTGAAGAGCCTCGAGTCTTCCGAGGAGGGCGCGGCGTTTAAGACCCTGACCGTCTCTCCCAATGGCGCGGCCATGCTGATCAAGAGCGCGCTGGAGATGCAATCCTCGGAACGCCGCCGCGGCTGGATCGAGGTTAAGCTCAACAGCTTCGGATTCGCGCGCGATGAAAACGGCCGGGTCTCCCAGCTTTACCGCACCAAGGACGACTTCGAGGCGCAGTGGAAGGCCTACGATAACTCGGTGCGCGACCTGGACACCGCGCGCCGTGACCTTGCGACCGCGAAGGATGAGGAGGCCGCGCGCGTCGAGGAGGCCGCCGTCGCCAAGACCGCCGCCGACGAGCGCAGCCGCACCTACTTGGCCGCGCAGGCTCGCCTGCGCGACGCGCTGCGCGATTCGATGGTCGCCGACGGCCTCGATGAGAACGCTCCGACATTTAAGACCGAGCTCGACCGTCGCGTCGCCGAGCCCAAGCTCAGCAAGATTGCGAAGGCCAAGAACGGCGCCCTGCAGACTGAGATCGAGAAGGCTCACGACGATTATTCGGATGAGATCAAGGCGATGGACGCCGCCGCCAAGGTCTTCACCGAGGCCTCCTCGAAGTTTAAGGTCGCCCACGCCCGCACGATCAACGCAAATAAGACGGTTGAGGATGCGGAGCGCACCTTGAAGCAGTCCGGGTCCTGGACCTTGCACCGCACCGCCGACCTGACGCTCGGCCTCGATTCTCAGCACAACGTCGTCAACGTCGCCGCACCGGCCGCGCGCGGGACGGAGAAGGCCGAGTCCCTCGACCCGTCGTTGAAGGGTCCTGCCGTTGAGACAATCACGGGAACCTTGCTCGCTGCGGTCGTCGACCAGAAGGGCGCGCTCATTCACACCTACCGTGGCGAGCAGGAGATGGACGAGGCCTTTAAGCACTGGACGCTCAAATCTTATCGCGCCGGTGGCGACGTGCGCGGTGCCAGCGCCACTGAAGCCCTCACCAAGGTCCGCTACAGCCAATTCGAGGAGACGGACGGCGGCCTGCCGGTTCTCCTCAGCGAGAACTACCTGATCGAGCGTCTTGATGGCGCGCAGTCCGCTCTGTGGAAGGCGAAGCATTGGTCTTACCTGCCCTTCAATTGGGGCAATATCGTGCTTGAGATCCCGCGCGGCATCGCCGGCATTCCATCGGAGTTTGCGGGTCGCGACCCCCGTGCGCATCACTACTTGGGACGCGCCTATATGTACAAGACCGAGGGTGGCGCCACCGAGCATCACGGCTTCTTCCGAAGCGTGGTCGGCGGCCTGGATGTCCTGAACCTCCTGCCCGACCCCGCCGACCGTTATTTCGATCCGAGCCAGTTCCCCGACAAGGTCCGCACCGATTCGCCGTTGCGACCCGGTGAAGGCATCTGGAGCAAGGATCTGGGCGTGAAAGAGGGCGATCGGATTCGGGACAACAATCGCGACAATACCGGCCCTCTGATTGCGAACGATAACCTGGATATTCACCTGGGCCGTCAGGCCCTGGAGCGCGAGGTGACCCACGCCGCCGAAGATGTCGATGCCGCGCGCATACGCACGCTGTCCCGCTTCCAAGGCGGCGTCGAGCAGTTGACGCTTGAAACCCGTCGCGGTCGCGCCGGCTTCTATCAGGAGTCCCGGCGCACCGCCGAACTCGGGCCCGACGCGATCCGCCTCCGTCTTGCCGACGGGACCATCTCCTCGGATGCCCGGTCCGCGGGCTCCGACGTGGAGGGCCGCGACGGCGATGTCGTGACTTCCGCGACGCCGGGCCACCTGTTCGTTGACGCGGTCGAGCGCCGCGTGCGCATTCGTCCGGGCGCCGACGCTTATGGGCGACAGGCCGCCGCGCTTGACGGCTACACGGAGCGGGTCGGTGAGAGCGTGAAGAAGACCGAGGCGGATCGCGCCGCGCTCGAGGAAAGTTTGGCGCGTGAGACGGCGCGGGTCGACGGGACTTTGGCCGAGCGCAGCCAGGCGCGCACGGAGCAAGACAGCTTGCGCCTGCGCTGGCAGAAGCTCTCCCAGCGCATCGGCGAACAGATGGAGCTCGAGCGGCGCATCGGCGAGCTGCAAACCGATATCAAGGCGCTCCGGGACCGCATCGCCTTCTGGGATCGCTACCTGCGCTTGCTGGAAGAAGCCCGCCGCAACCCGACCGACCCGACGCGCCCTCCATACGGCGCGAACCCGATGTTCTGGGCTTGGATGCTGGCGCTGTTCTTCTTCGGCGCGATCTTCTCCGCGCTATGGCATTGGCTCCGGGCGCATAGGCCTATTGGGCCCTTTGCGTCTAGGCCCTAAGTCCCGGCAAAAAAAAAACGAAAAATCGTTCTTTCCCCGACTGAATTCCGCGGAAGCATTGTGCTAGACTCGGGCCGTGAAGGCGTTATTTGCGCTGGCGTTTTTGGCTTCGTCGTCCTGGGCGGGCGTCGTCATGCCCGTCGAGAACGGCGTCGCTCCCGTGGGCCCTTCCGGGACGGTCATGCCCGTTTTGGCGCCCGCGGGGGGCTCCGTTGGCATGCCTTCCTTAGGTTCCGTCCTCGACCTGCGCGGCGCCTTGCCGCTTCTGCCCGCGCCCGTGCCCGGGCTCATCGGCCCGGCGATGAATTTCGTCGGTAATGCTCCGGAAGCGGCCGCCGTCCAGGCTGAGGCCGCCGCGGCCCAGATAGCGCCGGCACCCGCGACGGCTCAACAGGGCCGTCACGCCGATAAGACGCCGGCGTTGCCCGGCAAGCCCACGCCCGGAAGTTTGGCGCTCGCGATTTCCCTCAACCGGCATTCCGCCGCGTCGACGCTTGAGAACGGCCAGTCCGCGGCGCTTAAGCGCGGTGACGCCTCTCCGTCCAATCCGCTGACTCAGCCCGAGAAGGCCGCCGGCCTAGGCCGGAGCTTCTTCGATCAGAGTAATGAAAAAGCTCAGGCGACGCTCGCGCCGGAATCGGGCTCCGACCGGCCTACGGCTATCGTCGCGGCGACGATTCTTCAAGGCGGCGCTTTCGGCCCCAATTACGCCGGTAAGACTCGGCTCGCGGCGCGCGACGCGGGCGCCGTTTTCGGAGCCGGCCATGGTCCGAGCCGGGCCGCTCTCGCATACGCGCCGGAGGGGGAGACCCTTCACGACGCCGTCGCAGCGATGCCCGGGGCCGGCGCCGTCGCGGCCGGAGGCCCCTCGGTCAAGTTCTTCGGCGCCGTCGCGCCGAACGGCGACATGAGCGCGTCCGCCGGCTCCGCCGTTGTTCCGTTTCCTTCCGCCCCGCGTCCGCTCGCGCTCGATCTGTCCCGCTCGGGCTTGATCGTGCGTGTGCGCTCCGCCCTGAATGGCGTAATCGCTCCCGCGCAGTCTGACATTTCCGTTGCGCGGCTGGCCGCGCGGGGATCGTCCACCGCCTTGCTCGAACGCGGTGCGATGCTTGAGGCGTTTTCCGTTTCCGGCGATTACGCGGCGCGCACAACCGTGGATGTCGTCGCTCGGCCGGCGGCCGCCGGTGTTTTGAGGGCGGCACGGAGCGTGCCGTTTGCGCCTTTGTCCGAGTCCGCTCCGGCGCCGCTGTGGTGGGCGTGGTTCGCGCTTCCCTTGTTCGTCGCGGCCATTCGCCAAATCCTCTAAAAACAGCGGCCTGTCAGTATTGACAGGGAGATGGGTTCCACCTATCCTTATAAGACAAGCATGGGTTGGCTTCGTTCGGGCTTATTTCGCCGCGTTGCGCTGGTGATGGGGGCGCTTGCCCTCGTCCCTGTCTCCGTGCTTTCCTGGAAAATCTTGCAATCCAATCAGGCCGCCG